>NZ_JBBMFR010000020.1:0-521 GCF_040095915.1 Bifidobacterium hominis | reverse complement strand
CTTGGGAACAGCGTAAGCTGGAAAACTACGTCGTTGTTTCAACTACTAAAAATGTTGACGGTAAATTCGGGAAGGAAGACGTCCTATCTGTCTCTGGAGAGTATGGCGTGGTAAATCAGATTACCTTCCAAGGACGTTCATTTGCCGGAGCGTCTGTTTCGAATTATGGAGTCGTTAATACCGGAGATGTCGTATATACGAAGTCCCCGTTGAACTCTAATCCATATGGGATTATCAAAGTAAATAAGGGGATTCCGGGCATAGTCTCAACTCTGTACGCGATTTATCATCCGCGGGATAATGTTTATGCCAATTTCATTCAAGTATATTTTGAGCAGCATGAGCGGATGAATAATTACATGCATCCCTTAGTTAATAAGGGAGCAAAGAATGATATGAAGGTTACTGCGGAGAACGCTTTGAAAGGGATGGTCACATTCCCCAGCCGTGAAGAGCAGTATGTTATTTCAGCATTTTTCTCCCGTCTGGACTCCCTCATCACCCTTCATCAGCGTAAGTAT
>NZ_JBBMFR010000001.1:0-326431 GCF_040095915.1 Bifidobacterium hominis | reverse complement strand
ACCACGGCCGGCACCGCGTACGGCAGGAACGTGGTGATGCGGAAGAACTTCGCGCCGTGCAGCTTCATGGAATCCAAAGCCAAAGCCATCGCCGCCGACAGGAACAGCATGATCGGCACCTGCACGCAGGTGAACAGCGCGACCCTGCCGACTGAGCTCCAGAACTGCTGGTCGTGGAACAGACGAATGTAGTTGCTGATTCCCACGAACTTCGTGCCGCCGATCATCTGCTTCTGGAAGAAGCTGATGTAGACCGCGTACAGGATCGGGATCACGAACACGAACACGAACACCAACGCGAACGGCCACATGAACTTCCAACCACGCCAATCCGCCTTGTGTTTATTGACACGCACGGTTGCCGAATGCAGTGGCATATTGGCAACAACTTCCGTTGCTGACATCATTCCTCTCCTTCGAGGCAATACCATTTCACAGGGCAATTTACACCCCCGTAAAACAGCTCCTTCCAAATGTTTGCGTTATCATAATAACACTATATTCCAAAAGTGTCTACTTTTCGCACATTCTAGACCACATATTCACTGCATCGAACAAATTGCATGGTGACGAAAACAATACAGAAGTAAGCATGTAAAGTTAAGCACAGTACGCATTTTCGTTCGGAAGGTAGATACACATGGCACGCAACTCAGTCTCGCTGCAAGACGTCGCTAGGGAAGCAGGGGTTTCACCGCAGACCGTTTCCCGAGTGGCTAATGGGAGCGATGCCGTACGCCCAGCGACGAAACTTAAGGTCGAGGCAGCCATGGAGCATCTCGGATACAGGCCGAATTATGCGGCACGTGCTTTGAAAAGCGGACATTTCAACAATGTTGGTGTACTGCTTTCGCACATGTCGGCCTACGGGAACTCACGTATCCTCGAAGGCATCACTACAGCGGCCGCGAATAGCGGCTATTCCATCACCATTCGCCCCTTGGATAACCTGCAGGATCAGTCACTCGCCGGCGCACTGAAACTTGTGGAAGGCCTCCCCCTCGATGGTGCAATCGTGATTATGGAACGCGATTTCACCGACTTCAACCAGTTCAAGCCATCCGACAACCTACCGGTAGTGCTTATTTGCGAGGAACCGGCAAACCACTGCCCTACCATCGATTCGGACTCGTATGGTTGCGCCACTGCAGCCGTGGACTTTTTCCTGTCGAAGGGGCATAAAACTGTGTACCACATCGCAGGCCCCACCGTTTCACGCGCAGCACAGAGCCGCATCAGAGGGTGGCGCGACGCATTAGCGCAAGTCGGCATTCCCACACCACCCATGTATTACGGCGACTGGGAAGCAGATAGCGGCTACCAAGCCGGATTGGCCTTGGCCCACGAAAAGGATTGCACCGCAATTTTCGCAGGCAACGATCAAATGGCATACGGTGCCATGCTTGGCCTGAGGACAGCCGGAAAGCGCGTTCCCGAAGATGTCAGCATCATCGGTGTGGACGATTCACTCCGCGGCGTTGTGCCCCGTCTTGAACTGACCACCGTACGTCTCAAGCTCAGAACTGTGGGGAAAGAGGCTTTTTCCATGATCGAGCAACAATGCAATGGCAAAAAAGTGCCTTCTGGAATCAAGAAACTTATCACCCCCGAATTCATCGACCGCGGATCCGTGGCAAAACTCGACTAATCGCAATATCTCGCGACTTTAATCAACGCAATCAATCAAATCAGCCAATACGAAAAAGGCGTCTCTCCAGCGTAGGTGAACCGCGTGGGAGAGACGCCTTCTAGATTGAACGAAAAGCTGAAATCGGGTGAAATCAGGCTTCGATGCCGAGCTGCTGGCGTTCCTTCTTGGAATACATGAACGCAGGAAGCTGACGGCCCTGCTTGAGCCAAGCATGATATTCGGCGGTCGCCGCAAACTCCACGTCGGAAGCGGAGTTCAGGCAGGTCTCCACGGAATCCTGAATAACACCGATGATGAAGCCGACACCCACCACCTGCATGGCGATGTCATTGCTGATGCCGAACAGCGAGCAGGCCATTGGAATAAGCAGCAGCGAGCCACCGGCCACACCGGAAGCGCCGCATGCGCCGAGCGCCGACACCACAGACAGCAGAATGGCGGCCGGCAACGAAATCTGAATGCCCATCGTATTGGCGGCAGCCATGGCCATGATGGTGATGGTGATGGCGGCACCGTTCATGTTGATGGTTGCGCCCAACGGAATGGACACGGAATACATATCTTTATCAAGACCAAGCTTCTCGCACAGCTGCATGTTGACCGGAATGTTCGCCGCGGAGGAACGAGTGAAGAATGCGGTCAGGCCGGATTCCTTGAAGCAGCGGTACACCAGCGGATACGGGTTGCGATGCAGGTACAGGAAAATGACCAGCGGGCCGAACACGAGCACCATCAGCAGCATGGTGCCGACGAGCAGGAGCAGGAGGCTACCGTACTCGGTGAAGGCCGCCAAGCCGTTTTCGGAAACGCTGGTGAACACCAAGCCCATAATGCCGAACGGGGCGAGATTGATGACCCAACGAATCACCTGAGACACGCCATCGGCCACATTGGCAAGGAACGCCTTGGAGCTTTCATTGGCAATACCCTTCATGGCAAGACCGAACAGGCAAGCCCACATCAGAATGCAGATGTAGTTGCCGTCGATCATGGCCTGAATCGGATTGGCCACAATATTGGTCAGCAACGTCTGCACAACCTCGCTCAAGCCCTGCGGCACCACATCGGCGTCAGCGGCATCGCCCAACGATATGGTCTGCGGGAACATGCGAGACGTCAGCACCGCCACTACGGCGGACAGGAACGTGGTGAACAGATACAGGAAAAGCACCGTACCGAAACGGCTATCAAGCTTGGAATTACCCTGAGCCAGAGCGCTTGCAACCAGTACAAACACCAGAATCGGAGCGACGGCCTTCAATGCGCTTACGAACAGGGTGCCGAATTCGCCGATCCACGCCATATGCGGCACGACCAATGCCAGTGCGGTACCCGCGATAAGACCGACGATAATGCGGATAATCAGTGACACGCCGTTGTACTTGTCGGCAACGCCACGAAGCGCTTTCGAAATATGGTTCATATTCTCTCTCGTTCTTTCCAGCCGGCTTGCCTTTACCAGCCAACACAACAAGAGCACATCCTAATCACGCTCGGTAACACGAAATGTGAAATGTCCAATTATAGGGACACGCAACTTCAACACGCCATAGCGATGCGATCAAATATCAGTATATCGATAAACGGTTTTTATATATCTTTATTCAGCGAGCAATACCTGCTGATCAGACTGTTAATCAGCCAAGCGGCACTTTCGAAACGAATGTACGAGGCTCCCCTGTCACCGGATCGTCGAAACGCAACTCACGAGCCACCAATTCCAACGGCTGCGAGAAATCATCGTAAGAACGCTGCACAATATTCGGATAGAAATCATCGCCCAAAATCGGCAATCCCAACGAATTCATATGCACACGCAACTGGTGCGTTTTGCCGGTTTTCGGGTGCAGCACATAATTCACGTATGCTTTGCCGTCGATGCAACGTACCGTGCCTCCCCGCTCAATCAACGTTTGCGCATTGACGGTTTCCGGAATTTCGTACGCCTGAAGTCGCCCGCGATCCTTGCAAATATGCGATGCTCGGATTGCCGGAAATGGTTGATGCCTGTCGATTCTTACGATTGTTCCATATTGCGGATGCCGATCGGGGGCAAGTGGCGCCAAACATTCATAGGTTTTTATGGTTTTGCGATTTTGGAACAGCATTTGGTAAGCGCCACGCAATTCCGGTTTGCGCACAAATACGACGATGCCTGCGGTAAGTCGGTCCAAACGGTGCGCGGGAACAATATCAGGTTCGCCATACTGTTCCCGAAGTCGGATCAACGCGGTTTCGCGATACCACATGCCACGCGGTGTGGTGGCGAGAAAATGCGGTTTGTCAACCACGATAATTGCATCGTTCTCGTAAAGAACCCCATATTCGAACGGAATATGAGGCTCTTCAAGAACGTAACGATGCCTCTTCTGCTGACGCTGTTGACGCATCGTATGAACGATTACTCCACGGTGACGGACTTGGCGAGATTACGAGGCTTGTCAACGTCGTAATTCTTCAGCTTGGCCATGTCCATGGCGAATAGCTGAAGCGGCACCACATCCACCAGCGGGCTCATCAGCGTCGGGCAGGCCGGACGCCAGAACACCACGTCCGCATAGCGTTCAACATCGGGATCGTTCTCTTCGGCCACGGCGATAATGTACGCGCCACGGGCCTTGACCTCTTCGATACCGGAAATAACCTTGGCGTGCAGCACATTGCGGCCACGTGCCGGCGGCACGATGAACACTACCGGTTCGCCTTCATCCACCAATGCGATCGGACCGTGCTTGAGCTCGCCGGCCGCGAAGCCTTCGGTGAAGGTGTAGGCGATTTCCTTCAATTTCAACGCGCCTTCCATCGCAACCGGGTAGCCGACATGACGACCCAGGAACAGGAAGGACCTCGCATCGACCATCTGTGCGGCAGCATCATGCACGGTCTTGGCCTGCGTGTCAAGAACCCACTGGATCTTGCGAGGCATGTCTTTGAGGGAATCCAACGCCTGCGCGATCTCGTCACGGAACATTGCACCCTTGACCTGCGCCAAATACAAGCCAAGCACGTAGGCGGCAGTAATCTGCGCCACGAACGCCTTGGTGGAGGCGACCGCCACTTCCGGACCAGCGTGCGTGTACAGCACCGCGTCGGATTCACGTGGAATGGACGCGCCCTGCGTGTTGCAGATGGCCAGCACCTTCGAACCCTGCTCGCGCGCGTGGCGCAATGCCATCAGCGTGTCCATGGTTTCACCAGACTGCGAAATGGCCACCACCAACGTGCGCGGGGTGAGAATCGGATCACGATAGCGGAATTCGTGGGCAAGCTCCACTTCCACCGGAATACGCACCCAATGCTCGATGGCGTACTTGGCCACCATGCCCGCATAGGCGGCGGTACCGCAGGCGATGACGATAATCTTGTCAATCGCCTTGAAATCATGCTCGTCGATGCGAACCTCGTCAAGATTGAGATTGCCGTCCTTGCCGAGACGTCCCAACAGCGTGCGCTGCACCGCCGCCGGCCCTTCATGGATCTCCTTGTCCATGAAGGAGTCCCAACCGCCCTTTTCGGCCGCGGAAGCGTCCCAATCCACGGTGTAGGTCTTCGGATCGGCCACGATGTTGCCCATGAAATCAGACACCACGACCTTATCGGCGGACACCATCACGGCCTGATCCTGGTCGATTTCCATGGCACGCTTCGTGTAGGCCACGAACGCGGCCACATCGGAACCGAGGAAATTCTCACCTTCGCCAAGACCAACCACCAGCGGCGAATCATGGCGGGCACCGACCACGATACCCGGCTGACGGCAGTCGGTGGCGAGAATCGTGAACGCGCCTTCCAGCATGCGCGCCAAGCGTCGCACGGCCTTAAACAGGTCAGGCTTGCCGGTTTCCTCAACGATTTTCTCGCTGATTTTGCCCAGCAGTTTCGCCGCGACCTCCGTATCGGTTTCCGATGAGAAACGGTAACCTTCCGTCTGCAGATCAAGACGAAGTTGGGAGGCGTTTTCGATGATGCCATTATGAATGATGGCGACCTTGCCGTCACGCGAAGTATGCGGATGCGCGTTGATGTCATTCGGCACGCCGTTGGTGGCCCAACGGGTGTGTCCGATGCCCACGGTGGCCATCGGCATTGGATTGCGTTCCACGTCTTCGATCAGATTGGCGAGACGCCCCGCCTTCTTACGCACTTCCACATGGTCCATGCCGGGCGCGGTCAGCGCCACACCGGCCGAATCATACCCGCGGTATTCCAAACGTTGTAGGCCTTGGAGGCACACTTCCAACGGCTTGCCGCACGCGGTTTCCACATTTCCTGCATATCCTACGATTCCACACATAACACCTCAGCTTATCGGGTAATGGTGTCATTTTCGAAACGAAACCGCTCCATCGCGCCGAACCTTTGATATATGGACACAAAAATCCCCATGCCGACAGTTTTCAACATGGGGATTTTCTTCAGCCATTCTCTTGATCGCAATTCTTGAAATGAAGAGATGTCTGACTCTTACGATTACGCTTACGGCGATTTACAGCACGTGCTGCAGGAAGTCCTTGAATCGTGGTTCCTGCGGATTGTCAATGATTTCAGGACCGCCCTGTTCCACAACAACACCGCCGTCCATGAATACGATCTGATCGGCGACTTCGCGCGCGAAGCCTATTTCGTGGGTGACAACCACCATGGTCATGCCTTCTTTCGCCAAAGACAGCATGACGTTCAGCACTTCGCCCACCAATTCCGGATCGAGTGCGGAGGTCGGCTCGTCGAACAGCATGATTTCCGGCTTCATGGCAAGCGCACGGGCGATGGCCACGCGCTGCTGCTGGCCACCGGAAAGCTGTGCCGGATAGTGATCGAGGCGATCGCCCATGCCCACGCGATTCAGTTCTTCGATGGCAAGCTTGCGGGCTTCCTTTTTATCCATGTGCTTGACGTGGACCGGCGCTTCCATCACATTTTCGAGCGCCGTCATGTGCGGGAACAGGTTGAACCTCTGGAATACCATGCCCAGTTTGGAACGCTGCTCGGCCACTTCCTTGTCGTTCAGGGTCTGCAGCACCTGCTTGCCGTCCTTATCGACGTACTTGTAGCCGATCATTTCGCCGTCGACGTCGATTTCGCCGCCGGTCAGCGTTTCCAACTGATTGATCAGGCGCAGGAACGTGGATTTTCCGGAACCGGAAGGTCCCAGAATCACCGTCACCGAGCCGGGCATAACCGTCATATCGACGCCCTTGAGCACGTGCAGGCTACCGAAAGCCTTATGCACCTGCGTGGCCTTCACTGCGGGAACAACACCGTTGGTGGTTGGTTCAGTCATTGCTCACTCCCCTCACGCGGTCATGCCCGCGAACGTTGCCTCGTTCTGCTTGGCGATATCGTCTTTCGGTTCGCCTTCGGTTTTACCCGGCAGCGGCGGCTGCTTGCCGCGCGCGCCGGCCGGTCGTGCATCGAAGCCCTTGCCGAAATGCTTCTCCAGACGAGACTGCAGCACCATCAGGATGGAGGTGATCACCAAATACCAGATGCAGGCCACGATCAGCAGCGGAATCGGCTTGTACAGTCGGGTTGCGATTGCGGTGGTGGCGAACTGCAGTTCCAGCGTGAACGGCACGGCGTTGACCAGCGAGGTGGTCTTCAACATGCCGATGAACTCATTGCCGGTCGGCGGAATGATGATGCGCATGGCCTGAGGAAGCACCACGCGACGCATGATCATGGAACGCTTCATACCCAGCGCCTTGGCCGCTTCGGTCTGACCTGGATCGACGGCTTCAAGACCCGCACGCACGATTTCGGCCAGATATGCCGCTTCGTTCAGCGCGAGACCCAGCCATGCCGCGTTGAACGCGGTAATGACGGACTGCGAGTCAATGCTCCAGAATTCAATGGACGTGAAAGGAATGCCCACACCGATGCGGGGCACCAATACGGCGAACAGACCCCAGAACACCAGCTGCGTATACACAGGGGTGCCACGGAAGAACCAAATGTAGAACCAGCTCACGCCACGCAGCACCGGATTGATGGACTTGCGCATCACGGCCAGAATCACTGCCAGAACAATCGCGATGACCATGGAGATGACCGTCAGCAGCAGCGTGTATTTGATGCCTTCAAGCACATTCTCATTGAACAGGTACTTCCCAACCACATTCCATTCGAAACGCGGATTGGTGATCAGGCCCTGCAGCAGCATGGCGGCGAGCAGAGCAACGATGACCGCCGCCACAATCGGGCCCGTACGCTTAACCGGCAGCGCTTTGATGCGATTCGGAATATCGAGGCCGTCGCCGTCGATCTGTTTTTTCGCCATGATGCTTCAGTTCCTTCGTTGTTGATGAAAATAGTGGAGATGAGATCAGTTGAGATCGGTCGGGTTGATCTCAGCCTTGTCCAGAGCACCGGATTCCACACCCCAATGCTTGAGGATCTTCATATACGTGCCATCGTCCATCAGCTTCTGTACGGCCTTCTGCACGGCTTCAGCAAGCTGGGTGTTGCCCTTCTTGACAGCGATGCCCTGCTTGGCCACGCCTTCGACGTCACCCAAGGCCTCAAGCTGTCCGTCGGTCTGGGAGATGGCATAACCGGCGACCGGCGAATCGGCATAGAACGCATCGGCCTTGCCCGTAGCCACTGCAGTGGCCGCTTCGGCCTGACGCTTGTACGACATCACTTCGGCCTTGTTGTCGGCCTCGCAGCCTTTGGCGATGGTGTTGGCCTCCTCTTCCTGCACGGTGCCGGTCTGCACCGCGATCTTCGCGCCACACATGTCGGAAGTGTCGAGCTTCTTCGGATTGCCCTTCTGCACGGCCCACGTGGAACCCGCACGGTAGTAGCTCACGAAATCCACGGACTGCATACGCTCTTCGGTGATGGTCATGGCGGTGATGCCCAGATCATACTTGGAGCCAATGGAAGGAATGATGGTGTCGAACATGGAAGACACGATGTTCGGCTTCAAACCAAGCGTCTTGGCGATGGCCTTGGTCATGTCGATATCATAGCCGACCGGAGTCTTACCGTCTTCGGCATAGAATTCAGCCGGAGCGTACGAAAGCTCCATACCGGCGGAAAGCTCGCCGTCCTTCACCAGATCGCTGGACGAAACCAGCTTGGCCAGCTCGTCATCTTTTTCAATGGTGCTGACATCGTAACCGGTGGTAGTGTTCGACGAATCCGACGAATCGCCGGACTTGGAAGCATCGGAGGTGCCGCAAGCGGCAGCGGAAAACAACATCGCCGCGCTCAGCGCAAGCGCCACAACGGACTTGATCTTCAAAGACATGATACGCATATCCTTCTTCTTATCTCTTCATTGCCATACCGAGATCTCAACGCCATTCGATTGCAGAGAACCTCAGTATCTCAAATAGGCACGATAAGAGCGCAATGCTACATGTACGTTACGTTGCGCAAAACCTACGCACCAGCCAAGAATCACGCAATGAAGATCATCGAATCACGGAAAATCCATATACGAAAAACGGAAGACACGCGGATTCGGTCCGCATGCCTTCCGTCATATCGGCATCACAGTATCACCGCGTACGATACCTGCCTTACGTTTGATCGTTCAGCCGAGGTCGGTCGGATTGATTTCGGCTTTGTCGACCGCTCCGGTCTCCACGCCCCAATGCTTGAGGATCTTCATATACGTGCCGTCATCCATGAGCTTCTGCAGTGCGGCCTGCACCGCCTTGGCTGTATCGGAATCGCCCTTCTTGATGGCCACTGCCTCCTTGGTCACGCCGATATCCTCGCCAAGGGCTTCCAACGTGCCTTCGGTTTGCGGCACGGCCTCAAGACCTAACATATTGGCGAGCGCCTTGGCGATATCGACATCGAAGCCGACCGGGGTCTTGCCGTCCTCCGCAAGGAATTCCGCGGGAGCGTACGACGTGTCCATGCCGATGGTGGGCTTGCCGTCCTTGGTGACTGATTCCGGCAGCATTGCGGCTATATCAGCATCCTTCGTCACACCGGAAACGTCATAACCGGTGACGTTCGACGACGACTTGGAATCACCGGAAGCCGTGGAATCGGACTTTTCCGATGTGCCGCACGCACCCAACGAAACGATCATGGCGGCGCTTAGCGCAAAACAGTGAGTTTCCTCAGATTATTGAAAGCCATCGCGAATCATCTCTTCATTCCCGACCGTATGAAAACGGCCGAACCGAAGTTCTGCACGCACCATAAAAACGATTGCTACGGCCGCGTTAATAGTACGCAAACTCTATTTGACATGCCGTTTTTCCCTACGAAAAAGCGGGTTTTGTCATATCACAATATGATCAAAACCCGCTTTGTTTCCGGCATATCGCAAGCTATGCGATTCTTGAAACCGTCTGATCCGCAGACGGTTCAATCATGGAATCATTCGGCGCCCGGCGTATTGATTTCCGGCGTTTTGATGGCACCGTCCTCGACGCCCCAATACTTGAGGATCTTCAGATACGTACCGTCGTCAATGAGCTTCTGCACGGCCTTCTGCACGGCCTCATCCATCTGGCTGTCGCCTTTCTTGATGACGATGCCTTCCGGAGCGACGCCCTCGACCTTGCCAAGCGTTTCCAGCTGTCCATCGGTTTGCGCGATGGCATAGCCCGCGACCGGCGAATCGGCATAGAACACGTCAGCCTTGCCGGTGACAACGTTCGTGGTCACATCGGTCTGCAGCTTGCTGGAGATCACTTCAAGCTTATCCTTGCCGTCGGCCTCGCATTGCTTGGCCATCTTGTTGGCTTCGGTCTCCTGCATGGTGGCGGTCTGCACGGCCACCTTCTTGCCGCACAGATCGGACGTGTCGATCTTGTTCGGATTGCCCTTCTTCACGGCCCATGCCGATCCGGCATCGAAATGGCTTACGAAATCAACCGCATCCAAACGTTCCTTGGTCACGGTGAACGACGAAATGCCGATATCGTACTTGGATCCGACCGACGGAATGATCGAATCGAAATTCGCGGTCTCAGGATCCGCTTCAAGACCGAACACCTGTGCCAAAGCCTTGGCGATATCGACATCGAAGCCGACCGGGGTCTTGCCGTCCTCCGCAAGGAATTCCGCAGGAGCGTACGACGTGTCCATGCCGATGGTGAGCTTGCCGTCCTTCGTCACATAGTCGGGCAACAGTTTGGCGATGTCATCGTCTTTCTGCACCGACGAAACATCGTACCCCGTCAGTTCGTTCGATTTCGAACCGCTATTGGACGAAGCCGCATCGTCGCTTCCATCACTGGTGCCGCATGCCGCTCCAGCAAACAACATCGCAACGCTCAGCACGCACGCGGCAGCCGCCTTCAGACTTTTCTTCGCTTCCATATCCTTCTCCTATGTCTCGCTCGGTCTATTCGACCGAATCCGAACCATACACTAGAGAAGTCAAGCTACAAAAATATTACGACCGCCGCTTTATGTCAGTATGTGAAACCGGAAATTTTCCGGTTTCGACTTATCGCACTTGCTTGTTGGCATAGCGCATGGCACGCAACGCCTCACGCTTGTCTTGTTCCTCGCGCAACGCCTGACGCTTGTCGAATTCCTTCTTGCCTCGGGCCAACGCGATTTCCGCCTTGACGCGGCCATCCTTGAAATACAGGCTCAGCGGAATGATGGTGAAACCTTTAGCTTGGCTTTGACGTGCCAGCTTGTCGATCTGCGCCGCATGAAGTAGCAGCTTACGCTTGCGCTTAGGGGCATGATTGTTCCACGTACCATTGAGATATTCAGGAATGTTGGCTCCCTCAAGCCACATTTCACCGCGACGGTCGATGGTGATGAACGATTCGGCCAGCGATGCGCGTCCCTCACGAAGCGACTTCACTTCAGTGCCGGTCAACACCAGACCGGCTTCATACTTGTCTTCGATGGCGTAATCATGGCGTGCCTTCTTGTTCTGCGCAATCGGCTTCACACCTTGCTCCTTGGCCATGTCGGACCTCCTTTCCGGTTCTTCGAAGAAGTGTTTTGCAACGCAACAATCGACAATATCACGGGAGCGCGCCGCCCAACGATTCAGGCGGCGCGCTCCCGTGACACAACGTTCAAGGAAAAACTCAAACGCTCCTTGATGAATCAGTGCACATACCAGAACTGAGATGCGTTGTATAGCGTGCGGTACGACACGTTGAAGGGACCACCGGACGCGTTCATCTCGGAAATGGTGATAGTGCTTCCGTTCACCGCTTCCACAACGGCCACATGACCGTAGAAACCATCTGCTCCAGCCTGTCCGGGAAGGAAGGAGAGAGCCGCACCCACCTGCGGATTATGATCCACTCGCAGACCATATGAGGGAGCTGTAATATACCACTGACCACCGTTACCCAAATATGAAGGGGTTCCGATGCCCATCTGTCTACGACGGTCGTACGCCCACCACGTGCACTGGCCGGCCACGTAGGCATTGCCGTAATCGCCATTGGAGGTTCCCTGACCGGAATTGTTATTGGTGCTCGGCGCGGGAGCAGGAGTGGGAGTAGGCGCAGGAGTTGGCGCGGGAGCAGGCGTCACATTGTTGCTGCCATTATTGGTATTGCTGTTGCCTGGCTGGGTCTGCCCTTGATTGCCGCCATTATTTTGATTGGCTGCGGCGGCCTGCTCGGCTGCATACTGGCGATTGAAGGAATCGACCTGCGACTGCAACATAACCGTTTGCGCCGCCTGCTTGGCCACGTCACTATTCAGCTGCGACTGCTTGCTTTCCAATTCGGCACGGCGGGTTTCGCCTTCTGCGCGCAACTGGTCAAGCGAGTCGCGCTGGGTCTGTGCGGAGGCGGCAGCCTGCTGTGCGGATGCAGCCTTTTCATCAGCTGTGGTTTTCAGATTGGCGATCTGCTTTTCGATTGCGGCAAGACGTTCGCTACGGTTCATCGACGTGTTCAACGTATTCGCCGCATCGCTGGCCGCATTGGCCTCGGTACGGCTCAACGCATCACGCGACTGCATGGAGTTGATGAACTCCTGCGTACTTGTGGCACCGGTCACCACGCTCATCACGGTGGATGTGTCGGAACCATGCATATCTTCACGAGCCATCTGCGCCACGGCCGCATGCGCGTCGTCGTAGTCCTTGCCCGTCTGCTCAATCTGCGCTTCGAGGTTTTCCTTGTCTTTCTGCGCCGCTTCCAAACGGGAAGCGGCAGCCTCCGCCTCGCTTTGCGCCGAAGCGGCAGCGGCATTGGCCTCATCGACCTCAGCTTGGGCCGCCGGAATCTTCGTATTCGTCAATTCGTCCAGCTCGACGATCTTGTCTGCCAGATCGGACTTCACGCCAGAAAGCTGCGAACGCAACCGCGCTTCCCGCTGTGCGCTATTGGACTTCTGATTCTGCGCGTTCACCAGATTGCTATACGTATTTGCATGCGCCTGCGGAACAACAGGCGCGAACGGGGCGATCGCCATCGTGGCGCACATAGCCCCCGTTGCAAACACCGCAGCGGCCGGCTTGAGAGCTTTTTTGCTTATCATTCGGTCACTTGCCTCCCATCATTGTTCCACACCATAGCATCTCATGCTTAAAATCCGCGACACGTACCGCCACCTGCCATTAAGCAATACCTATCAGGCCTTCAGATATCTATGCAGCGATACCGTGGATGCAACCACAGACAGCAATACCGCTCCAAGAACCAGAATCGGCGAAATCCAAAGTACTGTCATCTGATTCACATACGGAATCCATTTCACGGAAGTCGCAAGCCAATCAGTGACGAACACCTTCACCAATACCGAAAGCGTGGCGCAAGACAGCAGCGAACCCACCAACGACGCGACCACACCTTCCAGAACGAACGGCAATCTAATCGTCCAGTTCGAAGCACCCACCAAACGCATGATTTCCGTTTCGGTTTTGCGAGACGCCGCAGACATGCGAATCGTGGTGCCGGTCAGCATAATGGCAACAACCACCATCACCGCGGCCAATGCGGCGGTCGCAATGGTAGCGCGGTTCAGCACGGCAAAAACCGGCTCGAAAATCTGCCGTTGGTCACTGACGGTATCGACGCCTTCCTTGCCGGAAAGCACTTCGGAAACCACCTGGTATTTTTCAGGATTCTTGAGTTTGAGCCACAATGAATCCTGCATGTCATCGGCAGTAAGCGTACGCCCCTGATATTCGCCGTTCGGATATTGCTTGAGGAAGGTGTCGTTATAGAAATCTTCCTTGCTGACGAAGGTGATCTGCGAAACATCATCAGCAAGCTCATTGCGGATGGTTTGCTGCAAGTCGTTGATCTGTGCCTGCGTCGCGGCGGTTCCCGCAGTGCAGTTCACGGATTGGCTGGTGCCGTCGGGGCACATCCACACCACCACTTCGACCTTGGAATACCAATCGCCTTTGGCTTTGGTGATCTGCGCCTGGGTAAGCACCGACGCTCCGATGAAAAGGAATGAGATGAAGGTAACGAGCATCACCGAAAGCAGCATGGGCACGTTACGCTTGAGGCTGCTCCAGGTTTCGGAAAGAATGAAACGCAAACGCATCAGTCGTTCTCCTTGTTTTCGGACGTTTCATGCTGTTCGGCGGATTGTTCTGCGCAGTTCGCTTCGTCATCGTCAGTTGCCGCGGGAACGGCAGGAGGGGCCGGAGGCGCTGGCGGCACGGGAGGCATAGGCGGTGCCGGAGGCGCAGGAACCGTTGGCTCCGCCGGCTGCTCGTTTTCATCCGCGTTTCCTGCTTCGACACTTGTTTCAGACGAAACGATAGTGGCATCGGCATTGGATTCGCTCTGGGAAAGTGCAGACGAATCAGCTTGTTCCTGTTCGGCAAGTTCCTCGATCTTCAGCCCCTTGCCCCAGGTCAGCGTGGTCTCCACCGGGGCGAACGCCTCTCCGTAACGGCCGGTGCGACCGGAATGCACGGAATTGGCAAGTCGCGCAATGCCCGCATCTCCATTGCCACTGTGGATGGCAGCGGCTACTGCATCGACCGCATTCGCCGCGGTTTCGGCTCGCGTCGCACCTTCCACATCCACCGTCCCATCGGAAGCATCGGACACGACCAAACCGCTTGGCGCACGGTATTTCGCGTCGGCATCGCCACCATTCAGCGCCTGATGCGATTTGGATTCCACTTCGGCATCCGGGAAGTACAGTGCGGAATCGTAGGATCCCTGCTGCTCGTCACGCACGATTTTGCCGGTATGCAGTTCGACCACGCGCTTGCGCATGGAGTTGACGATTTCCTCATTATGTGTGGCCATGACGACGGTAGTGCCGGTGCGGTTGATGGCGTCAAGCACTTCCATAATGCCTAACGATGTGGTCGGATCAAGGTTTCCGGTAGGCTCATCGGCCAGCAGAATCTGTGGATGGTTCACATACGCTCGCGCGATGGCCACACGCTGCGCCTCACCGCCGGAAAGCTCATGCGGGTAGCTGTCCTCCTTGCCGGTGAGTCCAACCGTCTGCAGCACTTTTGGCACCAACGATTTGATGGTAGAACGGCTTGTGCCGATCACTTCAAGTGCGAACGCCACATTCTCCCACACCGTTTTGTTGTTCAACAGCTTGTAATCCTGGAAGATGAAGCCGATGGAACGACGATAATGAGGCACCTGCCGTGCGGGCAGGCGTCGCAAATCGTTGCCTGCGATGCGGATTTCGCCGTCCGTGGCCTCCTCTTCACGCAGCAACAGGCTCAGCAATGTGGTTTTGCCAGAACCCGATGCGCCTACGAGGAACACGAAATCCCCTCGATTGATGTCGAGATTGATATCATCCAACGCAGGCCTGGTGCCTTTTGGATACACCTTGCTCACATGTTCAAGCGAAATCAGCGCCATCGTCGCACCCCTCCACTATGTGCTGTTCTGATTACGGTAATCGCGGCTTTTAGGCTTCCGCTTCTTCCGCAGCCTCGCGACGCTGTTCATGACGCCAGCGGATACCAGCTTCGATGAACGCGTCGATGTCACCGTCGAACACGGCCTGGGTCTGCGAGGTCTCATAGCCAGTGCGCAGATCCTTGACCATCTGATACGGATGCAGCACGTAGGAGCGCATCTGATCACCCCAGCTGGCCTTGATGTCGCCGGCGAGTTCCTTCTTCTTCTTGGCTTCCTCTTCGTGGCGCAGCACCAACAGTCGGGACTGCAGCACGGCCATGGCCGCGGCACGATTCTGAATCTGCGAGCGCTCATCCTGCATGGTCACCACGATGCCGGTCGGAATGTGGGTGATGCGCACCGCGGAATACGTGGTGTTCACGCCCTGACCGCCAGGACCGGAAGAACAGTAGGTATCAACACGGATTTCGGAATCAGGAACGTCGATATGATCGGTCGCTTCGACAAGCGGCACCACTTCCACAGCTGCGAAGCTGGTCTGACGGCGGCCCTGGTTGTCGAATGGGGAGATGCGCACCAGACGGTGGGTGCCGCCTTCCACGCTCATGCGACCATACGCATAGGGGGCATCCACCTGGAAGGTGGCGGACTTGATGCCCGCCTCTTCCGCATAGGATGTATCCATGACCTTGGCCTTGTAGCCGTTGCGTTCCGCCCAACGCAGGTACATGCGCAACAGCATCTGTGCGAAGTCGGCCGCATCCACGCCGCCGGCACCGGAGCGAATGGTCACCACTGCGGAACGTTCGTCGTATTCGCCGTCAAGCAGGGTCTGGATTTCCATGTCAGCCAGATCGTTCTGAATGCTTTCGACTTCGGACCGCGCTTCCGCCAACGTGTCGGCGTCGTCTTCTTCCTGTCCCAATTCCACGAGCGTCTCGACGTCGTCGATACGCTGGATTGCGGAGGCGAGACGCTTCAGCTGGGACTGCACCGCGGAAAGCTTGCTGGTCACCTTCTGCGCGTTTTCAGGGTCATCCCACAGTCCCGGTTCGGCCGCCTGCACTTCAAGATCCTTGGCCTGTGCGGTCAGTCGGTCGACGTCAAGCGCCTTGGAAATCGATTCGTATTTGGCGCGTGCTTCGCCGATTGCTTGGGAAAAATCAAATTCTGCCATCGTTTACACCATACATTTCTTTATGCGTTCTTTATATTCTGTCATGGAGCCTCATACGGCTTTCGCACAATCCTCAATTTTCCGCATGCCCACATGCTCGCTCCCACCCTGCCGAACCGCGAACCAGTCTCGTTACGTATGGGAATGCAGACCCGGGGAGGATCGTACCAGACCAAGGGCGTCAAAGACCTGCGTAGATAGCAGGAATCACCAGACTCAGCAGCATCGCCGCGGCAATGACGATGCACACCGCTCGCACCAAAGTGCGGCGGCGGCGCTCTCGCTGCTCGCGTTCGCTTCTGTAGTCACTCATGGGGCACCAGTATAGGCAACACCTTCTACTTATCGACTTACGGCATTTTTGACGCAGTCTCGTATTTCATGCGCGGAAATCATGCACTAATCATTCGAAAACGTGAACGAATCATTTATGGTAGGGCTCTCCGGCATTGATTTTGTACGCACGATAGATCTGTTCCAACAAAATAACGCGCATTAACTGATGCGGGAACGTCATTTTGGAGAAGCTCAGCAGGTAGTCCGCCCGTTTCAAAATCGTTGGATCGAGTCCGAGCGAGCCGCCGATGATGAGTTGGATATGACTTGTGCCGTGCAGCCCGAGACCATCGATTTTCCGCGCAAGTTCCTCGCTGGTCAGCTGATGGCCTTCGATGGCGAGCGCGATGACGAACGCATCGTCACGTATATGCTTGGCGATGCGTTCGCCTTCCTTAGCTTTGATTTGCCGTTCAACTCCCTCACTGGCATGCTCAGGCGTTTTCTCGTCGGCCACTTCGACGATGTCAAGCTTGCAGTATCGGCTGAGTCGTTTCGAATATTCGGCGATGGCGTCGCGCAGATATTTTTCCTTGACTTTACCGACGGTGATAAGGGAGATTTTCATGGCTTGTTTTTTAGTTCTTGTGCAGTTTTTCGTTCAGTTCGATACCGGTCTTGCGATAGCGCGCTTCGATACGGCCGGACACCGAGTTGCGGATGAACAGAATGTTGTCTTTGCCGGAAAGGTCGGCACCCTTGACGGTCTCGAGCGGTTCTCCCGCTGCGACCTTGGCCTTGTCGTAGATGGTTACCTTGGTACCGGCGGTCACATACAGGCCGGCTTCAACCACGCAGTTGTCGCCGAGGGAGATGCCGATGCCCGCGTTCGCGCCGAGCAGCGAATGCTCGCCGATGGAGTTCTTGAGCTTGCCGCCACCGGACAGGGTGCCCATGATGGATGCGCCGCCGCCGATGTCGGAACCGTTGCCGACCACAACGCCTTGGGAGACTCGGCCTTCCACCATGGAAACGCCGAGCGTGCCAGCGTTAAAGTTCACGAAGCCGGCATGCATGACGGTGGTACCTTCGGAAAGGTGGGCGCCCAAACGCACGCGGTCGGCATCGCCGATACGCACGCCGGTCGGCACCACATAGTCGACCATGCGCGGGAACTTGTCGATCGACAGCACGTTCACGTCGGCCTTCGGCAAGCCCGGAGCGCTCTGGTTGGCAGCGGCCATCACATCGAGCTTGCGCAGAGCGAAATCCTCGACCGCGAACGGTCCATAGTTGGTCCACACCACATTGTTGAGGGCCGCGAAAATACCGTCCAGGTTCAGTGTGTTCGGCTTGGCCAGACGCATGCTCAGCAAGTGCAGACGCAGGTAGGCGTCGGCGGCATCTTCGATTGGCTCGTCAAGCTTCGATACGGTGAACACCGGAATGCGGCGTACGCCGCGCGCGTCCGCTCCCTCATGGGCGAGGTTGTCGAAATTGTGGTTCGGGCGGGCCACTTCCTCCGGCGCCTCACCAAGCTTCAATTCCGGATACCAAACATCCAGAGTATTGCCGGCCGCGTCCACGCTGGCCAGACCCCAACCCCACGCAGTGCGCTGATCGGTCATTCTTCGCTCCTTCACAATAGTGATTGCATTACTTGCACGTTTCCGTGCAATACTTTAGCCGCAGGGCTTGGCGAAAGGCATCACGATTCCATGAAACAGCGAAAAAGCAACTATCGACGGTCGATCGGAACATAATCGCGTTCGGTGTAACCGGTGTACACCTGACGGGGGCGACCGATCTTGGTGTTCGGATCGGCAAGCATCTCACGATATTGCGCAATCCAACCGGGAATGCGTCCCAATGCGAACAATGTGGTGAACATCGACGGATCGAACCCGATCGCACGGTAGATCAATCCCGTGTAGAAGTCGACATTCGGATACAGGTGACGAGACACGAAATACTCGTCATTCAGCGCGATCTTCTCCAATTCCGTGGCGACATCGAACAATGCACGCTCATCGGCAGGCAGTTTCAACGTATCCGCACGTTCCATGATCTTCTGCAGATACGTCTTGGCGATCGCCGCACGAGGATCATACGATTTATACACTCGGTGGCCAAGGCCGGAAATGCGCTGACCACTGGTTTTGGCGTCTTCCACGAATTCCTTGACGGTTTTACCCGAATCGCGAATGGCTTTGAGCTGACGCAGCACCGCCTCATTCGCACCGCCATGCAATGGGCCCGAAAGCGCGTTGATGCCTGCGGCGACCGCGGAATACAGGTTGGCGTGGGCGGAACCGGCGATACGCACCACGGACGTGGAGCAGTTCTGCTCATGATCGGCATGGATGATCAGCAGTCGGCCGAGCGCGTGCACGTACAGCGGATCGGAGTCGAACGGCTCGTACGGCACCGCGAAGCACATGCGCAGAAAATCGTCCACGTAACCGCGCGAATAATCCGGGTAAAGCATCGGCTCATCACGACGACGGCGGAAAATGTAGCTGACGATGGTTCGCGCCTTCGCCATGATAATGGTCGCGGCTTCATCAAGCTGGTCGGAATCGTTGATATCCGTAGTATCCGGGTAGAAGGTGGCGAGCGCGTTGACCGCGGACGCCATCACGCTCATCGGATGCGCAGTACGCGGGAAGGAGCCCATGAAGGTGCGGAAATCCTCCCCCACCATCGTACGATGGTTGATGTCGGAAATGAAACGGTCGTACTGCTCCCGATTCGGCAGTTCGCCGTGGCGCAACAGCCATGCGACCTCAAGGAAGTCGGATTGCTCGCACAGTTGCTCGATCGGGTATCCACGGTAGCGCAGAATCGAGTTCTTGCCGTCGATGTAGGTGATTTTCGATTCGCATTGCGCGGTCGTCAGAAATCCGGGGTCAAGCGTGACCCAGCCATCATTACGCAGCGTTGATACCACGATGCCGTCCGCGCCTGCCGTGGCTTCAACCACCGGCAGGGTGAAGTCTTTGGATTCCACACTCAGATTGGCTGTGGCCATGCTTGCACGCTCCTTAACCGTCACAATCGTTCGGAAGTATCGAACACTATATGGCATCCGCGTTTCCAAGCATGGTTTCGTCTCAAAATCAATCGATTGACATTCGATCCCTCATTCCCGTATAACGAATAATCAGTTTTCCCGTGCGAAATTACGCATATAAAAAGCCGATGTCTAGAATTGCAAAAGAATTCCAAACATCGGCTTCGCCTGATGATTTTCGTTAGTCCACTACGAAATCACAACGTTTTCGACAACCACTGATCACTTGTCGCGAACGGTGAGAATCACCGGGCCATTATCGGTAATGGCAATGGTGTGCTCGCTGTGCGCGCCACGGGAACCATCGGAGCTCTTCAGCGTCCAACCATCCTTCGGATCCTGGTAAATCTCGTCGGTGGTCTTGAGGAACCACGGTTCGATAGCGATGACCAGGCCCGAACGCAGCTTGTAGCCGTGGTGGGCGCGGCCATCGTTCGGCACGTGCGGATCGCCGTGCATGATACGGCCGACGCCGTGACCGCCGAATTCAAGGTTAATCGGATAACCGTATTCGCGGGCCACATCGCCGACGGCCGCGGAAACATCACCCAGACGGTTGCCCGGCTGTGCGGCGGCGATACCGGCTTCCAAAGCCTCTTCGGTGCACTTGATCAGACGTAGATCCTCAGGATCCTTATGCTCGCCTACCACAAAACTGATGGCGGAATCGGCAACCCAACCGTCGACGTTAATCGCCAGATCGAGGCTGACCAGATCGCCGTCTTTCAGGTTGTAGTCGAACGGAACGCCATGCAGCACCGCATCGTTCACGGAAATGCAAATGTAGTGTGCGAACGGGCCAGTGCCAAAATCCGGAGCGTAGTCGACGTAGCAGGATTCGGCTCCCTTGCGATCGACGATGCGCTTGTGCACGAATTCGTCGATTTCCAGCAGATTGGTACCAACTTTGGTGAATTCCTTGAGATCACGCAGAATACCGCCGACGAAACGGCCGGCCGGCTTCATCTCTTCGATCTCTTTCGGTGTTTTCAGTTCAATCATGCTTATAACCCTACTTCGTACGCCCTACAGTGCATGCGTTTCTTGCGATCAGGCAATCGCGTCTTGCATATGGAATTGCATAATGACGATTATTTGTTTCGGATACACTGTTTTGTCATCAAAGATGGATAGTGTGAAGTCATGAGTACCACTTTGAATTCGGGTATTGATCCGGCATCGTTCTCCGCCGTGACCGGCCCTGCGCAAGATCTGTTCCGCTATGTCAACGGCCCGTGGATCGACATGTATCGCCTTCCTGACGACCGTTCCCGTTATGGTTCGTTCGACAAGCTCGCCGAAGACGCCGAAAACCAGATTCGTGAGATTCTCGAGGACGATGACTGCCCTGCCGAGAAGTCCCACGCCCTGTATGCAAGCTTCCTTGACGTCGATGCCATCAACGCTTCCGGGCTCGCCGCCATCGAACGCCAGCTTGAGGCCGTTGATGCCGCTGCCAGCAAAACCGAACTCACCCGCGCTTTGGGCGCGATGAATCCGGCTGGCGGCCCTGACTTGATTGGCATTGCCGTATATGGCGATCCCGGCGCTCCCGAAACCAACATCATCCATGTTGAGCAGGCCGGTTTGGGTCTGCCCGATGAAGCGTATTACCGTGAAGACCACTATGCGCCGATTCGCGAAGCGTACGTCGATATGGTGGCCAAGCAGCTCAAGAACGCGAAGCTTGCCGCCGATAGCGAGCAAGCCGAAGCCGATGCCAAGCGTTTCCTCGATGTTGAGACGCGTATCGCCGCGAACCATTGGGACAATGTAGCCACCCGTGATTCGGTGAAGACCTATAATCCCACTGACTATGCGGAATTGAGCGGCATGCTCGCCGATTATGATTTCGACGCATGGATCGAATCTTGGCAGTCCGCATATGATCAGACTTCCGCAGCACAGGTGCAACCGCTTGATTTCCGCGGTGTTTTCAACCGTGTGGTGGTGCATGAGCCGAGCTTCCTCACCGGTCTTAACGCGTTCTGGAAGACCGCGGATCTTGATGATCTCAAGCTGTGGGCTCGCGTGCATGTGATCATCGGATCCACATTGGAGCTGCCGCACGAATTCGATGAGACGAATTTCGAATTCTATGGCAAGACGTTGTCTGGCCAGAAGCAGCAGCGTGTGCGCTGGAAGCGTGGCGTTTCGTTGGTCAACGGCATTTGCGGCGAGGATGTGGGCCGCGAATATGTGAAGAGGCACTTCCCCGAGTCGTCGAAGCAACGCATGGAACAGCTGGTCGGCAATCTGATCGACGCCTACCGCATGTCCATCTCCAGTTCTGCCTGGCTTGGCGAGGAAACCAAGCAGAAGGCGTTGGAGAAGCTCTCCAAGTTCGTGCCGAAGATCGGTTACACGAACCATTGGCGTGACTATTCCGCGCTTGACGTACATGAGGATGCCGGTTTCGCCGAGAACATGCGTGCCGCCAACCTGTATGAGACCGGCTACCAGTTGGCCAAGGTCGGCAAGAGCGTTGACAAGGACGAATGGCTGATGAACCCGCAGACGGTGAACGCCTACTATGAGCCGACCATGAACGTGATCGTGTTCCCGGCCGCCATTCTGCAGCCGCCGTTCTTCGATCCGAACGCCGAAGACGCCGCAAATTACGGTGGTATCGGCGCGGTGATCGGTCATGAGATCGGCCACGGTTTCGACGATCAGGGCGCCCAGTATGACGGCGACGGCAGGCTCAACGATTGGTGGACCGAAGAAGACAAAGCCAATTTCGAACAGCTCACGCAGAAGCTCATCGACCAGTACAACGCATTCGTACCGACTCAGCTTGCCGAAAAGTACGCCGATGATCCCACCCAGGCTCCGCATGTGAACGGCGCGCTGACCATCGGAGAGAACATCGGCGACTTAAGTGGCGTGAACATCGCACTCAAGGCGTACTCGTTCGCCCTTGACGAGACAGCCGGCCGTGAGAAGAACGGATCCATGGACGCAATTGAGGATTCGCTGGCTGAAGCGCCGCAAATCGACGGTTTCACCGGATTGCAGCGTTTCTTCCTCAGCTATGCATCCATCTGGCGCACCAAGAATCGTGACGAGCTGGCGGAGCAGTATCTGCAGATCGACCCGCATTCCCCCGCTGAATGCCGCACGAACGGCATCGCACGCAACGTTGATCTGTTCTACAAGGCGTTCGATGTGAAGCCTGAGGACGGCATGTGGCTTGATCCCGATCAGCGCGTGCGCATCTGGTAGCGAGCCGCATCATCAGTAGGCAATCGTCTCCAATCGTACAAGGCATTGATGCCTCCTAATGTATGTCGCCGCCGAATTCTTCGGAATCTCCCGAGAATTCGGCGGCTTCATCATCTTCGGGAACCACTATCTCAACCGGAGCCACGCTGCCATGTCTTGCGAACGGGTCAACTCCCACTTGAGGTTCCATGCCCTTCGTTTCCGGTTGGGCTTGGTCGTTTGGCTTGACGAACTTGCGCAACGTAGTGACGCCACGGTTGAGGTCATGTCCTGCCGCGCTGGCTTCCAGCACAATGCGCGACTGCGGTTTACCATTCATATCGGCCCATGTTTCCGTGGCAAGCGAACCCATTACAATAACCGGTTCGCCTTTCTTCAACGATTGGCAGATGTTTTCGGATAGATTCCGGTACGCTTTCACCGTGATCCACGTGGTGGGAAGATCTTTCCATTGCTGTGTGCGATTGTCGAAATACCGTCTGGTGCTTGCCATTCTGAACGAGCTGGCATGAGGCATGCCATCCTTGTTGAATTGCGTGGGATTGGCGCCCACATATCCGGTGATGGTGATGAGAGCTTGCTGTTGTGCCATGATCGGCCCTTTCTGTCGCTTTGGTAAATAAAGGGGCCGCGGAAAGCACCGATGAAGGTGCGAAAGCAACGTGCAGTCGGAGAAATGGGTTGCGAGAGAGGGGTTCTGCACGCCTTTCCGCTTCCTTGCGTTTCCGCGGTAGAACCACTATCACCGATTCGACCATACTGACACAAGCGCAACCGACAAATGTGGATAGAGGACGCCGTTTCGGGCGAGTCGTGGATAGTCGGTGGATAAATTTCACTTATCCACAGCAATGCACTGTCGATATGTGCATGTTTTCCGCAAAATCATGCTTCCGTCTATCTGTTTTCTAGATAAAAAAACGGAAGACTATGGAACATCCATAATCTCCCGTTTATATATGCTGAAATAATCGGAAAAAAGATTATTACCTCAGCAGTGCGGCGACACGGTCGGCGATCACCTGAGCGGCGTCGGCAACAGGCACGGCTTCGGCGTTCTCGCCATTGCGGTCACGCACTTCGATGGTGCCATTGTTGACAGTGTCACGGCCTGCGACGGCGACCAGCGGCACACCGATAAGCTCGGCATCCTTGAATTTGACGCCCGGGGAAACCTTCTTGCGGTCATCGAAGATCACTTCGATGCCCTTGGCTTCCAGCTCGGCGATCAGTTGCTCGGCGGCTTCGAATGCGGCCGCATCCTTGCCGGTGGCCACCACATGCACCTGGGCGGGAGCGATGATGGCCGGCCATGCCAAGCCCTTCTCGTCATGGTGGGTTTCGGCGATGCAAGCCATCACACGAGACACGCCAATGCCGTAGGAGCCCATCCACACCGGCACGGTCTTGCCGTTCTGGTCAAGCACCTTCAGGCCGAGCGCGTTGGAATACTTCAGACCGAGCTGGAACACCTGACCGATTTCCACACCGCGTTCGAAGCTCAGCGGGCCGGAACCGTCCGGGCTCATGTCGCCGTGGCGAACCTGCACGGCCTCCACCACGCCGTCGGCCTCAAAGTCACGGCCATACACGAGATCGTAGTAGTCAACACCGGCTTCATCAGCGCCGGTGAACCATGCGGAGCCGCGGGCGATATGCGCGTCGATAAGGTAACGCAACGCTTCGCCGGTTTCGTTGGCGTTTTCGGCCTTTTCACCGCCGCGAGCCTGCGGGCCAAACGCCATCGGGCCGATATAGCCCTTGACGAGTTCCGGATGCTTCTTCAGATCCTCGTCGGTGGCCTCTTCGATTTCAGCCGGAGTGAACTGCGCTTCAAGACGCTTCATGTCGACGGTACGATCGCCAGGCACGCCGACAACCACCAGTTCGCGCCACGGCTCGTCATGATCGTCATCCTGCGGATGCATCACGGCGATTACCACATTCTTCAGAATATCGGAAGCCTCCCACGCGCGGCCGTCGGAACGCGGATGGTTGGCGTTGGCGAATTCAACCATCTGATCGATGGTTTCAGCATTCGGCGTCGGACGCTTTTCAGCGGTCGGAGTGTTGCTGAAGTCGATGGCTTCCGGTTCCGGAGTGGTCAGCGCCTCAACATTCCAAGCCTTGCCGCTCGGAGACTGGGCGAAGGTGTCTTCGCCGATTTCCATCGGAGCAAGGAACTCTTCGGATTCGAAACCGCCCATCGGGCCGGCCATGGCGTGCACCGGCACATACTTCAAATCGAGACGGTTGAAAATACGCTCATAGGCGCCACGCTCGTCCATATACGCCTTGACAAGACCTTCCTTGTCGAGCGTGAAGGAGTAGGCGTCCTTCATGATGAATTCACGGCCACGGATCAGGCCTGCACGCGGACGGAATTCGTCACGATACTTGGTCTGAATCTGGTAGAGGGTAACCGGCAGATCCTTGTAGGAGGAGTACAGGTCCTTGACCAGCAAGGTGAACATTTCCTCATGGGTCGGTGCCAGCAGGTAGTCGGCCTCATGACGATCCTTCAAACGGAAGATGTTGTCGCCATACTCTTCCCAACGATGGGTGGCCTCATACGGCTCACGCGGCAGCAGACCGGAGAAGTGAACTTCCTGGGCGTCGATCGAAGCCATTTCCTCACGGATGATGTTTTCGATCTTGTTCAGAACATTCAGGCCCAGCGGCAGCCAGGTCCAAATACCCGGAGCGGCCTTGCGCAGGTAGCAGGCGCGCTGCAGAAGCTTATCCGATACGACATCTGCATCGGCGGGATCCTCACGCAGAGTGCGCAGGAACATGGTGGACATACGAAGTGCTTTAGTCATATGCCCAAAACTACTCAGGCAAGGGGACGTAAGCCCAATCCAGACACCCGTTCACCGATGTATGGCGATGCACGGACGGAACACAACAGTCATATCCGTCGAATCCCAAAAATCATCGTAAATGCCGAACAAGGCAATCGCCGCACTAGAACAGCGCATCCTGCGCGAACTCGTCATCGTCGGAGACTGCAGTCATCTGCTGGAACGCGGCGATGCCATCGTGAGCCAATGTATCGGACGCCTGTGCCGAGGAGAGACGCAACTCGCCGTCCAGGCGCACCGCATCGGGCGAAACCAAAAACATGCGTTCGTTCACACCGTCCAAATACAGGCCCTGCAGGCCTTCCACACGAGACAGCGCCACATACCCCATGCCGGGCGCGAAGGTGCGCCGCAAATCCATCACCGCACGGTCGAGCGTCATACCTTGCGATTTGTGGATGGTGATCGCCCACGCGCAGCGCAACGGCACTTGGTTGACGCTGGCGAGCACTGTGTCGCCGTCCATCATTTCCCAGCAATTCGGCTTCATGGTAACGATATTGCCGTTTTCAAATTCAACGATCGGCCATCCGCCCTTGTTTTCGGCGGCAAATCCGCGCACGGTGCCCAATGATCCGTTCACGAATTGGTGGTCGGTGTCGTTGCGTACGGCCATCACCGCGGCTCCGGTTTTGAGCTGCAAGCGTTCGGGGGCAAGCATGTTTTTCTTCAAACGTTCCACCAGATTGACCGGTCCTGCGGCTTCGGCGAAATATTCGTGCGGTTCCTCGTTGATTTCGAACAGGCGCATGTCGTTGAGCGTGTCCGCCTGCTTGTTGACGGGAAACAGATTGACGGCCTGCTGACCAGGTTCGGGGATTGCGCCCAGTCTGGTGAGGAGCACATTGCGATCGTCATCGTTCACGCAACCGTTGCGAATATCGGTCAATACGGTGAGCAGACTGCCGTCATCCTGACGATGCTGTTCGGTCAGGTAACAGATTGCGGGATTCAATTCCCGCCATACCAATGATTCGGTGACGAAACCATCTGGATTGAGTCCCGCTTTCGCATATCGTTCGCGGGAAGCCACGAATTCCGGGCTTGGCGTGACCAGATCGTGGTTGCGTCCACCCACACTCACTGGAGGAAGCTGGAAGAAATCGCCGGACAGCACCACTTGAAGCCCGCCGAACGGGCGTTGGTCACGTCGAATGATGCGGCACACCTGATCTACCATGTCGAACAGCCACGCATGCAGCATGGAAACCTCATCGATGATGAGAATGTCAGCGCCCTGCAGCTTACGTTTGCGTCGGGTACGTATGGTTTTGATCAGATTGTCGGTGAGCGCGTTGGCAAGTCCGACACCGCTCCATGAATGAATGGTCTGCCCGTTGATATGCGTGGCCGCGATACCGGTAGACGCCGTCACCGACACCGCAGCACCTTCGGCACGGGCCTGACGCACGAACTCATTGAGCACGTAAGTCTTGCCAGCACCCGGCGCACCCGTCAGAAAGACGCTCGCGCCACTTTGCAGAATCGCCAATGCCTCAGCCTGCCGCATGCCGCACCGCCTTTCCTGTTCAATCGACCATCAATTCCGAAAAAACGGCTTCCTTACGCAATCAGCTTGTCGACAACCTGAAGCACCCCGTGATCGGCATTGGATGGAGCCACAAAATGCGCTGCTTGCTTCAACGCGGGGTGCGCATTGCCCATGGCGAACGACCACTCCCCTGCCGAAAGCATCTGCAGATCGTTGAGATAATCGCCGAATACCGCCGTTTGGGCCGCAGTGATGCCAAGCACGCGCTGCAACGCTTCGACGCCCTGCTTCTTATTGGTTGTGGCATTCATGATGTCGACCCACAGTTTGCCGGAAACCACCACCTGATAATCGTTTTTCAGTGGCGTCAGCTTTTCCGCGGCCATTGTTTCGGCATCGTCGAAATCGAGAATCGCCAGTTTGAGTATGATGTCGCTTTCGCCGTTTGATGCGATTACATCTTCAAGCACGCTATGCAGATCGTCCACAATCTCCAGTGCCGCATAATATTTGCCGACTTCGTCAAGGAACGGCTTGTCCGTGCGCTGCACGTATGCCGTGCGCAGGCCACAAAGCACCAATCCCATATCGTATTCGCCAGCCGCGGCAGAAGCGTTCACCGTATCGATGGTCCAGCGGGTCACATCGGTATCGACGCCGTGCACTTCGGCGATATTACCGTCAATGGCCACGACATTGCCGTTTTCCGCGATATACGAAAGTTCGCCGCCGTCAAGCACCTGCGCCGCCTTATCGGCGAACATGGCACGCAAGGTAGCGTACTGGCGTCCGGACGCCGGCACGAATTCAACGCCTCGCGAGCGCAACCGGGCAAGCATCGGCCAGAAACCTTGAGGAATCTCGCTATGCTCATCAAGCAGGGTGCCGTCCATATCGGCAACCACCAAGCGAATGTCTTGCTGGATTTCGATGCTGGTCCAATCGGCTGCACTCACTGGAGTCCTTTCCATGTTTTCGTTGGAATATCAGGTTTTCCAACGATTGTGCGATATGCGGAATCAGTTGTTGTTCAAAATGCTGGTTGCCACGATCTGATCGGCGATCGCCTTGGCTTCGGCTGCGTCAGGACCGGGCGCCGCTGCCATGAACGCCTTACGGTAGTAACGCAGTTCATCCAAGGATTCGATGATGTCGGCGAGCGCGCGATGTCCACCGTTCTTCGGCGGACGGTTGCTGTATACGGCCGGATACCAGCGACGGGCAAGCTCTTTGAGCGTGCTCACGTCGATTACGCGGTAGTGCAGGCGTTCCATGAGGTTCGGCATGTAACGGTCGAGGAATTTTTTGTCTGATCCGATGGAGTTGCCTGCGAGCAGCGGCTTGACGCCGTCCGGGGTGAAGCGGGCCACGTATTCGGTGACTTTCCGTTCGGCCTCCTCGACGCTCAGGCCGTTCTCCCATTCGTTGATGAGTCCGGAACGGGTGTGCATGGCACGCACGAAATCGTTCATATTGGCCACGGCCGCATCGGAAGGCTTGATCACGAAATCGACGCCTTCGTCGAGCACGTTGAGGTCGAAGTCCGTCGGCACTACGGAAATCTCGCACAGTTCGTCGTGGAAGATGTCAAGACCAGTCATTTCGCAGTCGATCCAGATCAGGCGTGAATCCTTCGCCGTGTATGTTTCACCGTCATGTGCGTCAACCATCTTGCCTCGTTTCCTTTGCGTGTGCGCGTGCCGCTCAGCACGCTTCAGCTGAACATTCGAAGATACCGCGAGGTAGGGAGATTGGAAAACCACGCACTGGGAAGTCATGCTTGTTTTTCGCGATTTGCTTCGTATATCAATGCCGCTACTTGGCGATAAGGCGACGTTCGGTGGTACCACGCAGCACAAGTGAGGTGAACATGATGGAATACGGTTCGTCAAGCGGTTTTCTTATATAAATATTCGCGTTGCAGATATGAATAAAGCCTCTTACTTTCGGTCTTTTCCGAGAAGTAAGAGGCTTTTACCGATTATTGATTACCGGAATTCAGCAATCACTGGCGACCGGAGTAGTTCGGAGCTTCGGCGGTCATGACGATGTCGTGCGGATGGGATTCGCGCAAGCCAGCGTCGGTGATACGGATGAAACGGCCACGTTCCGGCATTTCGGCGATATTGTGGGCGCCAATGTAGAACATGGACTGATGCAGGCCGCCGATCATCTGGTACAGCACTGCGTTCAGCGGTCCGCGGTACGGAACTTCGCCTTCGACACCTTCCGGAACGACCTTGTCGTTGGAGGTGACATCGGCCTGGAAATAGCGATCCTTGGAGTAGGACTTCTTGCCGCGCGGAGCCATGGCGCCGAGGGAGCCCATGCCACGGTACAGCTTGTATTGCTTGCCATGCAGCAGCACCTTCTCGCCCGGAGCTTCCTCGCAGCCTGCGAGGGTGCCACCGAGCATGACGGTGGATGCGCCGGCCACCAGAGCCTTGGCGATGTCGCCGGAATAGTGAATGCCACCGTCGGCGATGCAAGGCACGCCAGCAGCACGGCAGGCCTGGGCGGCCTCGTACACGGCGGTGAGCTGCGGAACGCCGACACCGGCCACCACGCGGGTGGTGCAGATGGAGCCTGGGCCCACGCCAACCTTGACTGCGTCGACGCCGGCGTCAATCATGGCCTGAGCGCCCTGACGGGTGGCCACATTACCACCGATGATGTCAACGCCCTTGAACGCGGAATCGGACTTCAGGCGGCGGATCATGTCGAGAGCCAGCTTGGCCTCACCGTTGGCGGTGTCGACCACGAGCACGTCCACGCCGGCTTCCATCAGAGCGGAAGCACGGTTGTAGGCGTCGCCCAGGAAGCCGATGCCCGCGGCGACGCGCAGACGACCCTGCTCATCCTTGGTGGCGTCCGGGTACTGCTCGGTCTTCACGAAGTCCTTCACGGTGATCAAGCCGGTGAGGTGGCCTTCATCGTCGACCAGCGGCAGCTTTTCGACCTTGTACTTGGCCAGCAGGTCGTGGGCATCTTCCTTGGAGATGTTGGACGGACCGGTGATGAGGTTTTCGCGGGTCATGACCTCGGAAACCTTGAGGCGGTCGTAATCCTCGGATGCGATGAAACGCATGTCGCGGTTGGTGATGATGCCAACGAGCTTGTTGTCGTTGTCAACGACCGGCAGGCCGGAGATATGGAAACGGCCGCACAGCTTGTCGAGATCAGCCAGCGTCACATCCGGGCTGACAGTCAACGGATCGTTAATCATACCGGATTCGGAGCGCTTGACGATGTCGACCTGAGCGGCCTGGTCGTCGATAGAAAGATTGCGGTGCAGCACGCCGATGCCGCCATTACGAGCCATGGCGATGGCCATATCGGACTCGGTGACGGTGTCCATTGCGGCGGAAATCGCCGGGACCTTCATCGTGATGTTGCGGGTCAGATGGGTGGTCGTGTCCACTTCGGACGGAATGACATCCGTCTCGTTCGGCAGCAGCAGCACATCATCATAGGCGAGGCCAAGCTGTGCGAAAATCGGAGGAAGTGGAGCGTACGTGGAATCTGCATTCATATCAGGAATTGTAGCCATAGACCCACTATATGAACGTGGGCTGACTTACTGCGACACGGCAAAACCAACGTCAAACAAGGGTGTCGCAAAAGTCAACCAATACCGTCAGGCAAAGCGTTTAATCAGTTTTTTTACCGCGCTTCTACGACCGTACTGACGCATGCCTGCTGCCGTCCGCAGCATCCTCTTCCAGCATTTCAGGAATCCTATGCTTTAAATACGGATACATGGTGGCGACGGTCAATACCACAGCCGCAATCAGAAATCCGATAAGCACATACTGTGCTTTGAAAAACAACGTCATAATCGAACCGAAAGCGATCAGCGCTGCCCAACCCCACAGAATCAACACGGCCCCCTGCACAGAATGCCCGATACGCAACATGCGATGATGCAGGTGCATACGGTCCGGATGCATTGGCGACTGCCCCTTACGCAAGCGGCGCACAATCGCAAGACACATGTCGAGGATCGGCAGGAACAATACCAGAATCGGCAGCAGAATCGGCATGAACACCGGCAGATAGATGCTGGCATGAATGCTGGCGGGATCAAGACGACCGGTCATCACAATCGAAGCGCAGGTGATCAGATAGCCAAGCAGCATGGAACCGGAGTCCCCCATGAACAGCTTCGCCGGATGCCAGTTATGCAGCAGAAAGCCCACGCACATGCCAACCATGGCAATGTCGATCAGCGTCGCCATCGAAGCGTATGAGGGCGAATTGCGGGCGATGATGTACGAATAAATGGCGAACGCAATGCCGCCGATCGCCACAATGCCCGACGACAAGCCATCCAAACCATCCACGAAATTGACCGCATTGATGGACGCGACGATCAAAAACGCGGTGATGGCCATCGACAGGCTCGGCGATGCCGTCACCAACGAACCAAGCGGAAGTGAAATGATCTGCAAGCCGCCCCATGCCACAAACACGGAAATCAGCAACTGGCCGGCAAGTTTGAGCATCCAATCAAGATCCCACAAATCATCGGCCATGCCCAGCAGACTGATCATAACTGCGCCGGCGAGAATCACCCACGCCTGCTGCGATTGCGCAAACAATCCCTGAATGAACGGAATGCGGGATGCGAACAGCATCGACACGGTGAAGCCGATCAACATGCCCAAACCGCCCAGTCGCGGGGTTGGAATGGTGTGCACGTCTCTCGCGCGCACTTCGCCGACCGCGCCGATTTCAATGGCGATATGGCGAATCAGCGGCGTAATCAGATAGGTGACGCCACCAGCAATCGCAGCAATGAACAGGTAAATTCTCATACGCCCAAAGCACCGCCATTCAACGTCAAGGCCTTTCGGATAACCGGCTCGCGAATCACTCCCTCCCGAAGAATCGCAATGCCGTCACGCCCATGAGGATCAGCCGCCACAACTGTGGAAGCCACATGACCGGGGGTCGCTCCCCCATCCAAGTACAGATCCACAGCATCACCGAGCGCTGCGACGGCTTCCTGAACCGTCTGCGCGCTTTCCTCGCCAGAACGATTGGCGCTGGTGGCAGCCAGCGGACCTGTGGCACGAAGGATCCGCAAAGCGACCGCGGAATTAGGAATACGGACGCCTTGCGTGGCCCTGCCCGTTGACGGATCATGCCGCAAAGTGGCAAGTGAGCAATTGCTTTCCGCTTCCGCTATCGGCGAAAACGCACCCGGCATGAACATGGCCGCCAAACGATTAAGCGGCACCGGCAGCGTCAAATGCAGTTTCTCCAAGCTTTCGATGGACGGCAGCAACACCTGCAGCGATTTGTATTTCGGACGATTCTTGGCAGCGAACACCTTGCGAATCACTTCGATATTGCGCGGATCACAGGCTACTCCATACACAGTGTCCGTAGGAATGACCACCAATCCGCCATCATGGATGATTTCAACGGCCCGGGCAAGGGATTCGTCGTTTACTGTGCAAATCTCGCTCATGACACCTCCCTTTCCAATCAACTCACCTATTGTAAAGCATGGAACGCGGATGCGGTCGAATAAGGCGAATCGACGCGTGTGTTCGGCACGAAACGTCGCAAAATGGACCAATCACGACGCAATGAAAAAAAAACGACGATTCACCGGCCCATTGCAACGCAAATAAGACCGGAAACGGCATAAAAAATCCGCCGGCCGGAATTATTTCTGATTCCAGCCGACGGAACAAGACGGACACTGTCTCAGGCGCCCAGATACGCCTTGCGCACCTGCTCGTTGTTCAGCAGCTCTTTGGCGTCGCCTTCCATCGTGATACGGCCGGTTTCCAGCACGTATGCACGGTCTGCAATCGACAGCGCCATCTTGGCATTCTGCTCAACCAGCAGAATCGTGATGCCCTGCTCGTGCAGTTTGCGGATGATGGAGAAGATCTCCTTGACGAGCTTCGGGGACAGACCCATGGACGGTTCGTCCATGAGGATCGTCTTCGGATGGCTCATCAGCGCGCGGCCCATCGCGAGCATTTGCTGCTCGCCGCCGGACAGTGTGCCGGCTTTTTGGTTGCGACGTTCCTTCAGACGCGGGAACAGACCGTAGACCATGTCAAGATCCCTCTTAAGGCTCGACTGGTCCTTCAGGCTGAACGCGCCCATTTCGAGGTTCTCCTCAACGCTCATGCGCGTAAAGACGTGACGGCCTTCGGGAATGTGAGCCATGCCGAGGGTCACGATTTTGTTGCTGTGGGTTTTCAGCAAGTCCACGCCGTTGTACATCACGGAACCGGATTTAGCCGGCACCAGACCGGTGATGGTGTGCAGCGTGGTGGTTTTGCCCGCGCCGTTCGCACCGATCAAGGACACGATCTCGCCATCCTTCACGGTGAAACTGATGCCCTTGACGGCTTCGATGGCACCGTACGAAACGGAAAGGTTCTTGACTTCCAGCATCAGGCTTCCTCCTCGCTTTCGTCATCTTCGTCATCGGAACCAAGGTATGCGGAAATGACCTGCGGATTGTTGGCAATCTCATCCGGCGTGCCGGCTGCGATGGTGCGTCCGTAGTCGAGCACCTGGATGCGCTGGCAGACGTTCATCACCAAGCTCATGTCATGTTCGATTAGCAGGATGGCGATGCCGAAACGGTCGCGGATGGTGTTGATGCAGTTAAGCAGATCCTCAGTTTCTGTCGGATTCATGCCTGCGGCCGGTTCGTCGAGCAGAAGCAGCTTCATGCCGGTGGCAAGGGCGCGTGCGATTTCCAGCTTGCGCTGGGCGCCGTACGGCAGATTCGCGGCTTCGGTTTCCGCCAGACCTTCCAATCCGAAGATCTTGAGCAGGTCGATGGCTTTGGCGTGCATTTCACGTTCCTGCTTCCAGAATTTCGGCGTGCGGAAAATCGCGCCGCCCATGCGGTAGCTGAACGATTCGTTGAACGCGACCAGCACGTTCTCTTCCACCGTCATCTGACCGAACAGACGAATATTCTGGAAGGTTCTGGCGATTCCGGCACGCACTACCTGGTACGTCTTCTTGCCGTTCATGCGTTCGCCGTCCAGGAAGAACTCGCCTTCCGTAGGCTGGTACACGCCGGTCAGTAGGTTGAACACAGTGGTCTTGCCTGCGCCGTTCGGTCCAATCAGACCGATGAGCTCACCGGAGTTGATGGTCATGTTGAAGTCGGATACGGCCTTCAAGCCTCCAAAGGTGATGCCGAGATGCTCGGCCTTGAGGATGGGCTCACTCATGCCTTCGCCTCCTTGGTAGTGGTGACCGTCTCAGCAACCTTTTCAGCGGTTTCGACTTTTTCAGTCGTCTTCTTAGCGTTCTTGACGGATTCCTTGGACGCCTTGACCTTTTCAACGGTTTCAGCCTGCTTCGGCTTGCCGTGTGCCTTGAACTTCATCGGGTAGAACAGCTTGTTGATGGTCTTGGTCAGGGAGAATTCCCAGTTGCCGAAGATGCCTTGCGGTCGGAAGATCATGATGAGCACCAGTGCCACCGAGTACACGAGCATGCGGTAGGTGGAGAAGGCGCGCAGCAATTCCGGAAGAATCGTCAGGCCGATGGCGGAGACGATGGAACCGGTCAGCGATCCCATACCGCCGAACACCACCATGATCACGTAATTGATCGACTGCAACCATCCGGCCATGGACGGATTCAACGAACCGATGTACTGCGCGAAGATGCCACCGGCGATGCCTGCGAAGAACGCGGAAATCGCAAATACGAGCACCTTCATGTAAGTGATGTTGATGCCGGATGCGCTGGCCGCGATCTCGTCGTCGCGGATAGCCTTGACGGCACGTCCGTAACGGGAGCGGGCAAACATGAACAGCAGTACAACGGTGACGACGGTAATCCAGAACACGACATACAGGTTGGCGAGACGGTCGATGCCGATCAACGCCTGTCCTGCGGCACCCTTGTCGAGACCCATGCCGCCGGCAACCTTCAGGTTCTGGATGATCACGCGGATGATCTCACCGAAGCCAAGCGTGATGATGGCGAGGTAATCACCATGCAGACGCAATGCAGGGATGCCAACCAGAATACCGAAAATGCAGGCGATTACACCACCGACGAGGGTGGTAAGCAGGAATCGCAAAGTCGGATCCATCGCAACGCCATTGGCGACGAGCAGCTTACTCAGCAAAGCAGCGGAATACGCGCCGATTGCTTCGAAACCGCAGCAGCCTAACGTAAGCTGGCCGAGCACGCCGATAGTGAGGTTCAGCGAAGTGGTCATGATGATGGCGATGCAGATGGTCATCATGATGCCTTTGATATAGGCGCTGGCCATGCCGGATTCACATACGCCCATCAGGATGCCGAACAGCACGACCACGCCAATCGCGCACATCAGATAGGACTGTTTGGTGGAAAGCATTGATTTCTTCATGGGATCACACCTTCTCTGTTTCCGGTTCGCCCATCAGGCCGGATGGCTTGACCAGGAGCACGATGATGAGGATACCGAACACGATGGCGTCGGAGAACGCGGACGTGATCACACCTCCGGTGATGGTGCCGATATACGCCTTGGTCAGGCTTTCGACCACGCCGATCACCAGACCGCCGACCATAGCGCCCGGAATGGAGCCGATACCACCGAGCACGGCCGCGACGAATGCCTTCAGGCCCAGCATCGCGCCCATCATCGGAGACACCTGCGGATAGGAAATGCAGTACATAAGCGCCGCCACCGCAGCCAGGCCGGAACCGATGGCGAAGGTCAGCGTGATGGTGGAGTTCACGTTGATGCCCATCAGAATCGACGCTTCTTTATCTTCGGAAACCGCACGCATGGCCTTGCCCTGCTTGGTGTGGGAGACGAACAGCTGCAGCGCGACCATGATGATGACGCCGAGCGCGATGGTGATGATGGTCGCGCCGTCGATCTTCAGCTTGCCGAGCGACAGCGTCGGAATCTGGATGATCGTTGGCACAGTCTGGTAATCGGCGCCGAAGATGGCCTGGGAGCCATTCTCCAGCAACAGGCTCATGGCGATTGCGGTGATGAGGGCCGTCATGCTGTTGCCCTTCTCACGCACCGGCTTGTATGCGGCCCTCTCCACGATGACGCCCACCGCCACGCACATGAGGATCGCAGGAATGACGGCCACCCATGCGGGCAGGCCGAACGCGACGATTGCCGGAATGGTAAGCATCAGCACATATGCGCCGACCATGATGAAATCGCCGTGCGCGAAGTTGATCAAACGAATGATGCCGTACACCATGGTGTAGCCAAGTGCCACAAGCGAGTACACGCTACCAATCTTCAAACCATTGAAGATCTGGCTGATGAACATGATGATCTGATCGCCCATCATTCCTCCTTTCAAAAATTTGTCTGCCGTCAGGCTCTCGAACCCGACGAATATGGATAAAACGCCTTGATACGCGAAAGGGAGAGAACCGGTTTCCCGGTCCCCTCCTCTTATATGCTCAGGCTTTCAAAATCCTTGCCTTCAAGCAGATGGAAATCACTTGGATGGCTGGATGGTGGTCTTGTACTGAGGCTTGCCGTCCTTAAGCTCAAGGACGATGACGGACTTCTTCGGGGAGCCCTTCTTGTCGAGCGTGAAGTTGCCGGTCACGCCTTCGAAGCTCATACCGGAGATAGCGTTGCGCACAGACTCGCGGGTGGCGTTCTTACCGGCCTTCTCGATCGCCTGAGCCATCATGTACACGGAGTCATAGGCCAGTGCGGTGAAGGTGTTTGGATCGGCGTTCTTGTTGGCCTTCTTGTAAGACTTGATGAAGTCCTGCACCTTGGCGTTGGAGGCGTCGTCTGGAGAATAATGGGTGGTGTAGAGCACATTGTTGTACAGCGACTTATCGTCGGTCATCTTCAGGCCATCGTAGCCGTCAGGACCCATCACATAACCATCGTAGCCGACGGAACGGGCCTGCGGGATGATGTACGGGCCAGCAACGGAGTAATAGTACGGAGCGTACAGGAACTCGGCGCCAGCGGCCTGAATCTTCTGCAGCTGGGAGGAGTACTCAGTGTCGTCGGCGCTGGAGGAATTCTCCTCTGCCACGACCTCAAGACCGGCCTTCTTGGCGGCATCGGCGAAAGCCTTGCCCACGCCGGAGGAGTACGGGTCGCCGGTGCCGTATAGCACGGCGACCTTCTTGACCTTCAGGGTCTCGGCTGCGAACTTGGCTGCGATCTCACCCTGATAGGAATCCTTGAAGCAGGTGCGGAACATGTAGCCACCAGTCTCGATGGAGTCGGAGGTGGCGGCCGGAGCAATGGCCGGCAGCTTGGCCTGATCGGCCAGCGGAGCCACTGCTGCGGTGGTGGAGGAGATGGTCGGACCGAGCACGCCGAGCACGCTGGCGTCACCGGCGAGCTTGTTGAAGGCGTTGGAGGCTTCGGTGGCGTCGCCCTTATCGTCCATGGACTCGAGCTTGACCTTCTTGCCGTTGATGCCGCCCTTGGCGTTGATCTCGTCCACAGCCAGCTTGAAGCCGGCGACTTCGGCCTCGCCGTATGCGGCGGCGGTACCGGAGTTGGTGGTGATGGATCCCAGCGTGATGGTATCGCTGTTGGCCGCACTACCATTGGAACTGCTAGAACCGTCCATGCTGCCGCCAGAGCAGGCAGCGAGGGACATTGACATTGCGCCTGCCGCGATCACGGCAACGCACTTTGCGGAGAACTTGACGTTCATTCCGTTCTTCCTCTTTTCTTGAAAATGCCGCACATTCCTCTCAACGCGCACCATGAAAGCCATTCATGTTCATCTCAATCCCGTGCGCGGAACCGCAATGGCCGCTTATGGCTGCCATCCGTTCTTCATGTGCATTCCGATTGTTCTTTATAGCCCGACGGACAGCGCCATGCATAAAATGTTCTTATAGTGAGACTCAACTTCCGGCTATATCTTCACCGGCATGCCGCGGAACGTCTTGTTTTATCCGATTACTTGCTTTTCCGCCGTCAGATAACGCGGACGACCGGTGTAATCGTTGTGAACAACGGCATCGACGAAACCGCAAGTACGTGCGAAAGCGGCAAGCCGCTCCCCCTGCGTGACGTCGTGTTCCATTACCAGAAGCCCGCCTGGCTTGAGTAGCTTTGAAGCGCGTGAGATGATGCGCTCCGGGATGAGCGTGCCATCCGAGGAACCGCCGTACAGCGCCAGATCGGGATCGTAATCGCGTACTTCCGGCTGCTGCGGAATGCTCGCAAGAGGCACATACGGGGGGTTCGTGAGCACGATATCGACGGTGCCGTCAAGCTGGTTCAGCGTCGGCATTTGCGTGGCATCGGCGATTTCCAGATGATAGTTGCTGGCGATATTGGGATGCGTCTTTGCGGTTTCGTCGAGATTGATACGGGTCCATTCCGCGGTTTGCTCGCTTTTTTCGACCGCCCACACTTCGCTTCCAGGCACTTCCGACACGAATGATAGGCCAATTGCGCCGCTTCCCGCGCATAAATCAACCACCTTCGCCGAATACATGCCTTGCTTGGTGATCCAGTCAATACCCTCCTGCACCACAAGTTCGGTTTCCTGTCGCGGAATGAACACGCCCGGTCCGACTTTCAGATCGAGATAGCGGAACGGCGCATGGCCGGTGATATGTTGCAATGGCTCACGTTTGGCTCGACGATCCACCATGGAATGAAACCGTTCCATGGCCGCCGCGACGGTATTCCCGGTGGTTTTCGCATTCGCCCAAGCGCTCGATTCTGGTGAATCGGACGCCAAGGCACTGTTCAGATGTCCAACGTCATCTCCCATAAGCATGGCCTTGTCCACGTCCCGCAAATCAACGTGGAAGGCTTCGGCGAGCAGCAGTTTGACGTCATGTTCCGGAGTGTCGACACCCGCCGCGCTCAATATGGCCGCGGAGGAACGCACCGTTTCGAATACCGTAGCCACACCACGCCTTACTTCTGGTTGGCGAGACGATCGGCCTCATCGGCCTGAATGTCGCTATCGATCACAGCCTGCAGATCGCCGTCGAGCACGGCGTCAAGATTGTAGGCCTTGTAGTTCGTACGATGGTCGACGATACGGTTCTCCGGGAAGTTGTACGTGCGGATTCGTTCGGAACGATCCAACGAACGTACCTGGGAGTGACGCATGTCTGCGGCCTGTGCGGCTTCTTCCTCGTGCTTCATGGCGAGCAGGCGGCTCTTCAACACGCGCAGTGCGGCCGCACGATTCTGGATCTGGCTCTTCTCATCCTGCATGCTCACCACGATGCCGGTCGGAATGTGGGTCATACGAACGGCAGAATATGTGGTGTTCACGGACTGGCCACCCGGGCCGGAGCTCATGAAGATGTCGATTTTCAGATCCTTCTGATCGATTTCAATCTCATCATCGTCTTCGTCAGCTTCCGGGAACACAATGACACCAGCCGCGGAGGTTTGGATGCGACCCTGCGATTCGGTGACGGGAATACGCTGCACGCGATGCACGCCACCCTCATACTTGAGGGACGCCCATACGCCATCTTCCGGCGCAGGAGTACCCTTAGCGCGAATGGCAAGCTGCACGTCTTTGACGCCACCCAGCTCGGTGGTGTTTTCGCTTTGCACGGCGACCGACCAGCCACGCTTTTCCGCATATCGCATGTACATGCGCAGCAAATCGCCCGCGAAAAGCGCCGCTTCCTCGCCGCCGGTGCCCGCCTTGATTTCCATGATCGTGTCACGCGCATCATCGGGATCGCGCGGAATCAACGCGGTACGCAGCTTCTCCTCCGCCGCTGGAAGCTCGCTCTCCAAACGTTTCGCCTCTTCCGCGAAATCCGGATCTTCGGAAGCCATTTCCTTGGCTGCCTCCAGATCGTCTTTCACCTGCTTGTATGCGGTGTATGCGGAAACGATGACGCCCAACTCAGCGTGACGACGTCCCAGCTTACGCATCTTATCCGGATCCGACGCGACTTCCGGCTCGGCCATCTGCTGTTCGATATTGTGATATTCCTCAAGTGCGGTAACTGCCGCGGGGAACTGCTCGTCTGCCAATGTACGCCTTTTCTGTCTGCTTATAAATCTGCGCTTCAGCGTGAACGCTTCGCTGAACTCCACTCAACCTATCCATCATATAAGGTGCCTTGGAAACGCTGCCGAAGCGCGGTATTTCGCAGGCATTCCACGCATCTTACGAATATCCCAATCGCATGCACGTCAGCGTATGCGCATCCGTTGCATAATGAAAAACGCCAGCCCACAATCGGACTGGCGTTTTTCATTGCCTAAGCAATAAGACTCACTTGGCCTTCTTGCCGTAACGCTTCTCGAAGCGTGCCACGCGGCCACCGGTGTCGAGGATCTTCTGCTTGCCGGTGTAGAACGGGTGGCAGTTGGAGCACACGTCAACGGTCATGTGATCGCCGTTGTAGGTGGAACGGGTGACGAAGGTGTTGCCGCAAGAGCAGGTAACCTGCACTGCGTGATAATCAGGATGGATACCCTGCTTCATAGTTTGTCTCCTAGAGATTCGGGGGACCCGGGTCGCTGAGCCCCTATGGCAGAGCGTGAACCGGATAACCTTGCAGATTATATCAGAAGTCTTGACTTTGGAAAGAGTGGGGCGTCACGGGCTTGAACCGTGGACCGGCGGATTATGAGTCCGATGCTCTAACCGACTGAGCTAACGCCCCACATTGCAACATGCGAACATGCCAACTCGGCAAGTTTAGCAAATGGGTGGACTAGTTTTGCCCCATGAAACGCAACGGGTTGTCGATGAAGCGTCGCAAGCCGATTTCGGCCGCGCCCATCAAGGCTGGACGGTCGACGACGTCAGCCACGAGCACGCTCGCTTCGACTTCCGGATATGCCAGCACTTGCGGACGTACCATGCGTTCGATCCTGCGGATCAGTTCAGGTTCGAAACGTGCCCACAGACCACCGAGCATCACCACGTCGACGTCGCAGACATTGATGGTTGATGCGATTACGGAGGATATGGCCTCCAACGCTTTTTCCACAACGGCCACGGTCTGCGCGTCACGCTGTCGCCAACGGTTGATCAGTTCGTCGATGGCACTGCGTGTCGCGGCGGCGTCGCTGCTGGCGATTCCGGCCGCGCTCACCACGGAACGCCTGCCCGCATACACTTCAAGGCAGCCGCGACGGCCGCAACGGCAGACCGGACCACGCATGTCGACGGAAACATGACCCAATTCGCCGCCGAAACCATGATCGCCGCTCACCACACGTCCCTCACGGATCACTGCACCGCCGATACCCACGTCGGTCGACATGTAAATAAACGAATCCGTCGGCTTGATCCGCCCAGAATCCTTACGCTGCGTGGCATAGCCGGGAACCTGTGCCAACGCGGCGGCATTGGCCTCGTTGCAGGCAACAGGATCAAGTCGCCTGACCACATCGAACTGCTTGAGATCCAAACGTTCCCAACCGAGATTGCGCGCGCCAAGCAATCGCAGATCATCGGTGACGAGACCCGGCAATGCCAAACCGGTACCGGCAAGCACATAACCTTTCTTGGCAAGCGCTTCTTCCTGCTGCAAAGCCAGTTCGTCGAGACGGGCGAAAATCGCCTGCTCGTCGGCGTTGGCCATGTCGGCGTCGACCCACTGCTCCCCCACAACGGAACCGTCAAGATCGAGCACCACCACGCCATAACCGTCGGTGTTGGCCTGCAATCCCATGCCGCATAGGCGTCCACCTTTGATTTCAAGCGGAATGCTGGGGCGCCCATACAGCGATTGGCCGGAAGGCTCGCCTTCCACCAGAATCTCATTGTCGAGCATCAACGACACCAGTACCGACATGGCCGCTTTGGTCAATCCGGTTTTCTTGGCAAGATCGGCGCGACTCATTGGTTCGGTGGCACGCAACAGCGAGTCGAGCACCACGGAAAGATTATGGTTTCGCAAATCGTCTTGATTGATACTCCGCAGTGAAGCCATGGTTCCCTCCTCTTTGACGCGTTTTGCCGAAAAAGCGCACCGTCTCAATAGTTAAATCACTTTATGATGGTACACTAGACATTATAGTTCATTCATCTAACTAAATGAGGTGGCGAACGGTGCATTTTCCTTGCATCGTGTTGCGCCAGCTCACTGCAAGGAGGCACAATGACTCGAACTCTCGTGGCCGGCGTCGACACCTCGACCCAGTCTTGCAAAGTGCGCGTGACCGACGCCGAAACCGGCGAAATGGTGCGCTTCGGCCAGGCCAAGCACCCCAATGGCACGTCTGTCGACCCGAAATACTGGTGGGACGCGTTCCTTGAGGCATCCCAACAGGCTGGTGGACTTGACGACGTTGAGGCACTTGCCGTCGGCGGTCAGCAGCACGGCATGGTGATTCTCGATCAGCAGGGCAGTGTGATTCGCGACGCCATGCTGTGGAACGACGTAAGCTCGGCGCCGCAGGCCGCGGCCCTCATCGAGAAGATGGGCGAGGCTCCCGCCGAAGAGGGCGAACCGGAAGATGTGATCGCGCGTGGCAAGCAACGCTGGGTCAAGGCCGTCGGATCCTCCCCCGTTGCTTCCTTCACGCTGACCAAAGTGGCGTGGGTGGCTGAAAACGAGCCGGAAAACGCCAAGAAGATCGCCGCGATCTGCCTGCCGCACGATTGGCTGAGCTGGCGTATCGCAGGCTACGGCCCGGTCGTGGAAGGTGAGGACGCACACTTGGAAGCGCTGTTCACCGACCGTTCCGACGCTTCCGGCACCATCTATTACGATGCCGCTTCCAACGAATACCGCCGCGATCTGATCGCCATGGTGCTTGAACCAGCGGAAGGTGCCGAAGCGGCACGCAAGCATGCCGACGCGATCATGCTGCCGACCGTGCTTGGACCGCGTGACGTCGCCGCAGTCAAGGTAAGCCCGAAAATCGCCGGCAAGAACGTTGAGGGCGGTTGCATCATCGCACCGGGCGGAGGCGACAACGCCATGGCATCCCTCGGACTTGGCATGAGCGTGGGCGACATTTCCGTTTCGTTGGGCACTTCCGGCGTGGCCGCGGCCATTTCCGAAAATCCGACCTACGATCTGACCGGTGCAGTGTCCGGTTTCGCCGATTGCACCGGCCACTACCTGCCGCTCGCCTGCACCATCAACGGTTCTCGTATTCTCGACGCCGGTCGCGCGGCCCTCGGCGTGGACTATGAAGAACTCGCCCAGCTGGCGTTCGCTTCCGAACCGGGTGCCGGCGGCATTACGCTGGTGCCATATTTCGACGGCGAGCGCACTCCGAACCGCCCGGATGCCACCGCAACCCTTTCCGGCATGACGCTGGCCAACACCACACGCGAGAACATGGCCCGCGCGTTCGTCGAGGGCCTGCTGTGCTCCCAGCGCGACTGTCTGGAGCTTATTCGCTCGCTCGGCGCTGAAATCTCACGCATTCTACTTATCGGCGGCGGCGCAAAGTCCAAGGCAATCCGCACGCTCGCGCCGAGCGTGTTCGGTATGGACGTGACCCGCCCGACCACCGACGAGTATGTTGCCATCGGCGCCGCCCGTCAGGCCGCCTGGGTGCTGTCCGGCGAAACGGAACCGCCCGCATGGCAGCTCACCATCGACGGCGTGGAAACCGGCGAACCGACTGAAGCCGTGTACAAGGCCTATGTAAAAGCACGCGGCTAACCAATCGGCCATCGTGAATCGCGAATGATCCAACATGCACAAATGGGTGCCCGTCACAGCCCAAACCGTGACGGGCACCCATTTTGCGTCAAAATCAGAATCGCACGATTTCTTTATTTTGTCGCACGTTCCTCTTTATTTGACCTCACGATTCCCCTTTTCTTATTAATTTACGAATCGTGAGATGAAGATACCGGTTAGAGGACATCAATCCTATATCCCATATTTAAGCATGCGGAAGCCGTCCGCAGACAACACAGTCAACGAACGGCTCACGCAAGGAATCGGAAGGAAAGATAAGGAGGGAGAGATGATGAAAGGCGAGCCGGGACGGAGTGCGCCCCGGCTCGTACTATGACCCGATTTGCAGCTGGGTCAGGCTGTTATCGCGAGATCAGGCCTCGGCCAGAGCTTCGACGATGTAGTTGTTGATCGTAGCCTTGACGGATTCGAGGTGATCGGACTTGGTGGCCTCGATGAGCTTGGACTGCGGGATATCCAGAGCGTACTCTTCGAGGGAAGCCAGCGAGGCGGTACCGTTCTCGACGGTCGCGCCGATGCCGGAATCGAAGGAGCTGTAGCGCTCGGCCTGCAGGTTCTCGATGACCTTGTCCTCGTGCATCTTGGCCGCGACCAGGAGGCCGGCCGCGAAGGAATCCATGCCGGCGATGTGGGAGCGGAACAGGTCCTCGGCGGTGAAGGAGGTACGACGCGGCTTGGCGTCGAAGTTCAGGCCGCCGTGAGGGCCGATCTGGCCTTCGGCGAGGACTTCCCACATGACGGTGGAGGTCTCGTACAGGTCGGTCGGGAACTCATCCATATCCCAGCCGATGAGCTTGTCGCCCTGGTTGGCGTCCAAGGAGCCGAGCACGCCGGCCTCGCGGGCGGTGCGGATCTCGTGCTGGTAGGTGTGGCCGGCCAGGTTGGCGTGGTTGCCTTCCAGGTTCAGCTTGAAGACGTCCATCAAATCATAGGTGCGCAGGAAGTTGATGGCGGTGGCGGCGTCGAAGTCGTACTGGAACATCGTCGGCTCCTTGGCCTTCGGCTCAATCAGGAACTGGGCGTCCAGACCGATTTCCTTCGCGTAGTCATGGCACATGTGGAAGAACTTGGCCATGTGCTCCTGCTCACGCTTCATCTGCGTGTTCCACAGGTTCTCGTAGCCTTCACGACCGCCCCAGAACACGTAGTTTTCGGCACCCAAACGCTTTGCGATCTCCAGGGAGTGCTTCAGCTGACCGCCGGCGTAGGCGTAGATGTCGGCGAACGGGGAGGTGGAAGCGCCGGACACGAAGCGCGGGTTGGTGAATAGCGAGGAGGTGTTCCACAGCAGCTTGATGCCGGTGGATTTCATGTTCTCTTCGATCTTGTCGACGACCTTGTCCAGGTTCTTGTCGGTCTCGCGCAGGGTATCGCCTTCCGGAGCGATGTCGCGATCGTGGAAGCAGAAGTACTCGACGCCGAGCTTCTGGAAGAACTCGAAGGCATAGTCAACCTTGGCCAGGGCCTCATCCTCAGCATTGGAGTACTTGCCGTACCACGGACGCTGGGCGGTACCAGTACCAAACGGATCGACCAGCTCTTGATCGAACGTGTGCCACCAAGCGACGCCGAAGCGCAGCCAGTCCTTCATCTTCTTGCCGGCAACAACCTTGTCGGCATCGTAATAATGGAAAGCCAGACCCTCCTGCGGTCCCTTTTCGCGACCGACATACGGAATCTTTTCGATATCCCACAGACCCATGGGTTGCTCCTTTGCTATTGGTTTTTACTTTCGTAAGACCTTGCTTTTCCCGTCAAGCGGATTCCCGCCTGTCTTGATGTACATAATAAAATCAACTTCCTAAGTTTGTCAATTCAGTGAACTATTCGGCGTTTCCATTGAAAAATAGTCAATTGTCAACTCAGTGATAAGGTGAACATGTTTGTTGCATCGCAGCGCTACGCAACGAAGCGCGCAATCGAAAGAAGGAATCCATGAGCGAAAACGTCGACACCATCTGCGTGCAGGGAGGCTACCAGCCCGGCAACGGCGAATCCCGCACTCCCCCGATCATTCAGGCGACAACCTTCAAATACAAGTCAAGCGAACAGATGAGCCGACTGTTCGACCTATCCGAATCCGGATACTTCTACACTCGACTGCAGAATCCAACCAACGACACCATCGCCGCGAAAATCTGTGAAATGGAAGGCGGCGCGGCCGCAATGCTGACCTCATCCGGCCAAGCGGCGAACTTCTTCGCACTGTTCAACATCTGCAACAACGGCGACCACATCGTCGCATCCTCCGCAATCTACGGCGGTACGTTCAACCTCATCAACGTGACCATGCGCAAAATGGGCATCGAATGCACGTTCGTAAGCCCGGAATGCACCGAAGAAGAGCTCGAAGCGGCATTCCAGCCGAACACCAAGGCGGTCTTCGGCGAATCCATCTCCAATCCGGCACTCATCGTGCTTGATTTCGAAAAGTTCGCGAACGCGGCGCATCGTCACGGCGTGCCGCTGATCGTCGACAATACGTTCCCGACGCCCGTCAATTGCCGACCGTTCCAGTATGGCGTGGATATCGTCACGCACGCCACCACCAAATATATGGACGGTCACGGCTCCTGCGTGGGCGGTGCGATCGTGGATTCCGGCAACTTCGACTGGATGGCGCATGCGGAGAAATTCCCCGGACTCACCACGCCGGACGACTCCTACCATGGCGTGACCTATGCCAAGGACTTCGGCAAGGCCGCTTACATCACCAAGGCCACCGCACAGCTCATGCGCGATTTCGGCTCAACACCGGCACCAATCAACTCGTGGATCATGGGCATGCATTTGGAGTCCCTGGGAGTACGCATGGAGCGCCACTGCGCGAACGCGCTCAAGGTGGCACAGTGGCTGAGCGCCGACCCGCGCGTCAGCTGGGTGAGCTTTCCGGGCCTTGAGGGAGACAAATACCATGCGTTGGCCGAAAAGTACATGCCGAACGGCACTTGCGGCGTTATTTCCTTCGGCGTACCGGGCGGACGCGAAAAGGTGTCCGCATTCCTCGATCACCTGAAGATGGTGTCCATCGCCACGCACGTGGCCGACGCGCGCAGCTGCACCCTGTACCCGGCAGGCACCACGCACCGTCAGCTCACCGAAGAGCAGCTCGTCGAAGCCGGCGTTGGCATTGACCTGGTGCGCCTGAGCTGCGGCATCGAAAACGCCGATGACATCATCGCCGACCTCGATCAGGCACTCGCCGCTGTGCAGTGATTCTCACTCAAAATCACATCAGGAAGGCCGTATCCTCCACTCAGAGGTGCGGTCTTCCTCCTATCCGAGTGGACTCGCACGCCATACTCATCTTGCACGGGCACACCAATCATCTGAAATCCCTTATATGTGGCAGATTAAGGCATCTTCGAAATCCGATTTGCGCTATATGTGGCAGATTCACACTACATTCGGGGTTATAAATCTATAGAAAAATCCCGTTAAGAAATCTCAGGTCTGCCACATATAGCGATTTTGACTTTTCCAGCACCGTGGAATCTGCCACACATAACGGTTTTCATTCAGCCTGTTGGTACGTCCAGCGACCGGCAAGCATAGTGCCAAGCACATGCTCGGGCATGGCACGCATGGCCTCCGGAGAATCGATTATGCTCGGATCACAGTCCAGAAGCACCAAATCGGCCGCGTCTGCGTCCCGCAAAGCCACGCGTCCGACCGCGGTGGACGAAGCGAGCGCCGTTTCAAAATCAAGGCACTGCTCAGGTTGGAAAGGCTCGCGGTCGGAACTTTCCGTACCGAATACCGCCGCGGAGATGGCCAGCCATGGGTCCAGCGGCGCGACCGGCGCATCCGACCCCATGAGCAGTTTGGTCCCCGCCTTATGCAGACTATTGAATGCGTAGGGGATTCCGGCGGGGGTGCCCCAGAATCGCGCGATGACGTCACGATCGTCCATGGCGTGCTGAGGCTGGACGCTCGCAGCCAAACCCAAGCGTGCCAGCCTTGGAATATCGCGTTCCTTAAGCATTTGCGCATGTTCTATGGAACCATGCGCATGCGTGCGTTCCGCACAGTCGAGCACGATGGCGTTCGCCTCGTCGCCAATGGCATGACAGGCGATATCGAAACCATGCTCCGTAGCCAAACGCATATACGATTCAATCTGTTCCGGCGAATAGCTGAGCGTACCGAACGTTTCCGGCGACACCCCCGAATATGGTGTGGAGCAATAGGCGGAACGAGTGTTGAGCGAACCGTCCGAAATCATTTTCATCGCACCGACATGCCCAAGCCCGTGACTGCCCGGAAGTTCACTGCCGGTGTGCCAGCCGTCGTCGATGGCTTGCCGGAGTCTCTCGGGATATATGCCAGCCTCGACACGCAGACCATCAAGCCCTTGCGAGAATCGGCTAATCCACGTGTCGATGTTCTCCGCCATCTCATAGTCGCGCACGCCGACCACGCCTTTGCTCGCAGCGTCGTGTTCGGCGTTGCGCAACAGATGCATCAGCTCATTGGCCGCACCAGGTCCTTTGTCCAGCTTGCAGTAGGCGTCGAACCACTCAAGCTCGCCGACGAGTCCGGATTCGTCCACATCTACGCCAAGCTTGCGCGCGGCGGCAGAGTTCACCCAACCGCAATGCATATCGGCACTTGACAGCGCCACCGGCTGTTCTCCCGCCGCCGCATCGATCGCGGCCAGGGTCGGCTGGGCGTCATCGGACCACAGGGAATGCCGGAAGCGCATGCCGACCACATATTGGTTCGGGTCGATTGCGCCGCTTTCACGACGCTCCTCCAAGTGTCGACGCAACATGTCGAGCGCTTCGCCGGCACTGCGTGCATCAATCAGATCGAGCCGTCCCAACGTGTACGACCACTGCGTGAAATGCGTGTGGCAGTCCCACAATCCGGGAATCACCCATATCTTCGAAGCAGCATCCGTTGGCCTTTCCGAAGGTCGCACCGAAGCTATTCGCCCATGACCGACAGCAATGTCGACCGGCTTATCCGAACCTACGAAACACACGTTTTCAATCACACACGGCTCGCCCATACATCCTCATTTCAACGTGATGTTCTACCCGTGCCATGGTATCCCGCAGCAGCGCAGCAGCGCACGTTCGTCTCAATCAGGCATGCCGGCCAATGGCTCGCCGACAGCAAGAGACGTGAAGCCTTAGAAGATGACGGTTGGGCATACATTCAAGTGACCGCCGAAAACCTTATGAACGACTTCGAGGAACGGGCACTCGCGCAACGCGTGGCCGACCGGATGAGCCAACGATTAAGCAAGCCCATCATGCTCTGTCAAAGAATGCCCTCGGGAAGGATACACATCCGCATAACGTCTCTCGCCAATGGAAGCAGAAAGATTCTCATCTGAAAGCCACTATATGTGGCAGATTTGCCATCCCCGGACAAACCAAAACCGCTATATGTGGCAGACAAGACTGGTTTCAAGCTTCAAAAGACCCCAATCAGTACCCCCTAGACGAGATTTTCCTTGGGAGACTGCCACATATAACGGAAATCATTTTTCTGAAATGCCAAAAACTGCCACATATAGGACATTTCAAACTGAAAACACGGCATAGACATATCACCTTTTTCGTCAGATCGAAGACAGCATTTCGAAAACGTCATCATCATCGACGACGAGGCTATCGATTTTGCGGCGGCCGAGTTCGCGCAGCCATTCGTCGGGTTCCGTATCGGCGAGCGCACGGATGTCGAGATGCAACGGCTTGTGCCTTCCGACCACCACCTCGTTAGCATCCACAGCTTGGACCGGCCCGTCGAAATGGGCAAAGGCACCATCCGGAACATCCAACTGATCCGTCCGACCCGGAAGGCGTGCGGCACTTCCCACCGATCCTTCCGTACCGTTCGAATTACCCGGGACACCCGCACGGCCACCAGTCGGACATATACCCAACACCGCCGCATACGTGTCATATAGCCCGCGTCGACGTACAGCATATTCGGCATCAGATTCCTCCGCATGTTTTCTGCCGTCCACAATGTACGGCATTCCTGTGGTGATGTAGTGGAAGAAATGGCGATTGATGGCGTCGCATTCCGCCCGCATCACGTCATATACCACTTCCACACCGGTTTCCTCAAGAATACGAAGTCCTTTGCCGGCCACGATGGGATTCGGATCGATCGAACCGACCACGACGCGCGTTATGCCGTGCGAAAGAATTAGATCGGTGCATGCCGGCTGCGATCCGACATGGCAACAAGGTTCGAGAGTGTCGATGACCGTGGCTCCATGCATGTCAATACCATGCTTGTCGGCGTAGTCGAAGGCCATGCGTTCCGCATGCGGTCCGCGGTAGCGGTCGTGGTATCCGGCTACGAGAATCTCGCCGTCGCGAACCACCACCATGCCGACCAACGGATTCGGATTCACCCAACCGGCTCCCTTATGGGCCAGTTCCAGCGCCTGCGTCATGTATTTCCGATATTGAGGCATGTCATCCATGGTTCCAAGCATATTACGTCGATTGCGGTCCCACATTTCAAAATCGCCATGAGACATTTCGTAAATGGATAGGCGCGAACCGGTCATCCGTTCCATCGCCGTACGGCGTCGCACAATAACGCCATACAATGTTGGCAGACCAGCAAAGGAACCAGCGAGAGGAAGCACCACATGCAGCGTGAAATCATGACGTCTATCCCATTTCTGAGCCAACCGTCCGTCGAGGCCGAAAACACCGAAGCGGATTTAGCCGTGGCACAGGACTTGAAGGACACGCTTGACACGAATCGCAATGGCTGCGTGGGCATGGCGGCCAATATGATCGGCATGCCCAAACGCATCATCGCGTTTGTGGACGAGGATTTAGGTGGCCGTATCACTGTCATGTTCAATCCTCGCATCACCGCGCAGGACGGTGCCTACGACGCTTCCGAAGGCTGTCTTTCCCTCAAAGGCGAGCGCCGAACCATACGCTACCAGCGCATCGAGGTCTCGTATGCGGATCGCAAGTTCCGCGAACGCCATGCCACATTCATCGGCTTCACCGCACAGATCATCCAGCACGAGATCGATCATTGCGAAGGCATTATCATTTAACGACTTTTTCAGGCATGGCACCTAGCGGCTTTTCGGGCGCTCTATCTAGCGACAGGCTTAGGAAAAATCGTTTGATGTAACAATCGTACGTAACCGCCTTACGTTACAGTTTCCGTAATGCACCGTAGGGCAGTGTCAAAGGAGATTTCATGGGTGCCATCGATATGTTCAACGATTTCGTCAAACTCATTGAAAGCAAGTCCCTGCCCGTCGAAGCCGTTGCGATTGCGGATGGCGACGCCATTATCGCGGAACGTCATTTCGTTCCCGACCAGGATCGCAATATTTATTCCCATACGAAAAGTTATGTTTCGACGGCTATCGGCATTGCGATTGAAGATGGCTTGCTGTCACTCGATTCGCGATTGGTCGACTCGTTCCCCGAGTATGTTCCCTCCGATGCGCAACTGGAGTTGGGTCAAATCACGCTGAGGCACTTGCTGACTATGTCGAGCGGTTTCAATCATGCATATTTGATGAACCCTGACCGGCGCAGTGGTGTTGGCGCACCTGATTATTTACGGTACATGTTCTCTCGCAGGGTTGAGGTGGAGCCCGGCAGCACGTTCTGCTATTCGTCTGCGGATTCTGATTTGGCGGGCCGCATGTTGGAGCAGGCTGCCGGCATGCGTCTTGGCGAGTATTTGTATGGCACGATTTTTTCCAAGTTGGATCAGGGTTGGCCTGTTTGGGAATGTGATCCGCAAGGTCATCCGATTGCAGGCGGCGGAATCTACATGTCGCTTGCGAATATGTTGAAACTTGGCCAGGTCTATTTGAATGATGGCACTTGGCATGGCACGCGCATTGTCAGCGAATCGTGGGTCAAGCAGGCTTCCGGCAAGCAAATCGACACTCCGTATAGCAATATTTGGACGTGCGGTTATGGCTATCAGTTCTGGATGTCGCCTTATGAGGGGGCATATCGTGCGGATGGTGCGTACGGTCAGATCACTACGATTTTGCCGAAGCAGGGTTTGGTTGTTGCGATTCAATGCCCGGAATCTGGCGATTTCGACAATATCGTTCGTCCTGCTTTGCATGAGCATCTGCTGCTTCCGCTTACTGCCTGAGCGCACGACTTTCGCCCATACCGCCGTGTAGATGGGGTATGGGATAATTATGCATGGTATTGTGCGTGGGTTGCGTTCCGGAATCCTTGATTGAGTTTCCGTTGACCGCTCATGCAACACGCTGGAATTCCAACGTTTCTTAAGGATGGAACACAACATTGGCTGAATTCATTTACCAGATGATCAAGGCCCGCAAGGCTTACGGCGACCGTGTGATTCTCGATGACGTGACTTTGAGCTTCCTGCCAGGCGCGAAGATTGGCGTTGTTGGCCCGAACGGCATGGGTAAGTCCACGCTGCTGAAGATCATGGCCGGACTCGACACCGTGTCTAATGGCGAGGCTTCTTTGACTCCGGGTTATACCGTTGGCATTCTGCAGCAGGAACCGCCGCTGGATGACACCAAGACTGTTGGCGAGAACATCAAGATGGCGTTCGGCGAGATCGCGGAAAAGGTGGCTCGTTTCAATCAGATTGGCGAAGAGATGGCCAATCCGGATGCCGATTTCGATGCTTTGATGGATGAGATGGGCAAGCTGCAGAACGATATCGATGCTGCAAACGGTTGGGATCTTGATTCTCAGCTTGAGCAGGCTATGGATGCTCTGCAGTGCCCGGATCCGGATACTCCAGTGACGGTGTGCTCCGGTGGCGAACGCCGTCGTGTGGCATTGTGCAAGCTGCTGCTGGAAGCTCCTGATCTGCTGCTGCTTGACGAGCCTACCAACCATCTTGATGCCGAGTCGATTCTGTGGTTGGAGCAGTTCCTGCACCAGTACAAGGGTGCCGTCATCGCCGTTACCCACGATCGTTACTTCATGGATAACGTGGCTGAGTGGATCTGCGAGGTCGACCGTGGTCAGCTGTACCCGTATAAGGGCAACTACACCACGTACTTGGAGACGAAGGCCAAGCGTATGGAGATCCAGGGCGCCAAGGACGCCAAGCTCGCCAAGCGTTTGAAGAGCGAACTTGATTGGGTGCGTTCTTCGCCGAAGGCCCGTCAGGCTAAGAACAAGGCTCGTCTGGAACGTTACGACCAGATGGAGCAAGAGGCTCGTAACAATAAGAAGCTTGACTTCTCCGAGATTCAGATTCCGGCTGGTCCGCGTCTGGGCTCTACTGTGCTGGAAGCCGAGCATATTCACAAGGCGTTCGGCGACCGCGTGCTCATCGACGATTTGAGCTTCACGCTGCCGCGTAACGGCATTGTCGGCGTGATCGGCCCGAACGGCGTGGGTAAGTCCACCCTGTTCAAGACCATTGTCGGCCTTGAACCGTTGACGTCTGGCTCGTTGAAGATCGGTGAGACCGTGCAGATCAGCTATGTCGATCAGAATCGTGCTGGTCTTGACCCGAATAAAAACCTGTGGGAGGCCGTGTCCGACGGGCTTGACTTCATCGAGGTTGCCGGCGTTGAAGTGCCGACCCGCGCGTATGTGGCGTCCTTCGGTTTCAAGGGTTCCGACCAGCAGAAGCTCACCGGCGTGCTGTCCGGTGGTGAACGCAATCGTCTGAATCTTGCTTTGACTCTGAAGCAGGGCGGCAACCTGCTGCTGCTCGACGAACCGACCAACGATCTTGATGTCGAAACCCTTGAATCGCTTGAAAACGCACTGCTTGGCTTCCCGGGCTGCGCTGTGGTGATCTCTCACGACCGTTGGTTCCTCGACCGTGTGGCCACGCATATTCTCGCGTGGGAAGGCGATGATGAGAACCCAGCCAAGTGGTACTGGTTCGAAGGCAACTTCCAGGCCTATCAGGAGAACCGTGTCGCTCGTCTCGGCGAAGACGCGGCTCGCCCCCACCGTCTCCATCGCAAGCTAACGCGCTAAGCCGTTAAGCAGACAGTCCTGTGGACTGTCTGTAGGCTTAGCCTGAGTGAGGCGACAGCCGAACGAAGGCAACAATGAGCCTTGCGAAGCAAGACCATAATTGCAGGGCCACAGGCTAGCCGTTAAGCAGACAGTCCTGTGGACCGTTCGTAGGGTCAGTCTGAGTGAGGCGACAACCGAACGAAGGCAACAATGAGCCTTGCAAAGCAAGTTCATAATTGCAGGGCCGGTTAACCCCATATTTCAGTAAAGCGCCGTGCTTCGTTACGAAGTGCGGCGCTTTGCCGTATGTGAATCGTTGACGATTACCTGCCGTTCACGCTTCTCACGCATTCGTTACAAAACAATCCGACGAAATTTACCGCCTTTGCGTAGACTCGAATCCGGAATGAAGCGTTACCTATGCGACTCAAAAGAATCGAGGAGTGTCATGACAGAAACGGCAATCACACCATTGCAACGGTTAGCAAAGGTGCTTCAACTGGGCACGCCATCTATGTACCGCAATCATATGTATGTGAATGGTGAAAGCCTGTATTTCCCCACTGGCCGCGTGTATGGCGGTCAGGTGATTGCACAGGCTATGATGGCCGCATCCAAAACGGTGTCGCCGTCTCGCCTGCCGAATTCGATTCATGGCTATTTCATTTCTGCCGGTGATATTCGTCAGGATTTGCTGTTTGATGTGGAGAGTCTGCGTGATGGCCGCTCGTTTTCGGCTCGTCGTGTAAATGTCACGCAGGCTCAGGGTTCGATTCTTACCGCCATCGCCAGTTTTCAGGAGCAGGGTCAGGAGGGTGTTGAGTTCGCCGATCCGATGCCGGAGGGCGTACCGGAGCCGGAAGCGTTGACCAGCGCGAAGCAGCTTATGGAACCATTTGCCGAGAAGTCTTCGTTTGCCAAATATTATGCGGAAAAGTCGCCGTTCGACATTCGTCATGTGACGCGCACGATTATGTTGGGCGCTGATAAGAAGAGCGCCAACAATGATTCCGGTAAACAGATGGTGTGGATGAAGGCTGATGGCACGGTTGATGTTTCGCAGGTCATGCATCGTGCGATGTTGGCGATGGGTTGCGATCAGGTGATGTTGGAGCCGGTGTTACGTCGCGCTGGGTTGAGTATTGCCACGCCTGGTATTTCGTTCGCTTCGATCGATCATTCGATGTGGTGGTATCGCGATATTGATATCACTCAGTGGCATTTGTATGTGCAAGATACGCCTACTGCAGCTCACGGCCGTGGCTTGGGTCAGGCGAAGGTGTATACGCAGGATGGTGAGCTTGTTGCCTGCATGACACAGGAGGTGATGCTTCGCGTTCCCGAAGGGGATCTGAAGAAGTGAGGTAATCAGACTTTCGATTGTGTCGCTGATTTGGTAGCCGCGGCCGCGTAACGATTGCGTTGCGTGGCCGTTTTCATTTTCGGACTTTCCGGGCCGTCGATTGGTGGGATTTGACACAGCCACTCCCCCGCAATGCCAATGATCATATCGATTATGCATACGATTGCCGCGATCGCGCATTCGAAGATGGCTTGGCTGTAGAACGTTGCTTCGCCATGCGGCAGGCTCATGATGAGCTGCCCACCATACCAGCCGGCCAACGCCGCTCCTGCCACGCCCAACGCTTTGCACGACACCAGCGTGGCGAACGCCTTCTGCGGGTCCAAAGGTTTCAGCTGCGCGCGTTTTTCGGAATCTGTGGTGGTGTATTTATGGATCTGCAATGCCATATAAAGCACGACGAATCCCAGAATCGCCAACACCACGGGCACAATCCATGGAGCGCCGACCAATGGAAAACCTGAAATCTCGCCATATTTCGCTAATCCTATACCGGCAAGCAATCCTAATGCGGTAGCGAGAACGTAGCACCACCAAGGGGTTCTGCGCGCTTTCATAGCGTACCTCCGATGATCCAATTATCGGTCAGCAGTCCCACCTGCGCGGTATCGGGGGCCATGGCCAGCAGGAATGATACCGGATCCTTGCCTAGTCGCGCATCGGGATCCATGTCGAGCCATGGCGCAAGCACTGCGGCATGGTTGCGTGCGGTGGGCCACGGCACCTTGCAGTCGGGTTCGTCGCACGCCACGCCTTCCAGGTCGATCAGGTCGAGATCGAGGTCTTCGCCGACGGAGGCTTCCACATTGCCTAATGCTTCGATCAGATCATGGGCGCCCATGCGCGTGGAAAGCTGGATTACCGCGGCCATTTTGTCGGGGAGTCCGTCGAGTTGGCTCACATGGTAGAGGGGTGAGATTCCCTCGACTTGGTTGCCGGGAATGCCGTCCAACGTGACGATGGCCATGCGGAACTGCTGTTCGGCATCGGTTGATGGGCTGTCCAGCGAGATTACTGCGCGTCGGGATGCGGGACCGGATTGCACGGATGCCGATGCGGCCGCTTTGGATGCGACGGTGCCTTCCGGAAGATCGGCAGCGTCGATTGCACTATATGGTTCTTCCACCACATACGATTCATCGATTTCTTCAGTATCAGTATGGTCGGTATGATCGCTGTCGATCGTGCCTCCGACCATCCAATCGTCGGCGATTTCGTCGATATGATCACGGTCAGATGCCTCGTGCAATAGCTGAGCCACGGAACCGGCATGTTCGCCCGACAGTTCGGCATCCGGTTCGAGTGCCAGCCACGGCCCCAGCACGAACGCACGCTGCCATGCACGGGGGTGAGGCAGCGTCAGGTCCGGATCATCGCTGCTCTGCCCGTCAAAATCGATGATATCCAGATCGAGTGTGCGCGAGGTCCAATGATCGGTACGCACGCGGCCATGGTCGGATTCGATACGCTGCAATCCGCGCAACAGTTCCAAGGCCGACAGCTTGGTGGCCACGGAAACAACCGCATTGTAAAAGTCAGGGGTACCATCGGGCATGCCCCACGCATCGGTACGGTACAGCGGCGAAACGCCCGTAACCTGAGTGGACGCCAGTCCGTCGATCGAACGCACCGCGTCACGCAAGGTGGCCGCCACATCGCCTTGATTGCCACCCATGGCAATGATGGCATGATGCACTTGCGATGCAGTCAAAGTTGTTTCACGGGAACGTTCCACGGTTACGCTCACGTCGTCGAATGGTACGACGATTGGTGCGCCCGGCTTATGCACGGTCACTTGCGTTTGCGCCACGGCAGGATATTCAAGGATCATATTGGCGATGCGATCCGCCAGTTTTTCAATGAGATCGACATGCTCGCCTTCGATGATGGCGACTATTCCCTTGGCGATGGCACCGTAATCAACGGTATCGTGCAGATCGTCGGAATGCCCGGCTGGCGCAAGATCAAGAAACAACGTAGCGTCGACGACGAACGTCTGCGCACGCTCATGTTCGAAATCAAGCACACCGTGTTTGCCGACCGCGCGAACGCCAGTCAATCGAATCTGATCCATGCCAGCCTTTCTTTGCATATCTCAAGGTTTAATGGTGGAAATGCGTTGCCGCTCCTACGCTGTCAGGAACGCACGACGTATGCGAGCACCGCGTATCAGGCGTTAGCGAAGGCACGCCACGCATTGCCGATCGCCACCGCGTCACGGCTTTTCTCCACGTCATGCACGCGCACAGCCCATGCCCCATGTTCGGCACATAGGGCGCTGATGGCGGCAGTCGCATTGTCTTTGCCATCCATGCCTGGCTCGTCAATACCGGCATCGGTAAGCGCCGCGCCGACGAATCGTTTGCGCGAGGCTCCGATCAGCACCGGATACCCGGTGGCGTTGAACCGCTCCAATGCCACCATTAGCGGGAAGTTATGTTCGACGCTCGGTTTGGAGAATCCAAGACCCGGGTCGATGATGATTTGTGACGGCGAGACGCCTGCCTGAAGCACGTCGTCAACCTGTTTCATAAGCTCGTCATACACGTCGTTCACCACGCCATTGACATACACGGACGTATCGGCGTCGGGCACATTGCCTGCGGAGCCGGCAAGCCATCCACGCCAATGCTGCACGATGTAGAGGCTTTCCGCATGTTCGGCCACCACATGGGGCACTTCGCGGTCCAGCCGACCGCCGGACACGTCGTTGATGATCTGCGCTCCATGTTCCAGTGCCATTCGAGCTACCGAGGCGCGCGTTGTGTCGATGGACAGCACCGCGCCTTCCGAAATCAGCGCATCCACGGCACCTAGTACGCGGGTCTGCTCGTCTTCCTCGCTGACGCGTTTGGCTCCTCCGGGGCGAGTGGATTCGGCGCCGATGTCGATGATATCGGCGCCGGCTTTCATCATCGCTTCGCCGTGCGCTTTCGCTTTCGCAGGGTCGAGCCACAGCCCTCCATCGGAGAACGAATCCTCCGTAATGTTGAGCACGCCCATCACCAGCGTATGTGTGCTGTCGTGAATCGCTTTCATATCAATGGTCATCCGGTTTCCCCTCCTATATCCGGTTGTTGTTATTTACGATTCGATTTCACCAAGCCATGTCAGCGGCCAAGCTGCGTCACACGCCGATCACGCATGCTGCGACAGGATCAGGCTCATGGCTTCGGCTCGCGTCGTCGCGTCTCGCATGCAGCCGCGCACCGCCGACGTAACCGTACGCGATTGTGCCTTCTTTACGCCACGCATGGCCATGCACATGTGGTCGCATTCGGTGACCACGATCACGCCACGTGCTTCGATACCTTCCATCAGCGCGTCGGCCACCTGTTGGGTGAGGCGCTCCTGCACCTGAGGCCGGCGGGCATACAGTTCCACCAGTCGTGCAAGCTTGCTCAAGCCTGCCACCTGGCCATTCGACGGAATATAGCCGACGTGGGCCACGCCATGGAACGGCAGCAGGTGATGCTCGCATACCGAGAACAGTTCAATATCGCGCACCAGCACCATTTCGTCGGTATCGACTTTGAACTTGGTTTTGAGTACTTCCTCGGGGCCGTGTCCAAGGCCTGCGAACAGCTCCTTGCAGGCACGTCCGATACGGTCTGGGGTGTCGAGCAGGCCTTCACGGTCTGGATCTTCGCCAATGGATTTTAAAAACAGACGTACTGCCTGGCGCACGCCTTCCTCGTCATAGCCGACAGGCCCGGCCGCATGGGCGGCACGGGCCTTGTCGTCGGAGAGGGTATCGAATGCTTCGGTATCGCTCATCAGTTGGTTAATCCTGCGCTTTTCTTCAGGGATTCGGGAATCGGGACCGGCGGGATGTCAGAATCCGGGCGCTTGCTGTCACTCAGCCACACTTCACGCTTCGGAGCCTTCTTGACATTAGCGAAGATTTCCGCAAGTTCCTTTTCATTGAGTGTTTCCTTGACGAGCAACTGACGTACAAGCTCGTCAAGAATCTCACGATTTTCGTTGATGACGTTCCACGCTTCGGTATGCGCGGTTTCCACCAGTTTGAGCACTTCCTCGTCGATGATTTCGGCGGTGCGTGCGGAATACTTGTGGTTCAGCGATCCAAGGTCGCTCTGCTCGTCATCGGACCACTTGATGGCACCCAGCTTGTCGGAGAAGCCGTAGTCGAGCACCATCTGACGTGCGATGTTCGTTGCCTTCTCGATGTCGTTGGAAGCACCGGTGGTCGGATCATGGAACACGACCTCCTCCGCGGTACGACCGCCCATGGCGTACGCCATCTGGTCGAGCAGCTGGTTGCGCGACATGGAATAGCGATCTTCCGTCGGCATCACCGCGGTGTAGCCGAGCGCACGGCCACGCGGCAGAATGGTGACCTTGGTGACCGGATCGGTATCGTTCATGGCGGCTGCCACCAGCGCGTGACCACCCTCGTGGTATGCGGTATTGCGCAGTTCGTCGAGCGCCATGCCCTTGGAACGGCGTTTCGGCCCCGCCTGCACGCGGTCGATAGCCTCGTCGATGGCGCGGTTGTCGATCAGCTGCGCACCGGCGCGGGCGCACAACAATGCGGCTTCGTTCAACACATTGGCCAGATCAGCACCGGTAAAGCCCGGCGTACGCACGGCAATCATACGCAAATCAACGTCAGGCACGAACGGCTTGCCCTTGGCATGCACCTTCAAAATAGCCTCGCGGCCTTCCAGATCAGGCGCTTCGACGGCCACCTGACGATCGAAACGGCCGGGACGCAGCAGAGCGGGATCAAGCACGTCGGGGCGGTTGGTCGCCGCGATGATGATCAGATTGGTGTCGTTATTGAAGCCGTCCATCTCAACCAGCAGCTGGTTCAGAGTCTGCTCACGTTCATCATGGCCACCGCTCATGCCGGAACCGCCACGCTTACGACCGACGGCATCGATCTCATCGATGAAGATGATGGCCGGAGCGTTCTTCTTGGCCTCATCGAACAGGTCACGCACACGAGAGGCGCCAAGACCCACGAACATTTCCACGAAGTCGGAGCCTGCCATGGAGTAGAAAGGCACGCCGGCCTCGCCTGCGATGGCTCGTGCCAGCAACGTCTTACCGGTACCTGGAGGACCGTAGAGCAGCACGCCACGCGGAATACGGGCACCCAAAGCCTTGTAACGAGACGGATCCTTCAGGAAGTCCTTGATTTCCTCGACTTCCTGCACGGCAGCCTCTTCGCCGGCCACGTCGGCGAACTTGGTGGTCGGGGTCTGACCTTCGAGCAGCTTGCCGCTGTTCTTCTTGCCGCCCATGCCGAACATGCCGCCGGCACCGCCCATACGACTCATCATGAACCAGAACAGACCGAAGATAATGAGGAACGGCAGCAGCGAGGTCAGCAGATACGTCCAAATGCTGCTCTGCTGCATGGTCGCCGTCCAGCCCTTGGCCGGATCGGCCTTTTCAACGGCCTTGACCACGGTGGCGGACTGCGCGTACGTGTAGTAGAACTGCACGCTCTTGCCGTAGTTCTTCATACGCCCGGTATCAGGGTCGGTAGCGGAGTAATCGCTCTTGAGCTTGAGCTTGACCTGCTGGGTGTTGTCTACAATCTGCGCGTATTCAACATTGTTGCCGTTGAGGATCTGCAGACCATTCTTGGTGTCGATGGTCTGAGAACCGGTTCCGGCGAAAATCTGGAACATGGTCACGGCAAGCAATGCCACAACCACAACCCACAGCCATGGGGACTGCCAGAACGGACGCGGACCGCCATTGGATCCGTTGCCGTTGGACTTGTCACCCTTGCCGTTGGAATCGTTGCCATTGCCGGCGTTATTATTGCGTCCAAACGGATTGGTGAACGGGTTATTGCCACCGTCGTTGTTATTCGGCGACTGGCCCGGACCAGGAAAACTCATGCCTGACCTCCTTCATACACTTCCGGCTTCAGCACCGCGATCGAATCAAGATTGCGGTATCGCTCGTCATAATCCAAGCCGAAACCGACCACGAATTCATCGGGAATCTCACGTCCCTTATATTTCACAGGAACCTCCACCTTACGGCGCGCCGGCTTTTCCAACAGCGCAAAAATCTCCACGGAAGCGGCACCACGGCTTTTGAGCTCATCGACGAGCCACGCCAACGTGACGCCCGAATCGATGATGTCTTCCACAATAAGCACGTGACGACCGCGAACATCGGTGGACAGATCCTGCCGCACGGTGATCTTGCCGCTCGATTGAGTGCCGGAACCGTAGCTCGACAAGCTCATGAAATCCATCTCCGCGTGGATGCTCATGGCCTGCGAGAACGCCGCAAGCGTGTTCACCGCACCCTTGAGCACGCAAACCAGCAGCGGGTTCTTGCCACGGTAGTCTTCACTGGCCTGGGCCGCGGCATGGTTGATGATGTCGGCAATCTCTTCTTTACTGATCAGCTCGTGATCAATGTCTTCTTGTACGTCAGCGATTCGCATGCCCACCATCTTGGCACACGCGAATGACGTGTTTCTGGCGATATGCTGAATATCCGCTGGGAAGATTCACACCTTGCTGACCATGCCAGTCGCATATCAGCCTGTCGATCCCTTCAACCTGCCGTGCCATGCACGAAATGCCGGCTTCTGCAAGCGAGCGCACAATCACCCGTCTTCTGATGGCAATGTCTTGCGATTGCAGCGCACGCACGTCGATGATTATATCGCCGTCGTTCACGGTTACGGCTTGTTCCGATACACGTTGCGTCACGCCGTCAAGATATGTGCGGTCGGCTTCGGCAAGCCTCGCTCCAAGCGAAAGTCTCGATACGACGTCGCTTCCCGCAAATGATTCAAGATATGGCATGAGATCGTGCCGTACGCGGGATCGCAACGGATAGTTCGCGGGAAGAGGCTCGTTTCCATCCGAATTCCCTACATCCGGCCCATTTGTGGGATCGTCCCACCAGGCAAGCCGTAAATCCTCGCAGATGCCTGTGGTTTCTTCGCGTGTAACATTCAGCCACGGGCGTAGAAAACGCACCCCGTCTCGCATGAAGGAACCGTTCATACCGCAAACCGCATCAAGGCCAGCGGAACGTAACAAACCGATGATAACGGTTTCCGCCTGATCGTTTTTCGTATGAGCCAGAAGCACGGCCGAAGCATCGGAGCATGCGTCGACAATCGCATGATAGCGTGCTTCACGCGCCGCTGCCTCAACACCGATGCCGCGGGAGTCGGGTACGTCAATCGCACGAACACGAACTGGGTCAAGACCCAACGCAACGCAACGATCGGCGGTTGCCCGCGCAACACCGGCAGAGCCTTGCTGCAACTGGTGGTCGATGATAATCGCCCCGCATCGCAATCCCAATGAAGCGCACGTTTTCGCAGCAACCGCAGCCAACGCCATCGAATCGCGCCCACCGGAACAGGACACCATAATCAGCGGAGCGTCCACATCGGGCGCATGCTCGCCATGATGGGCGAAACGGGCATCCTGCAATCCAAATCCAGCCGATTCCAGAGCGGCCCGTAACTCGCCGATACCCTTACGCAAACGAGACGAATACACCATGGCATCACAGCTTCGGCAGTGAGGCCACGAATGCGTCGATAGCGGATTTCGCAGCCTCGAAATCATCGGGATTGTTGACGATCACGGCAAAGCTCAACGCACCCCCCCTATGACGCGACACATTGCCGGTCATGGAGGTCACTTCCCCCAAACTGCCGGTTTTGACACGGATGAGACCAGCTTCGTCGGCATCGTTCAAACGATTCGCAGCGGTACCCACAAAACCCACGACCGACAATCCTTCGGCAGCGGCGGCACCGGCGCCGGCCGTCAGATTACGCTGCTGCACGTCGAGCAAGGTATGCGCGGTGAGTTTGGAATCATCAGACAGCCCTGAACAGTTGAGCATGGTGAGGCCATTGGTGGAGATTCCCCGCTGAGTCAGCACCTGTTCGACCGATTGAACCGCGCCGGCCGGCGAATTATTGGCACCGATATGCAAAGCCAGCAATCTGCCGAATTCCTCAGCCAGAGAATTGTCGGAATGCCGAAGCATGAACGCCATGATCTCATTCAGCGATGCGGAATGCACGGCCGCGATGGGACTGGTGCCTTCGGGAACCGTTCCCTGTTCCACGGAAGAATTCACGGCAATGCCCTGTTCAGCCAAACGCTGCGCGAACACCTGCGCGGCCTCGCGGGCAGGCTGCGTACTCAAAGCGGGGTATGCGCTGAACACATCGGGATCCGCGGGATTGGCACCGTTCCAGTTGCGCCCGCCATCCACCGCCATGGACGCGGTCGGCGCGTAGTACACGTGGTCCGAGTCTAGTTCTGCGATACCGCTTGGCCAACGGTCTCTACCGAACAGGGAATCATCGTAGACAAGCGTCACGGAGGCGATGTCCCGCTGGCGCAACGCCTGAGCCGTGTTCGCGGCAAGCGTTCCCAGTCCGGCACGCCCATTGATATGTTCCGAATCGGATGCACCGGCACCGAGCAGCATGTCGCCATTGCCTTTGAGCACCAATCGCGCGGTGCCGTCCTCACGCTGTTCCAGATAGGTCTGCGTGTCCAACGTCTTACCCATGTCGAGCGTGGTCGCCGCAGCATATGCCGTCAACGTTTTCATGGTGGATGCCGGCGTATACGACTTGTCGAGATCATGCTCGGCCACCACATTGCCAGCCGCATCGGCGATGGCGATGCCATATTCGCCACCGAAATCGGAGGCGGCCGTTTCGAATTGGCTGATCAGCGCCTTCGCTGCAGCTTCATCCACGGTCTTCGAAGCGTCAAGCCCTTCGACCACCGTTGCCGCAGGAACGGCGTTGCCCGGCGTCTTGGCGGTGATGCGTTCGACTTCCTGCAGGGTAAGAACGCCCGGCAGCTTGTCGAAAATGTCGGCCACGACATAGCCGACGCACAATACCGTGGTGAGTGCCACGGAAAGCGCCACCGTAATGTATCGGCGGCGTTTCACATGCCGGTATTCAGCCGAATCATCCATGGAACAACAACACTCCAGTCATAAGCGGAAATCGAAATGAAAAATCGAAATGAAAACGAAAAAGCAGGAAACACGCAAGCCTGCGAACGAACGTCATCCCTTATGCTCGATTGGCTTCCATTCCGACTTGGCGAACATCGCCTGGAACGAGATCGGCACATAACTGAACATGTAGATCGGGAAGCTCAGCACATACGCGAACAGTTCCTTGTTGGTGGCGCCGATCTGATCGCGTTCCACAATGATCGTCAACGCGGCCAACGCCATCATGCCGATCACCGACGTCACAATGCCGGACGTCCAACTGGTCAACGAGCTCAACTGGCTCTGCCATGTCACGAATCCGCAGGTCGCGAACAACAGTCCCAGCAGAACGCGCATGATACCGATCACCGTGAACGGACACAACAACAGTGTGAAATCAACGGCGGAGAAATCGCGTTCCCTGATGGCGCGTTTGATCAAGTCCGGCCCGTAATAACGGAACACTTGCAGGAAGCCCTTGCTCCAACGCAAACGCTGACGCCAGCTCTGCGCGAAGGTGACAGGCTGCTCGTCATACAGAATCGCGGTACCGCAGTAGCCGATGCGGTCGCCGTGCAGCACGGAATCCATGGTGAATTCCAAATCCTCAGTCAAAAGGTGGAATTTCCAACCGTTATTGCGACGCATGATCTCCTGCGAGAACATGAAACCCGTACCCCCTACATGACAGCTGTTGCCGAGCCACATGCGCGAGGCCGACAGGAATCGAGATTCACGGATGAACCACAATGCGGAACCGGAAGAGACCCAATTGTCGGACAAATTCACGGAATTGCGGTAGCTGGTGAGAATCTTGAAACCCGACTGGAACGCCTTGTTCATCTCTTCGACGTAATGCTTGTCGAGCTTGTTGTCGGCATCGAACACGAAGAACGCGTCGTACGGGTCGGATGCGCCGGATTCGTTCATCCGGTCAAGCAGATACGTCAATGCGTAGCCCTTGCCCACAAGTTCCTTGTTGAAGCGTTCGATCACATGGCAGCCCATGTTGCGCGCCACTTCGGCAGTATTGTCGGTGCAGTTGTCGGCGACGAGCCAAATGTCGATCAGCTCGCTCGGGTACGTCTGCGTTTGGATGCAAGTAATGAGGTTGCCAATGACTTTCGCCTCGTTTCGTGCGGAAATCAGCACCGCGTAATGCTTGTTCATCGGTGCGTCGGGAAATTTGATCGGCTTGGTGAACAGGGAGATGAGAATGCACACCGCCTGATAGACCACACCTGCGCCGCCGACGATGACCAACAGAATGTCAAGTACACTCAGCAGTACCATTAACGCCACCTACTTCTTGGATTGTCATCCACGTTTTTCGCGCTTCCTCCAGTTTCCCGCGATTCACCGTTCTTCCGTTCATTGCCGGATTCCGGATTTTCGTTGGATTCCTGCGATGCGTTTTCGCTCTCAAGACCCCGCAATGGCTTGCGTTCCGTTTTGCTCGTTTTGCCCAACACATGCTTCGGAATGGCGACGGTTTCGTCCGATTCCAGCGATTCCTCGGAACGGGTGATATTGTACGCCTGCTCCTGCAACTGCCGCACTTCGTCGGAAATAGGCACATGCGCACTGGATCCCTGCACCGCGCGAGGCATACTGTGCAGATGCTCGCTGATCACTTCGGCGCCTTCCACCAGCTTCGACTTCTTTTCAGGCACCGGATCGTCCATCAGCGGGGAATCGACCAGCTCGTACCGCTTCGTATAGGTGCGGAAAATCGTCTGCACGGACGCGACCACCGGCAATGCGAGGAACGCACCCAACGCGCCGAACAGCGAGGTGAACGCCAGCACCGCGAGGAACGCCACGGCATCGTTCACATCCATGGTGCGCTGGGAGATCTTCGGCGCGAAAATCAGATTCTCAATCTGCTGGTACACGCAAATGAACACCAACACCACCACAGCCTGCCACAATCCGCAGCTGCCCCATGCGAACAGCACCGGCAACGCGCCGCCAATATACGTACCCAACATGGGAATGAACTGCGAAACCATACCGCAGAACAGCGCCAATGGCATCCAATAGGGCACATGCAGCAACATCAGACAGATTCCGGTGAAGAACGCGTTCAGCAACGCGAGAATGGCACGGGAGAACAGGAACGACGAGATCTGGCTCTGGCTCACCGTCCATACGAACAGGAATCGCCGCTGAGCCGCCGGAGCCATCCACTGGCATGCGGCACGACGCAGTTTCGGACCAGCCGCTGAAATGTAATACGTGGTCATGATTATCGTCATGAGGTTGATCAGGAACGAGAACAATCCCGACACCGTATTCAGCGCGGTACCCGCGAAATCGGTGACCCACGACGTTTGAACGTTCTTCAGAATCTCATTGCCGAGATTATTGATCTCAGGAAGTTGGAAATCCGCGTATTGACTGACGAACTGGCACATCTGCTCATACAGGTCGGGCAGACCGTTCCCCAATGCGATCATCTGCTGCACGAACAGGTTGCCGAACAGCGTGAAGAGCACGCCGAGAATCACGGCCAGCATCAGCAGCGAGAACAGCGAGGCGACCGAACGTTTCCAGCCATGCTTGACCAGCGGCACCACCATAGGCTCCACCGCGAGCGCGATGAACAGCGAGACGATGATGTCGATCACCAGATATTCGATCTTACCCCAGCTGCGCCAGCAGAAAGTAAACACCACGATGGCTATGGCGATGTATAGCAGCGCACGTCCCAACCATTCCGGCGGTTTTCGGGAATCTCCTTTGGCTGGAAACAGGGTGCCGAGATCCCAACGTTGTTCGCTGGTGTTCGTACCGTTTTCGCTCTGCGTATTGTTCATTCGCTGTTCGCTTTCGCTCATGGCTTCCTATTGTAGCGATAGGCGTCGTGTACAGGCTGAGCTATTGTGGTAGTTATGCTGAACGTTTCAATTGTCATCCCCGCTTGGAATGAAGAGGAGCGTATCAACGATTGCCTGTTGAATGCCACTAGGCAAACCGTGATGCCCCATGAAGTGATCGTTGTCGACAATCGTTCCACCGATTCGACGGTAGCCGTGGTGGAGCAGTTCATGAAAGATCACCCTCAAGCTCCCGTCCGTTTGTTGCATCAGGATGAGGAGCAAGGATTGATTCCGACGCGTGATTATGGCTTGAACCACGCCACCGGCGATATTCTTGGCCGTTTCGACGCTGATTGCATGATTCGCCCGGATTGGGTCGAAGTGGTGTCCGGCATTTTCACTGAGGATCCGGAGGCCATGGGTGCCACTGGTCCGGTTATGTATTACGACCTACCGAGCCGCCATTTTGGTTTGCGTGGGGATAATTCCACACGCAAACGCATTTACAAGGCCGATGGCGGCCAGCCGTTGCTGTTTGGTTCGAATATGGCGGTCCGCGCTTCAGCTTGGCGTGAAATTTGCGACGAGGTGTGCCGCGACAAGGCCGATGTGATGCATGAGGATATTGATATTTCGCTGCATCTGCTGGGCAAGGATCTAAAAACCGTGTACTGCCCACGCATGATCGCCGGCATCAGCGCCCGCCGTATGGACACGTCGCTCACGTCGTTCAACAATTACATGCGTCGTTTCAAGAACACGTTCGACGCGCATCCGCAGCATTCGCGCAGGCATAAGCCGGAGATTCTGCTCACCGCGCTGTATCCGGTGATGCATTTGCTGTATCCGGTATGGCAGAAGGTGCTTGACACTGCCGACATCAATCCTGCGGAGGCTGCGTGGATCAACGAGCAGATGGAATTGGCCGAGCAGGAAGGCCGTGAATGGTATGACGACACTCCCACCGATGAGGAGTGGAGCGAAAAGCACGAATAATTTCACGCAATCGCAATTGACAATCACGAATTATTATTGCGATTGATCTGCGATTTACATACAGATATGCAAAAACGTGGTGCGAATATCTTTCGAAGATTCGCACCACGTTTTTCATGCTTATAATGATATGCCCTCACGATTGGTTTTCACTGCAGATTCACTGCATGCGATTGCCGATTCGTGGAAGCTTTCGCATTACATCAGGCTCTTATAGATGGCGAGGATATCCTCCTGCGTGGCCTGACGGGGGTTGCCCGGCGTGCACACATCGTGGAAGGCATCATGGGCCAGCGGCTCCAGATCGGCTTCGGTGGCGCCGACCTCGGAGATCGTGGTCGGGTTCTTCAGGTCCACGGTGAGCTTGTGCACAGCCTGGACGGCCTCTTCGCGCACGGTTTCGATATCGCCGGTGTAGGCGTCCGCGATGCCGAAGGCGTCAGCGATGTCACGGTACTTCTCACCGGTGTAGTCCTTGTTGTATTCCATGACCGGGGCCAGCAGAATGCCGTTGGCAACGCCGTGGGCCACGCCGAGACGGCCACCCAGCGGGTGGGCCATGCCATGCACCAGGCCGAGGCCGACGTTGGAGTAGGCCATACCGGTGATGTAGGAGGCGTATGCCATCTGCTCGCCTGCCGGAATGTCGCCGTCTGCGCTCTTGGCGAGATTCTTGGCGATCATACGGATGGTCTGCATGGACAGGCAGTCGGACAGGCTCCAGGCACCCGGAGTGATGTAACCTTCAATGGCGTGGGTCAGGGCGTCGAGTCCGGTAGCAACCTTGAGGCCACGCGGCATGGAATCGGTCAGATCCGGGTCGACGAATGCGACGATCGGAATGTCGTGCGGGTCGACGGCCACGAACTTGCGCTTGTTGGCGGTGTCAGTGACCACATAGTTGATGGTGGTTTCCGAAGCGGTGCCGGCGGTGGTCGGCACGCCGAAGATCGGCACGGACGGATTCTTAGTGTCGGCAACGCCTTCCAGGGAGAGCACGTCGGAGAATTCCGGGTTGGCGGTGATGATGCCGATGCCCTTGCAGGTGTCTTGCGGGGAGCCGCCGCCCAAGCCGATCAGGAAGTCGGCACCGGATGCGGCGAACTTGGCGACACCGTCCTGAATGCATTCGACCGGTGGGTTCGGCTTGACGTTGTCGAAAACCTCATACGGCATGCCTGCCTCATCGAGCACATCGGTGACCTTCTTGACGGTGCCGGTTTCCAGCAGCACCGGATCGGTGACGATGAATGCCTTGGTGAAGCCATGCGACTTGGCAACACCCGGAATCTCCTTGATGGCTCCGCGGCCGAAATACGCCGTCTGGTTGAAAATCATGCGATAGACCATAGCGCTCTCCTTTAAGCTACTGTGCGTTCATAGGCTTCGTCATACCTTGCCGAAGCCAACGTTTCCATCATAAACCCATTTTCAACTGTCATGCGATCAACGACACCGCGACATTATGTGACCATTCTCACAAAATAAAATAAGATGGGGGTGCAATCATCCATCGAACAACCTGCCCTTCCGCTACGGCAGGTCCTTACGTTCGAACACCCACATGGTCTCGTCCGTGGATCTGTTGTCGGTAAGAATCGTCAACATGAACCGCTCACCGTTGTTCTTCACGTAACCGCATTGCACTGCACCTTCCGACTTGAGCCGGCTACGGACGACATCGTAGTCAAGCAGTCGCAGGAGACCTTCTTGATATTCGGGAGCAATCCTCACACAGCAAAACTCACGTAATGCTTCGCGGAAGGAACCGCCATGACCATCAAGCATACGCTGAAAGAAATCGGGCACCATGATCGAACGCTGCGTATCGGTATTCAGATTGACTATAAATGACACCGGATAACGTACATTCAGATGTTCAAGCAGCATTTTCATATCCTCATCGCGCACCAGAATATCCTCAAGCCGGTTGTTGAGCATGCGGAGCTGGCGTTTGCCTCCGCCATTGACGTAATACTGTTTCTTATCCTGACGCATACGGATTTCCGCCTGATTGATGAGGTCCGAAAGGTCCTCTCCGTCATCGGATTCGGCCATGCCTACGGATATATCCCAATCACCTTCCAGAAAATCCCGACGCATACGCTCCATCCGACGCATACTTTGGCTCACCGTATGGTTGCAGCTGATAATCACGAACTCGTCGCCTCCGACGCGGTAGATCCTGTCGTCCCCGAAGCAGGCACGCATCGCATTCGCAAGTCCGCACAACGCCGAATCGCCCTTGGCATGCCCCAAATGGTTGTTGATTTCATGCAGTCCGATCATGTCGACGTACACCACCGTCAACGGCTGGTCATGCGTGGCCTGGATGTACTCCAAGTCGTCATCGTAGGCATTGCGGTTGAGCAGCCCCGTAAGCGAGTCCCTGCGGTAATTATCGGCATCGCCGCATGTCAATAGTTCCATGGACAGATTCTGTCCGACCAGCACCACAGCCCAAGGGTCGGATGGGGAGCATACGTGAGTGGGAATCACCGCGAATGTAACTACGCCGGTTTTGGCCAATACCTCGCTGCGGTATATCCCCAGCACGGTTTCCTGCCTGTATAGCCGTTCCCGGATTGAAGGCAGATTCAGATCGGCGAAGAATCGTCCGACATCGTCAGGATGCACCACCCGGTTGACGGCCACCGCACGCATGTAGGCACCGAATTCGTCGACTTCCGGATCGGGAATCACCCCATCTCGTTTGATGACACGGTATTCGCCTGTTGCCACATTCAACCGAGATATTTCCGCCAGACCATCAGCCAGGATTTCAAAGGCGTCAGCCGCCAACGCGGAGACTCTCAACAGCACCCGGCCGTTGACGGTCACATGATCGCGATGCAGATAATCGCACGACATATCCCAATAGTGCCGACCGTCGGCACGCTCGGCCAATAGCGTTTCCATCTGTTTCACCGGCAGTGGAGGGTAGAAATAATATCCTTGGATGTATCCGCATCCGAGTGCTTTCAGCCGATCAACCTGTTCCTTGGTTTGGGCGCCCTCGGCGATGATCATCAGATGCAGCTTCTTGGCCATAATAATCATGGATTGGATGATTTTCATGCCTTTACCGGCATTCTCATCGCTCAGTTCGATGAACTTCGTGTCCAGTTTAATCACATCGACATTAATGTCTTTGAGCATGTTCAGCGAGGAATACGCCGAACCGAAATCATCCATCAGTACCACGATGCCTCTCGCATGCAGTTTGCGGATGGTGCCCTCCACCATGGGCAGGTTTTTCGCCACGGCGCTTTCGGTGATTTCCACCTGCAACAGACGCGCGTCGACGTTATATTCGTTCAGCAGCCCGCCGATCACGTCGGCCACATCCATCTGGTTGATATCCATCATGGACACGTTCACGGAAACCGGTACCAGATTGCGTCCTTCACGCTCCCATCTGCCCAGCATCTCAGCCACGAAGCGCCATACGAACACATCCACATGGCAGATACGCCCGGCTCTTTCCAATACCGGGACGAACCATCTTGGGGGAATCACGCCATATTTGGGGTGATTCCAGCGCACCAACGCCTCGGCTCCTACAATGGTTCCCGTCTCCGCATTGCATTTAGGCTGCAGATAACAGCAGAATTCGCCGTTTTCGAGCGCATGATCGATGTCTTCGAATGTAAAGAAAGGCACCAGCTCGTCGTTAGACGGCATTCCGCCCATTTCCGGCATGTCGGTCACGCGGTCTCCCTCTCGTCGAAAAAACTATCCGTGGTATTCGCCGTTGTACTGTATCAGTGTTACGTCCTCGATACCGTCAATCGCACGGATACGCTCGGCGAACGTCATGTCCTTATCATCACAGAATACTTCAACCGCCATTTCCGTGCGTTCGCCACGCATGGTTTTGGATTTGACGAAGAATTTGGTGCGTCCGAACGCGCGCGTGATCTCATCTCCGACTACATCGCCCACATAGTGGATCACCGCAATGTACACGCGCCCCTTGTCTTGACGCGAGTAGAACAGAGCCAGCATGCCGATCATCACCAATCCGGCAACAATCACCAGCACATACATGCCGGCGCCCGCCGCAATACCAGACGTGATCGCCCAGAACAAATACAACAGATCCATCGGATCCTTGACCGCGGTACGGTAGCGCACAATCGATAATGCACCGACCATACCAAGCGAAATCACAATATTCGTACTGATGGCCAGCGTGACCATGCAGGTGAGCACGCACATGCCCACCAACGTAACGGCAAAACTGCGCGAATACACCACACCCGTGTAGAAACGGCGGTACACGCAGTAAATGACGATGCCGACGATCAACGCCACCAGCAACGCCAGCGCCATTTTGGGCACATTGTATTGGCCGAAGGATTTCAGCACCGACTTTTTGATCATGTCATTGACACTCATATGGTTTCTTTCTCTCCTGCTTCCTTGATTCGTAACGTTTGTTTTTGCTGGAATGCCAGTCAACATGCCAGCCGATTACAGGCTTGGCTTTACAGGCTTGGCACGCTCCAGCCTTCCTGCCAGTAGTCGAATCCCCGCAAATACGAGGCTTTGTCGTAGCAGAGCACGTATTTCGAAGCCGATGTCAACTCCTGCGCCTTGCCGGGCAGCAGATCACGCACCACTTGCGGCAGGAACTCGGTGAATTTGACCTCCATCACCAGCTTGCCCGGCTCAAGCACGGGCAGTACCGGCAGTGTGGAGTCGAAAATATCGAATCCGCCGACCGCCGCACGCACGTTCATATCGAAGGTGATGCGTACGGTTCCGGCGTCAAGAATCCACGGTTCGCGCTCATAATCGACGATCACGCGAGGGCGCATCACATTGCACATGCATTCCACATAAAACTCGCGGCACAACTGATACTCGCTGTCACGCAGAAATTCGTAATCGCCGGCAAGAATACGGTCGAACTGCTCGTGCGTGAGCGGTGCATCCTCCTTGTAGATCCAACTGTCGCTTTTGCGTTTGCGTTCCAGTTTGATCACACGATCGCTGTAATCGTAGATGCGAATACGGTATTTCCTACGCAGCAGCACACCGTCGACTTTTTCCTGATATGCGGTGTTCCAATAATCGTCGAAATACAGGCTGCGAATCATATAGCCGCCGTTTTTCGCATGCTTGTCGAGGCCAAGCAGCGGCGCCATACGCACGTTCAAGTCGGCTTTTTGCGCGTATGAGATCAGATATTTGAGCTCATGGCGGAACCGTTCCTTGGCTGTGCGCGGTGGAACGGATAATTCCTCGCCGACGCGATGTTTGATACGTTGCAGCAGCGACGTTCCGCGATTGCCACCATCACTGCACATTGGCATCCTCCATAATGCTGCCGTCGGCTTTCACATAGAAACACTTGGTGCCGTAGATCTTGTTGCCGTCGGTGACGTAGTAGTCAAACGCGTCCTGCGTCTCGCCTGATGCATTGCGCACGCTCACCTTGATGAAGTACTGGCCTTCACCAGGCATATCCATCACGGCTTCCGGCAATACGAGGTCGCTCTGTGTGAACACCACGTCTTTGCCTTCGTAATCCTTGGCCATGGTAACGGTATAGCGCAGATCCTCATCGTTGAAATCATAGGAGACATCCCAGCTGAGTTTGAGCTTGCCGTTGGTAGGAGTCGGCTTGCCGATATAGAACGGCATGGGCTTATTGAACCCGGTTCGGTACGTCTGGTAGTTCTGTTCGATTTCGCTGTGCAGCTGGTTCGCGATCACATCATATTGGCTTTTGGTGACGCCTTCATACATGGAATCAGGCATTTTCCACACATATTGTTCCGTAATGCTGCGGTAATGCTTCACCATGGAGTTGATGCGATTGGCATTCATGTACTTGTATTCGTCTTGTATTGCCTTGTCGAGCGCAGTTCGGAACGACTTGGTCTGCAAGCAGCGGCTAAACAGCATATTGCCCCAGTAGTTGCTGATGCCGTTCTCCCAGCTTTTGCCGTCGGAACGTTGTTTGATCTCATATTCCTTGCGCATGAGCATGCCGTCGTTGTCCCAGTCGAGCAGGTAAAAAGTATCCGAATTCGTAGGACTATACAGGTACATATTGCGGCTTTGCGTATCGATATTGCCGGTCAACAGCTGGAATGCCATCCAGTATGCGAGATTTTCGGTATCGAAATATTTGCCGAGAATGTCGCTCATCGGCACTGAATAATCGTTGAGCGCGTTCAACATGGCGATCAGTTTGGTATGGTCGTTGTCGCCTTTGATTTCCAGTTTTTCTTCGAATTTCGCTTGATCGTAGTCAGGATCATCGGCGAGTTTGATCACGTCTTCATCTCGATAGAATTCGAAATAATTGACTTTGTACAGCTGGCCGTTTTTATCGAGTCCGTGCACCTGCAATGCGGTTTTGTTGAGCTGTTCGACTTGCGTGTACAGACCGTAATCGTCGAAGGAATCCGATCCGCTGGTCTCGTCTTTCACGTACAAGTGCACGAATTGCGTGCGCAGTCCCATCATCTGGTCGATGCCTTTGATGAGATCGTACGCCATTTTGTTACGGAAACGCAGACCTTCGCCCATATGCTTGTTCAATGCGATGGTACGCTGCCCACGCCACTTGCCTTTGCCGCTTTTCAACTCGATCTTGTAGTTCTTCTGCTCGTTTTTGCTCGATGACTGGCCACGTATCTGCACGGTGGCGTTCGGCGCGCTTTCACCAAAACCAAGCTCCCCGGAAACCGGTCCTTGTTCGTCGCCGACCTGCAGCAAACCATTGACCTTGTAGCGGTCAACGCCCATGGCCGCATAGTCATCAACGGAATACTGGTTGATTTCACTCCAGCTATGGTCGGTGCCTTCCGACGAATTACCGCGCGATACCGTCAAATACATGGTTTCGACACCGCTATCGTCATACACCTTGTATAACGATTCGTTGTCGCGCAAGTGTGCGCCGTCGATGCTTTGTTCAGCGCTTTTCTTGACTTGCTCATGCGTCTGTGACGAATCCGATGATTGCGATTGTTCATTATCGTTGGGTGACGAAGTCGCACATCCGGCGCAGGAAAGCACCGTCAGCATTGCCGTCAATGCCGCTATTTGCTTGACAAGCGTGGTAATGGCTTTTGTGTTGCGTCGGTTCCACCATGTCATGATTTACGATTCCTCCCGATTATGACATCCGTTTCTGCAATATTCGCCTTGTCAGAAGACCGTGCATGCCCTGAGCGATGCAATGATTGGTCGACCCGCTGTTCGCCATGTTCAAGCAGTATGCCCAGTTCGGTGAAACGTCCACGTTTCGTTTGCGCCACAATCGGCTGCTGCCCCAGCACTCGGTATGGCAGATTGTCGGTGTATGAGGCGAGCCGGAATGTCGCATATATGGCGAACAGCGATGCCCCCATCAGAAAACCGAAACCGAACAGCGACGTAGTGAAGAACTGTCCGATTACTGTGAACACAACCGTCGAACCCGCAAACAATGCCGACGCCGTCAATGCACCGGAATAATCGGTAAAATACAGCAGAATCAGCATCACGGTGTTGCCGACCGCATAAAGGGCATACCCTACGCAGAGCACACGGAAATATCCATGCATCGCATCATTGAAACCCAAAGGAAGCGCGTTCAGCACTGTTTTTTCCAACGAAATCACGGCAGCGGTCACCAACAATTGCTTCAACGCCGTGTAATGCAATTCTCGATTGAGCACAGCCAACATTTCGTTTTCGGCAACGGTAATGTCTTTGACCGTGCCTCCATCATTCAACAGACTGTAATACGACCGATATGTTGGGTAGAAATTGACCTCCACCGACACCACAAAATTCACCGTGGTGATCAGAATCGTCAAAAACGCCAGCATGGCGGGCACATCGTAATATGGCGCGCCATAAAACAGGCCCTTCACCTTGATGCCGAGCGGACCGCACCATGTGATCACCAAATGGGCGAACAGTCCGATGGTGGTGAACAATCCGGTCAACGCCAACGGCAGAAACTGATCGACCCACTGCAAAAACAGCCACGGATGCTTACGACTTTGCGGAAAATAACGATGCAACAAGAGCACATCCCACACCAGCATCACACCATAGCCAAGCACCACTGCAAACAACAGCGACTCCACAGGAGGGCAGGCCAACGCAAGCAACACGCATGACGTAACGAACGCCACCAACACCGCAGCCACGAAAGAATACAGAATGCTTTTGTAATCCTTGATGGCCGTCAAATAGCTCATCGCATTCCAGTTGACGATCATTTCAAGAAACAGCCACAAGCACAACGCGCCCTGCATCAACGTGGCACCGGAAAACAGCAGGAAAACCGTGTACAACACCGCGCCCACCACCAGCATGATGCCAGTAGACCCCCAGAACGACGGCAGAATCATCTTCTCATCGTGATCAAACAACATATCCGCCAGAAAACGGGTGACCGGCATCGACAGAAAACTCGTCAACACCAACGAGGCAAGCAGCGTGTAGGTGATCATGCATACGAGCAGATCGCGGTCGGGGCGGCCCACCTGCCACCAGCTGCTCACGATCAGCACGCCGAACTGCAGGAGTACACCCAACAGCATCGGACCAGCGCAAATCACGCCGGCATAGCCGTAGGCTCGCAGCATCGCCATCAAGCCTCTACGGTGGAACAGTTTCTTCAGTTCAAATCCAATACCGGCCATATCAGCGCTCCAATCCGAACTGATTCAATCCGAACTGATCCGCGGTATCGCTATACAGCTTGCGATAATCGTCAAGCATGCGCTCATGCCGGTAATAGGCGTTCACACGGTTACGGCCAATCTGCCCCATGGTCTCACGCAGCGTGCGACTGGAACACATGCGTTCCATGGCTCGGCTCAGGCCCTCGCGGTACATCGGGGGCACGTAGAAGCCTGCCGTGCCGAAATCGTCGCCTTCCTCGCCTTCCAAAAGCTCACGGCAGCAGCCGACGTCAGTGGTCACGCAGGGGCGTGCGGCTGCGAACGATTCCAGCACCGACAGCGGCTGGCCTTCGGAAATGCTGGTCAACACGGTGAAATCAAGCTTGCGCATGTATTCGACCACGTTCACACGGCCGGTGAACTCAAGATTGCGCACACCCAACTGTTCCACAAGCTCATAGCATTCGTCGGCATACTCCTGATCGTCAACACCGCCGAGAATATGCAAGCGCACATTGTCAACGCGAGAGGAAAGCTCATGGAACGCGTGAATCAGGGTTTTCACATCTTTGATGGGCGCCATGCGCACCACCGCGCCGATATCAACCCAACCGTCGTCGGGTTTGAAAGGAATATCGCAGAAACGTTCGCATTGAATGCCATTGGGAATCACCTGGCAGGCATCGGCGGGCGCACCCATGCCAATTTGGATAAGACGGGCACGACCGAACAAGCTGGTGATGCGCCACGCACGATGGTAGATCTGTTCCGAAAGCATGTAGAAGAAGCGGATCCAACGCGGCCGGAACGCTGGCGACACCCATTCGGCGGAAATGATTTCCTCTTCTCGTTCACGCGTATAAATGCCATGTTCCGTAAGCAATACCGGCGCATGGTTGATACCCCCCCCCCCCAAACAAGCCAACAATCCGCCATATCCAGTGGAAATCGCATGGTAGATCTGCGCTTCCGGCACTTCGCAGCCCATCAAGTACAACACCGGCAGCAACATGGAGCGCACGGTATGGAAAGCGTCGGCATAGGCCGCATACGGATATTCTTCCATGCAGATTTGCGTAAACAAGTCGATGAATTCACGGCTTTGCAGGAACGACAGCGGATGCACGCCTCTGGTGTGGAACAGGTTGAACAGCACATCCCAGTCCGGGCTGCCAAGATTCACCAGTTCGCGCAATGACCGCAATTCTTCTTCGGTGAACGACACTTGCGCGCGTTCACCGCTCAGACGCAAGGCGTCGTCGAGGAACACCTCATGCACTTCCACCACATTGTCGGGCAGGTCATATACGAATTTGCCGCGGTCTTCGGCTTTGGCGCCGATCACCCACAATACGAACTCGTGCTCTTTCATCGCTTCGATATAACTGTGCATCCACGTGGACACTCCACCATGCACGTACGGGTAGCATCCTTCCAAAACCAGGCAGATTCTCATGCCTCTCCCCCAGTCTTGCGTTCGATATGAACCGTGGCGTTCGTGGCTTTGAGCAGATACAAGTTGCCGGTCAGCTTGGTGAGGCTTCCGCCACGAACCCTGCCAGGCGTGCCATTGTTGGCACGGAACATGAGCCACCCTTGATCGGTGAGGTTGCCAAGTTTCAGATCCCAACCATCGTCGGACGTTTCCATCGAAACGGTCAATCCCGAAAAACGTTGGATGGCTGCGGCACATTCCGCGCCTGTCCGCATACGAATGGACGGTGCCGACGATTCCAGCCAGTCAAGATAGTTTTCCAATCCCTGGTAGTACTTCTTCCATCCTTCTTTCGCTCCACGATCTTCATCAAGCAAATCGTCGGGATGCATGAAGTGCGTGCTCACATAGTGCATGTTCAGTTCGGAAACCGCGGCAAGACGCATGTACATGTCACCCACCATGCCGCCGGACACGATACGTGGAGCCTCCACCACGCCATCGGCCGCAACACCGAACTCCTGCACGTACGTCAAGGAACTGTCGGAAGGCATATACGTACTGGCGATGGCGCGAATCTGCGACATATCCTCGCCTATGATCTTCCGTCCTTCTTGGGAGAGGATATTCGACGGCGGCACGTATACCGACGATGTTGCGGCAGGCAATACGTCTTTCTGGAATGCGATCAGTTCGTTCAACGAATCGACGATGGCTTTGCGATTCGGCCACTGCACATACGCGTATTCCTTACCATAATCCGTATTCGGCAACACCAACGGCTGATGGTTGTACCCGTGATATCCGATTTCGCCGTTTTGCCGCAGCAGCAATCCTCCGTAATACTCGAATTGTGCGCCGTCCGTCTGCCGTACCGGATCATCCTTGGTGTCATCGCCGTAATTCTCAATCATCACACCGGTGAAACGAATACCGTACCGTTCCGCAAGACGCACCAAATCCGGCCACCATACTTGAGAATAGAATTCAGCAATACTCATGTTGTAGTCACGTTTGATGTATTTGCCATTGCCTGACGGTACCGGAGAGGGAAAATCATCCAAGTAGAACGCCGCGCTGTTGATCACCGGATAGGCCGTGGCAGAACCGAGCAGGCTGAACGCCGAAGCGTAAAATCCTCGAAACACCTTGCCGTAAATACCGATATTGCACACCACCGCCGAACCTGAATTCACGAACGTGCTCCAAATCAACGGTGTGCGCCCATTACTGCTGACGGCCTTGACCTGTGCGCGATCATTCAATGCGACACTCAGCGACGATTCAAACGGATCGCTGAATGTGTATGTCTGGCCGCCGCCCAACATGAAATCCTTGGAGGGTGTAATGCCCTTAGTCAGCACATATTCGTATGCGGACGATTCAATGCCGATCTGCGGGCCGATCACATCCAAATAGCCGGTTTTTTCGGGAGTCATGGCAAACATGACTCCTCCGCCTTTTTTGGCCCATTGCATGATTTGCAGCACATGCTCGCCCAGACGGTCGAGATTAGGCATGGCCACCACTATGGTGCTGTAGTGAGTCAACGCTGGAAATTCAGCGTTTTCGTCAGCCACGTCAACCACAGTGGTGGGGACTTTCATATCAAGCAGAATCTGGTCGAGCATGGCTTCGGCATCGCTGACGCCCTCCTGCGAACTGTCGACCACCAACAGATTCGTAGCTTTTTCGCCAGCGATGGCATTGGCTGCAGGAATGGCTTTGTTTCGATCCAAATACGTGATGTCGAACCGCGTGACACCGTAATGCACGCCCAAGCTTTCCACCAGCAACACCAATGCGATGGCCATGAACACGGCCCACACTTTGACCAAACCTTGCCAGCGGAATCGTTTCCACTTGGCCAACACGTCTGACAGGAATCCTCTGATCATGCGCGTTCAGCCTCCTTGGTTCCGGTCCAGAACCGCAGCACACGTCTTCCTTGGCCACCGAGATAAATATGCTTGCTTTCGATCTGCTGAACAGTGTGGCGCAACGCATCGCCATCATTGCGTGCGGCATCGAGTCGTAGACGCATCAGCCATACATCGCCTTGATCCGGCCACCGTTCCATAGCGCCGTCAATGGTGTGCGCGGCATCATCAAAGAGTCCAAGATCGATTTGCATTTGCGCAAGACGGCACGCAACGTAATAATCGCCATGTTGGCGAAGTCGTTCCTGCAATACTTCGGCATATCGCTGCTTCTGCAACTGCAATGCGTATCCTTGCGCAATACCGGAATTGATATATCGTTCCAGCGCATCGCAATAGCGTTCCAACATCGTTTCGGAATTTCGATGCTGCAGATAATCGTTGCGGCAGCGCTGCAATGCAAGATCTTCCTTGGCACTGATCTGTGCCAAGGCGGTAGCCGCGTAATGCACGACCTCCACATCCTCATTCAGTCGGGCCTGCGACAGCACATCGATATAATGGCTGGGATTGTCGTTGAGAATGGACATCACCAGACTGCGACGCTGACTCGAATCGTTGACGATCAACGCCTCTTCCAGCGGCACGGTATTGACGAAATCGGCTCGTTCCTCAACCAGAATGCTTCGACGTTCCTCATCGTCCACGCGCATCTGTTCGAGATCTGGAGCCGTATGCTCGCCCGTACGAATCAGCGTACGCACATGCAGCAAGAGCACGCATAACGGCCCCCACAGCGGCACCAACAGCATAAAAGGAAGCAGACGCCCTTCCACACGAAGCACGCCAAAACGAGACAATACGCACATCAGCACGCATACCAGCACATGTATGACGATAAGCAGCATCGTCACTACCGTTGTGTTCATGCCGTGCCGCCTTCGTGCGATTCGGCGGCCACTTGTTCCGAAGCCTCATCCAGCAGCGCGTCTTCCTCTTGCCCGGAAACGCGTGTCACATGCAATCCAGCTTGGGCCAAACGCTTGTTGATGATAGGCAGCTCATGCTTGCCGGCCTGGTTCATCAACACATACACGTTGCCGTCTTGCAGTACACCCGCCTCGTCCGTCTGACGAATGGCCCCCATGAGACGGCTGCCATTGTCTTGCCAAGCATCATCCACACGCAGCAGCAGGTGATCGCCCATATGGTCGTGCTTGAGTTCGTTGGCGGCAAGCACTTTGGGCAGAAACGCCCGAGTGTTCAGGAATTCGGTGCCCGGCACCAGCATCGCCTGACGCGCCACATTCTCATAGTCGAACGCACGCACCATCGCGGATTCCACCAAGCCGCACATGATGGTGAACAGGTTCTGGAAGTACAGATTCATTTGGTCGGGCTGCGCTTTGGCAAGCACAATCACCACGGCCAGCTTGCCATCGGCATGCACGCCTGCCGCATACATCGGAAGGTCCGGTTCGAGATTGCGGTTTACCCACAATCCACCATGATCCAAAGCTGTAATAATGTTGGCATAATTCTCAAGCAGCGCCGACTTGCTGAACAGGGATTCGGTTTGCGGACTCGCAGCCATCAAACGCGCGAATCGACCGCCGCTGTCAATGCGGTAAACACCGAAACTATCGCCGCCCAATGTGTCTTGCATAATGCGAATGGTCGTGTGATACAGCTTTTGCGGCTGCACTTCGTCCAATTCACGTGTCATCGCATACATTTTGCCGAAACTGTCACGCCTGCCGATAATCTGCCCGCGCAGCATACGACGATCATCGAGCACATCGTGGTACAGGTCACGCAGGAACGCAAGTCGTTCACGCAGCAAACTGTTTTCGTCACGCATGAATCGCAGGTTTTCGCGATTACGCAGCTGCACATACCCGCATACCGCGCCGGCAACGAAATACACCACAAACGCAAGCCAGTTCGACGTGTCGTAAAACAGCGGAGCGAATGAAGCGCCCTTCGATGCATACGACAACGCCATGCCGACACATGCGAGCACGGCCGCGAACACGCCTGCGTTCAGTCCGTGCATCGTGCCGACGATCACCACGAAAAACAGGCGCAAATCCACGGTTCCCAACTGGCTGTTGCCTTGTACCGCGGTGCGAAGCAGTTCTTCCAATATGAACGCGATGAAGATTTCGATTGCGATCCATGGTTTTGAATGGTTGCGTAGAAAATCCCAGACCGGGTGCTTCTTGGATTGTTCCTGAGCACGCGCTTCTTTCCAGCGCTGAAGCACAGGGGGAAGATCCTGTTTGAGCGAATATCGCGGCGACCAGCCATAGCGCAATCGCAGCACATGATCGTCTGCTGGGTAATGTTGGGGTCTGTCTTCGCCAAAAGTCACCGATAATCCGGGAAATGCCGCGCTGATCGCATCAGCCAAATCACCGTATGTGAAGTCGAACACGTTGGGCACATGGAAGATTTCGCTTTCGGCGGTCCAATCGTCGAACATGCGGTAGATCAGTTCGGCAAGATCGTCGGCGCAGAGAAAGCATGTCTGTTGCTGTTTGCGTTCGCAGAATGAGATCGACCCTGCCGATGCCTGTTCGAACAGTCTGCCGAAATATGCGGTTGCTCCATTGCGCTCGGGTGCATACAAGTATGGACAGCGAATGATTTTCGCTTCCAGACGGTAGGTGCGCGCGTAATACAGGCAGAGTTCTTCCGACGCTCGAGACGTCAGACTTTTGCTGGTATCACGTACGTCGGCGTTTTCCGGATAGGTGAATTCGGATTCCGGTCCGCATACCATCAGCATTTGCGTGGATCTGTTACGTATGGCGTGCAGCAATCTGCGAAGATATCCGAGATCGCCGTCACGCTCACTTCGCGGGGTGAGGCCTTCGGAAAAGAATACGATGCGATCGAATTCGTATGTGGTAAGAGTTTCGGCAAGGGTGTTGGCGTCAGACATGTTGACGATTCTGAGACGGTCATTGCCGTCTACGGTGCCTTCTCGTTCCGCTATCACCACATGGTCTCGGGGAAAGGAATGCTGAATCCACTGCTTGGTAATGAAGTCGGTGTTGCCGACCAGAAGCACTTCCATGCCGCCACCCCAGCGAATACTCCCTTAACGGGGTTACGGCATAACTCTGCCCACAAACCCCCATTGTTACTGCCTTACGGTGTTCCAGTGTAGCCAAATAGCAGACAGACTCCCCTCTAACGGAGGTTTTCTTAGTCATTTCTCAGTAACTCGCAAGTCAACATGACTTGCGTCGACCATTTTAGGGGGCTTACCCGCAATGCGAGCGCGTATTCAACCAACAGCCGGCATCAGTGGCTTGGCGCTAGACATACGGCCGCAATCGTCATACGTGTGGGCAAAAACAAAAAACCTCGGATGTTTCCGAGGTTTCAAAGCCATGGTGGCTCCGAGCGGCATCGATCCGCTGACCTAACGATTTTCAGTCGTTCGCTCTACCAACTGAGCTACAGAGCCATGAACAGGAACCTGTTCGAGCGACCCCGGCCGGACTTGAACCGGTGACCTCCGCCGTGACAGGGCGGCGCTCTAACCAACTGAGCTACGGGGCCATTGCCACCTTGTTACCAAGGTAAGTACCCCCTGAGAGAGTCGAACTCTCGTTGTCAGATTGAAAGTCTGGTGTCCTAACCGTTAGACGAAGGGGGCGCTTTCAGCGTTTCCGCTTGACAACTCGCTTAACTATACGCGAATCCTCAGAACATGCAAATCTCGGCGTGTCGCAGCGTCGCAAAATCGCCATCAACCCGTTGCCAAAGTGCTGAAAATCGTTGAAATCAAGCCATTTCAGCACTTCAACAACAGACCAACCGGCACTATACGCAGCGATAGGTGAAGTCATGAATCACACGACCGGCAGCAAGTCCTTTTTTCTCAAAATTCGTGAGAATTCGTCCGGAAAAACGCTCGGATTCGGTGAAATCGGCGTGTCGCAGACCGGCCGCTTCGTCGGCATTTCCCTTGCCAACATGCTCGACCGGCAAACTCACCGTAAGCATGCCGTCATTATGGAATCCTTCAAGACCATCCATCACCTCATGCACATGCAATGCATAGTCTTCGATGTCGGTGGCGATACGCCACACTCCCCCATCCCGCAACGTGCGATGAATCTCGCCGGCAAGCTCCGGCTGCACGATACGACGCTTGTGGTGGCGCATCTTGGGCCACGGATCAGGGAAGAAGGTCCATACTTCAGCGATCGATCCATCCGCCGCGGCTTTGAAGAGCTCAGGAGCGTTGACCTGCGCGATGCGCAGATTGGTCAGGCCCTGCTTGCCTGCGAGCAGCATGGTATGCGCCACGCCCGGATCATAGACCTCAAGCGCCAGGAAGTTCATATCGGGGTGTTCAGCAGCGGCCGCAACAACGTTTTCCCCCTGGCCGGTGCCGATTTCCACAATCAGAGGATTGACATTGCCCCACACATCCGCGATATACGCCCGATCGAACACCAGATCGCCTCGCACATCAAGCGACCCCTCGCCCGCGTTGATTTTCAGCAGATACGTATCTGCATAGGCATCCCATGCACGCTGCAAGCGTGCGTCGAGCCTGGCGGAACGACGCACGAAGGACAACACCTTGCGCCCATACAAGGCAGGACGCTGGCCAGCATCAGCCCGTTGTTCATCTTGCGTTTTTGACATGTTTTGTTCGTTTTCGCCGTTAACTTGATTTTCAGTCGGCGTGTTCACATCTTCTTGCATACCCTAATTTATAGAGGAAACGCAGGAAAGGGTCGATTATGTGCGTTCCTGTTCATGTGTTATACTCAAATTGTTCAAAAGGTAACAAACTAGAGCAAAAGTGAACAACGTTCGTTGGACGTTTGTTTTTCGAACCAAAGCGCTTTAACGCTCATTTTGGAGGAAAGGACAGAACATGACAGTTCTCGTCACTGGTGGGTGCGGCTACATCGGCGCTCACGTCGTCCACGCTCTTCACCAGGCCGGCGAACAGGTCGTCGTCGTTGACGATCTGAGCTACGGCAAGCCAACCCGCATCGAAGGCTCCCGCCTGTACGGCATGGATATCGCCGCACCGGGTGCCGGCGAACGCCTCGCCGAAATCATGAAGGCCGAAGGCGTCGATTCCGTCATCCACTTCGCAGCCCGCAAGCAGGTCGGCGAATCCGTTGAAAAGCCGCTGTGGTACTACCAGCAGAACATCAACGGCATGCTCAACGTGCTCATCGGCATGCGCGACTCCGGCGCCAAGAAGCTCGTCTTCTCCTCTTCCGCAGCCACCTACGGCGTTCCGCCGGTCGACGTGGTTCCGGAAGACGTCGTTCCGATGCTGCCGATCAACCCGTACGGCCAGACCAAGCTGTTCGGCGAGTGGATGGCACGCGCCTGCGAAGAGCCGTACGGCATTCGCTTCTGCGGCCTGCGCTATTTCAACGTGGCCGGCTGCGGCCCGGTCGAGCTTGAGGATCCGGCAATCCTGAACCTCATCCCGATGCTGTTCGACCGTCTGAAGAAGGGCAAGGCCCCTGCGATCTTCGGCGACGACTACCCGACTCCGGATGGCACCTGCGTGCGCGACTACATCCACGTCTCCGATCTGGCCGACGCCCACATCGCCGCCCTGAAGTATCTGGACCGCGATGAACGCAAGTACGACGCCTTCAACGTCGGCACCGGCGAAGGCACCTCCGTGCGTCAGATCGTCGATGAGGTCAAGAAGGTCACCGGCCTGCCGTTCGAAGAGACCGTCATGGCCCGTCGCGCAGGCGATCCGCCGCACCTGATCGGCTCCCCGAAGCGCATCAACGAAGAGATGGGCTGGCACGCACAGTACAACGTCGAAGACATCGTGAAGTCCGCTTGGGATGCATGGCAGGCCAATCCGGAACACCACATCGACGTCGAGACCTGGAAACAGACCGACTGATTCCACCAGCAATTCGTAGTGTCGTGAGCGACAACACGGCACCGCAACGGTAACGGCCGGTCGCATATGAGAAGTTTTCCCCTCATATGCGACCGGCCGTTGCTTTTCTTCCCTACTACTGCCGCAGTTTAAGCAAATACTTTCTTTCAGCAATTCATACGAATATTCATCGATGACACGCCGAAATTTGCACGATAGCGACTTTGCCGTAATATATCTATCTGTTGCCAGTCGCAAGGCTGAAACAACGGCCCCGTAGCTCAGTTGGTTAGAGCGCCGCCCTGTCACGGCGGAGGTCACCGGTTCAAGTCCGGCCGGGGTCGCTTTTTTTATTTCTATTTTTCTCTGATTTACATCAATTGCGCAATATTACTTTTGCAATCTCTTGCGATTTCTTAAGATCTTTCGAAATCATTGAAATCATACGGATACAAGAAAGCCCGGCTCTTGCGAACCGGGCTTTTCGACGGAAAAATCGTATGCAATCGTCAGAGCTGCCGCTCAACCCAATCAACGATGAACGGGGCCACTTCCTCAATCTGGTCAATCGCCACTTCGAATTCGCGGGCGCCGCCATACCAAGGATCGACCAAATCAATCTCACTTTCGTAGCCTGCGACAGGCTTGGCAAGATTCGGATCGAAACTACGGTACATATGCACGTTCTCACGCTTGGCCTGCGGCAGCTGACGCAGTAGCGCACGCATATGCGAAGCGGTCATCGGCAGAAACAGGTCGGTACGCTCGATCTCATCGCGGGTGATGCGATGGGCGAAATGATGTGCCGGCAGCTCATATCCACGCTCACGGAGCACCTTGACGGCACGACGATCGATCGGATTGCCATACTCTTCGTCGCTCACGCCACTGGACTCGACGTTGACCTTGTCGGCAAGGCCACGACGCTCGAATTCAGTGCGCAGAATGATTTCGGCCATGGGAGAACGGCAGATATTGCCGGTACACACGGTCATCACGGTATACATACGGTTACTCCTCGCGATTCTTCGCATACGTCATGAAACGGAATCCGGCGATATCTCCGGAACCCTTCCGCGTGTTCTGCCACACGCCCTCTTCAAGCACCTTCCAAGCGCCGGATTCCACCAGCGACTTCACGTCGGGCGCGTAGGTATCGGCATCGGCATGCATGCTGATCTGCGTCACATACGCCTTGTCCGCAAATGGCATGGCCTCGCGGAACAGCTGACCGCCACCGATAATCCAGATTTCGCTGCGGTCAAGACCGTCATCCGGAATGGCTTCCTGTCGTGCCAGATCAAGCGCATCATCCAGACTGTCGACCACGGTCGCTCCCGGCGCAGTGTAAGCCGGATCACGCGAAACCACGATATTGTCGCGATTCGGCAACGGACGATACTTCGGGCTCAGGGACTCCCACGTCTTACGCCCCATAATGACCGGATGCGAGACGGTAAGCTCCTTGAAACGCCTCATATCCTCGGGCAGATGCCATGGCATGCCACCCTCGAATCCGATGGCGCCGTCATGACCTTCCTTGTCACAGGCCTGCGCCCAAATCAGATTCACCGAGAACGTCTTGGGGAAATCATCGCCCCAATCCTCCTCGTCCTCAAGCCCGGCAAGTCCGGGCTCGGGTTCGTGATAGCCACTGCGGCTACTGTCATGCTCCATTTCACTCACTCCTTGCAGTCGAACTAGGGTCAGTAGTCTAACGTCTGGCGACGACTCTCAGACCGCCACCGGCGCCTTGATGGTTGGATGGTGCTGGTAGCCGACGATTTCAAAATCACTGTAATCGTAATCGAACAGCGAATCGGCTTTGTTAATACGGATCTGCGGATACGGGTATGGATCGCGGCTCAACTGCTCCAACACCTGGTCGATGTGATTGTCGTACACGTGGCAGTCGCCACCCGTCCACACGAACTCCCCCGGCTGCAGTCCCGCCTGCTGAGCGATCATCAACGTCAACAGCGAATAGGATGCGATATTGAACGGTACGCCGAGGAACATGTCGCAGGAACGCTGATATAGCTGGCACGAAAGTTTGCCATCCGCCACGTAGAACTGGAAGAGCGCGTGGCATGGCGGCAACGCCATATTCTCCACTTCGGCAGGATTCCAAGCGGACACGACCATACGACGAGAATCCGGGTGATTCTCGACAAGATCAAGCACATTGCTGATCTGATCGATGGTACGGTTCGGATCATCGGGCGTGGGCGCCGGCCAGCTACGCCACTGCGCGCCGTATACGGGACCCAAATCGCCGTTCTCATCGGCCCATTCGTCCCAAATATGCACATTGCGCTCCTGCAGCCAACGCACGTTCGTGGAACCTTTCAGGAACCACAGCAGCTCATAGGCAAGTCCCTTGAAAAACACCGTCTTCGTCGTGAGCAGCGGAAAATACTCGCTCAGGTCGAATCGCATCTGCTGGCCGAACAGGCTGACGGTACCAGTGCCCGTACGATCGGACTTCAACGTGCCTTCCGTCAGGATCTTGCGCACAAGGTCTTCATATGGCATGGGAATGTCGGTTTCCGGGCGTGCCGGAATACGGGTACGGATATCTGCAAGTTGTTCAGGTGTCAAAGCCATGGTTGCAAGCTTAACAGTACAGAACGGCAGGTCAAGCATATGCCACCCGCGCGTTGATTGTTTACGCTTTTCGGAATGCCTCCTAGCGAACAGGCATCAATGGATTACATTAGGTATGTAGGCGAGGAGCGAACGGCGCTCCCGGCAAGACGATGAGGAGTTCACCATGGGCAAAAGACTGTGGGTCGAGCGTAACAAAGACGGTTCTTGGGATGCTTTCGGCGAGGATGGCGCGCATATCAAGTTCGGCAAGGGTCGTGGACAGTTCACGCCGGGCGACCTGATGAAGATCGCGCTGGCCGGTTGCGCCGCACTGTCAAGCCAGTTCGCCGTCGAGCATACGCTGGGCGAGGGCAAGGGCGCGAAAATCGTTGTGGACGGCACCTATGACGCCGACAATGACGCATACATCGGTTTCGACGAACAGGTGGTCATCGACGCCACCGACGCCGGTCTGAGTGATGAGGATGCGGCAAAGCTTAAGGAACGCGTCACCCGACATATCGACAAGGGCTGCACGGTGAAGCATACGTATGTGGAGAAGACTCCGGTCCGCATGGACGTCACCATCAAGCACTGACGTTTTCTTTTTTAAAAAAAAATGGCGATTGCAACGCTTTTCATAGCATTGCAATCGCCATTTTCTATTTATTAGATTTACTGACGTTCCGGATCGATCTTGGTTTCGATGGCTTCGACCACATCCGGCTCGGCCTTGGAGACCGGCACTTCCTCGACGCCCTTGATATCGTCAAGAGCCTTTGGCTTGACTTCGGCTGGCGAGCTTGGAACCGTATCAAGACGGGTTTCCGCCGCCTCGACATACTTGCGGGGCACCACATATACCGGGCCGACCGCATGCTGCAGCAGACCTTGGCTGGTGGACCCCAGCAGCAGGCCCGTGAAGCCGCCACGGCCACGAGAACCAACCACAACGACGTCATGGTCATAGCTGGCCTTGGTCAGCGCGCCGACAGCCGGACCAGGCACGATCTGCTTGTTGATCTTCAAGTCCGGATGGGCTTCCTCCAGCGGCTTGATGCGCACTTCAAGATCATCTTTGAACGAGGCCATCACGCCTTCGTCATCGGAACCCTTCATGTTCGGCACCGCGGAAATGACGTCAAGTTCGGCACCCCACGCGGCAGCGAAATCGGCTGCGATCTCAAGAGCCTTCAAACCCCACTTGGATTCGTCGGAACCGACGGCCACCTTGGTGATGGTGTTGTTCAAATGCATCAGATTGCCATCATCGTCGGTGTACGGCACAACCACGATCGGGCAGTACGCATATGCCGGCAAGCTGGAGCTGGTGGTGCCCAGCAGGCGTTCCGCCAAGCCTCCCTTGCCTCGATTGCCGATGACGATGAGATTGTAGTTGCGAGACAGTTCCACGAACACGGAAGCCGGATCGCCGGTGACGATGAGGGTCGTCGCCTCCACACCCTGCTCATCGGCGATGGCCTTGGCCTTCGACAGGATCTCCTGAGCGTCGCTATGGGCCGCATTGTCATCGCCCATGGCGGTATACGTCGCATCGAAGGAAACCGCCGCATAACTCGGCAGCGAATACGCACATACGATTTGCAACGTCAATCCCGCATGTTTCGCATAGTTTGCAGCCCACCATGTTGCCTTATAGCTGGCGTGGGATCCATCAACACCAACGAGGATTGCCTTGTCGTTAATCATGGGACGACCTCCTTGAATCACCTCGGCAACGCCACCATGCATTGCCTCTAGGCTCCACCATACCGCGCGACATGCGGTTTTGTCAGCAACGACTCGGCCATTTCCATACAAAAAGGCGTATCCCGAAAGGACACGCCTTAAAAAACAAACCGTATGTTCACTCAGAGCACACGACGAATAGCATAGCCACCCGAGAACACGGCCAGCGACGTAACCTGCGTTCCCTGAGCTGGGTTCAGCGCATTGATCACCATGCCGTTGCCAATATAGATCGCAGCGTGCTGTGCATTAACAATAATGTCTCCAGGAGCCGCTTCGGCAATGCTTCCAACAGCCGTTCCAACGCTCATCTGAGCACCGGAATAATGCGGGAGACTCACGCCGAACTGGGCGAACACCCACTGCACGAAACCAGAGCAATCCCAACCGGACGGAGTATTGCCCCCAGCCACATACGGATAGCCCTGGAACTGCAGAGCATAGTTGGCTAACGCCTGACCAGTAGCACTCGCAGGGGCGGTAGGAACGCTGATTGCAGCGCGTTCGGAGGAACGGCTGGCAGCCTGGGCTTCAGACTGCGCCTGCGCCTGAGCCGCCTGCTCCTGGGCTTCAGCCTCAGCTTGCGCCTGAGCCTTCTGGTCTTTTTCCGCTTGAGACTCAGTCTGCGGAACATCCAAGCTTTCAATGCCACCCCAATCGGCGTTGGACTCAACATCCGTGGATGTGTGCTCGGCAAGGAAATTACGCTTGGCCGCGGTGGTCTTCGGGAAAGAACGCGTAGCGGTTACCGTGGTACCAGCCATAGCATTGCCTGCGCTTGCGATCGGAACCGCCGCACCCAACACGGCAGAGACGGCAACAACGGCGAAGATACTCGTGAAACGTTTAGCAATATTCATCGTATCTAAAGCTACCATGAACGTTCCCCGACAACAGAACAACAAGACAACAGGAACAGTGCCATATCATGCGACACGCCGATAAAATCGCGCTATCCCAAAGGAGAAGGCAAACTCAAATAGACTGAAGAACAGTGAAATCAGTAATGAATATATGTCAGCTGCGAAGCTTCCTGCGCAGTGAACGTACGATCGGAAATCACGCCAAGACCCTTGACATTGGATTCCGAAATCTTAATTGAACCGTCAGCATGCACTTCTTCGACAATTGCAACATGCCCGTAAAAGCTGTCCGCATTCAGCTGGCCCGGAGCGAACACCACGATATCGCCAACATGACGCGCCGTATTATCAACCCAATAGCCGAGAGCGCGAGCGGAATCACCCCAACTCCGCGCATCTCCAAAATGGCTTCCGACAGGCAGACCAAGCTGTGCACGACGAGTATACGCCCACCATGTGCACTGACCGTATGGGTAGTCATTGCCGGTGTCCCCGGTGTCGTGGTTCGGGTTGAAATCCGAGGGAAGCTGACCGGCATCCTGATCCATGAGAACGGCGACATTGGGATTGTCAGCAATGGACTTCGACAGAAGATTGGTATCCATGGAGGAGTTGGTCTCGCCGAGCTGCCAATCACCATTGTTGCTGGTGGAGGCCAGGGAGTCGAGACTACTGCGGGACTCGGAACGGGATGCCGCATCGTCGGAGATACGCTTCATCTGCGTGGTAGTGGTGGCATTGTCAGCGAAAGTCATTTCAGACGCATTCTGCTGGCTGACCGCCATGGCAGTGGCCGCGGTACCAACCAACGCAGCCAGCGATGCGGAAGTCACGAATGCGGAGCGACGGCCGGCTGCACGAGCGGCCTCACGCATGGCGCGGCGGCTCATCGGAGCCACCTCATTCAGCTTCTTGGCAACCGCAGGCTCAAGACCTACAACGGCACCCTCACCATTTGCCAGCTGGACCATACGAACGGCCTTGGCGGTGTGGGAACCGCGGCTCGAGGTGAACAGCGCCTTGGCAACGCTGAAACGCTCATTCGAAACCTTGGCAGCTTTATGCGCCGCATGCCTCATATATCAACACTCCTTGCGGATTACTTCAACCACAGCAAACTTATGGCCGCGTGGTTACAGAACCGTCACGGAAGTTTACGCTACACCGACACCGGGATATCGCAGTCATCATCGTCACGTCATGGTTCCGAAAAGCGGTCATCACCACGCACAATCCGACCATCTGACTACCCTAGGTTGTCATGACGAATACTGTGACCATTCCTTCCAACGTGCTTCCGGAAGACGGACGTTTCGGCTCAGGGCCGACCAAAATCCGCCCGGAGCAAATCCAAGCGCTCGATAAGGGAGCCCGTAATCTTCTGGGAACCTCCCATCGACAGACCCCCGTCAAGCAGGTGGTCGGCTCAATCCGCGAAGGACTGTCCGAATTCTTCCAGATTCCCGACGGCTACGAAGTGGTGCTGGGCAACGGCGGAGCCAGCGCGTTCTGGGATATCGCCTGTGCCTCGCTGATCACCCGCAAGGCCGCATTCGGCACGTACGGCTCATTCAGCTCGAAGTTCGCCAAGTCGGCGCAATCCGCGCCGTTCCTCGAAGAGCCGGAGATTTTCGCAGGAGAGCCGGGAACTTACCGTCTGCCGGAGCTCACGGAATACGTGGACACCTACTGCTGGGCCCATAATGAGACTTCCACCGGCGTTGCCGCACCGATCAAACGCATAGCAGGCACCAAGGAACAGGGCGCGCTCACGCTGATCGACGCCACCAGCGGCGCCGGAGCGCTGCCGGTCGACATCAGCCAGACCGATGCCTATTATTTCTCCCCGCAGAAGGCCTTCGGTTCCGACGGCGGACTGTGGATCGCCGTGCTCTCCCCCGCCGCGGTCGAACGCGCATACGGCATCGCCAAAAGCGTGGATCTTCCGGGCGCACGCCGCTGGATTCCCCCGTTCCTATCGCTCACTTCGGCCATAGAGAATTCGCGCAAGGATCAGACGCTCAACACTCCGGCTGTGGCTACGCTGATCATGTTGGAAAACCAAGTGCGCTGGCTCAACGACAACGGTGGCCTCGCCTGGGCTTCGGCACGTTGCGCAAGGTCGGCGTCCCTGCTGTACCAGTGGGCGGAAAAGTCCGATTACGCTTCCCCGTTCGTCGCCGACAAGAACGCTCGTTCCAACGCCGTGGTCACCATCGACCTTGACGAACGCATCAGCGCCACCCAAGTGGTCGCCGCACTGCGCGAAAACGGCATTGTGGACACCAACGGATACCGCAAGCTGGGCCGCAACCAACTGCGCATCGGCGTGTTCCCATCGGTGGATCCGAGCGATGTCGACTCGCTCACCCGCTGCATCGACTATGTGGTGGAACATCTGTGACGCAAGGTAGGGTATGGCGATATGAAGATTGCTCCGATCATTGACCCCAGCGTGAGGAAGCCCTCACCAAAACCAGTGCGCGTGGACTTGCGCAAGGTGTTCACGTTCGGCACCGCGCTTTGGGCCATCGCACTGATCGTCTGCATCGTATTGCTTGCGTTCGGCATCAACGCCGAACGCGCGCAGACCGTATGCGAAGCAGGTACGATCATCGGTGTGCTTATGCTAGTTTGGGAACATTTCGATCGCTGGGATTACCGACGTCTCGGCGAGTAACCGTCAACACGAACAACCGGCAGCATACCCCCGAAAATTTTCTCATAAATAAAAGCATGATGCCCGTCTTGCCTTGTTGAAAGCAAGACGGGCATCATGTTGTCTCCCTGTATTATTCTCCAGCCAACGGCAATACCAGTGCGAACGTGCTCCCCTGCCCCGGACTGCTCCACACTGAAGCGGAACCATGATGTGTCAACGCAACATGCTTGACAATCGCAAGTCCCAAACCAATACCATCGCCAGAATGATCATTCTGATTATTACCACGGTAGAATCGCTCGAAAATGCGGCCTTGCTCGCCAACGGCAATGCCAGCGCCACGATCAAGCACGCTGATCACCGCCTCCGTGCCCTCCTCATTGGCTTTGGCCACAACATTGATCGTCGAACCGTCCTTTGAATAGGTGATGGCGTTTTCAACCAGCTTGGCAAGCGCCGCCTGAATCTGTTCGGCATCGCCATTGATTTCCAAGCTTTCGTCGCCCTTCATATCGATGGTGATATTGCGTTGCGCCGCCACCTCACGATGGGAGTCGACCACAGCCCGTACCGGGCCCATCACATTGATGCGATTGTCTGCGGTCGGCAGAATCGGCTCCTGCGCCTTGATAAGCAGCAGCAGGTCGGAAATCATATGTTCCAAACGAGAGCAGGACTGACGCAATTGCATGGCGTCGCGCTCAACATCCCGCTGGCTTGTTCCACCTTGTTCCACGATATCCGCCAACTGTTCCAGCGATTGCGTGGGCTTGAGCAGCTGTTCGGACACATTGGTGATGAAGGAGTCGCGTATCTGCGAGAATCGTACGCTTTCGCTGACGTCGCTGATCAACACCACCACAAGATTGTCGCTGAGTTTGCCGACGATGACTTTCAACCAGTTTGGCCTTGACACGGTTGCCGTGGGCTTGCTGGCTGACTGTTGCCCAATCAGCGCCTGTTTCGCGGCTTGGCGAGTGGAAAGCCTGCCTGCTTTCGGCGCACGCTGCGCAACATACGCGGTGGTGGTGGTCAGATCGAACTGCTTTTTGCCACCGAAGGAGCGCACTTCGCGCACCGCCTGAAGCACACTGTCTTCGATGATGACGTCGTCCCGCACCACGCCAAGCGAATATGCGGAAGGATGCGCACGAATCACCTCATCATGCTCATCAATCACAATGGAAGCCAACGGAAGCACGGAAAGCAACGCATTAGTGGCATCATCCAATGTATCAGCATCGGCATCATGCTCATCATCGTCGTTGCGGTGCGTCAATGAACGCCACCACGAGCCCAAAGATTCAACCATGGTTTCATTCTCGCATACTCCTACGGCTCCTATGTTCACGACACCACAGCCCGTTCATGAACGCAAGGTGAACGCGCCGGTGAACTTTCACGGAACAACACAAACGCTGGTTATGAATATGGCGTTTCTCTAATAGACTTATGAAAGGTATTACCAGACCTGAAATTATGAAGCATTGAAAGGCAAGTCACATGCGCGTTATTTTCAACGAAGAGCTCAAGGCTGTTGCCGATGATCTCGACCATATGGTCAAAGGCGTTCGCAAGGCGATCAACGGCGCCGGCGACGCGCTGCTGAACCAGAATCTTGAAGCCGCCCAGGCCGTTATTGACGGCGACATCGAAATCGACGCCCTCGAAGCCAGCGTTGTCGACCAATGCGTGAAGCTGCTGGCCAAGCAGAACCCGGTTGCCACCGATCTGCGCGTGGTTGTTTCCACCATGCGTTTGGCTACCACTTTCGAACGTATGGGCGATCTGGCTCGTCACATCGCCGAAGCCGCCCGCCGCACCTACCCGGCTTCCCCGCTGCCGCCCGAAGCCCAGACGCTGTTCGCCGAAATGCAGGCGTTCCTGAACGACGTCGCCGACCAGACCGTGGCCATGCTGTCTGACCGCGACACCAAGACCGCCGAACAGATCATCACCAACGACGACAAGCTCGACGAACTGCACAAGAAGACCTTTGAACTGGCTCAGTCCGCGGATTGGTCCGGCACCAACCAGCAGCTCATCGACGTGGTGCTGATCGGCCGCTTCATGGAGCGTCTTGGCGATCACGCCGTGTCCGCGGCTCGCCGCGTGGTGTACATCGTCTCCGGTTTCGACCCGTCCAAGGAGCCGACCCGCGACGAAGACACCGACATCGCCTGATTTTTTCTTGCGATCTTCTTTTTCATCTTCCTTTTGAGAAGGCGGCTTCCGTTCCCCACTGAAGCCGCCTTCTTGTTTTGTTTTTGCAATCTTTCAGCACGAATCGTCAAGCACTATCTCCCGCATTATTTCACTTTCGTCAAGCCGTAAGAAAAATTAAACAATCTGTCTATTTTTTGCCCATATACTTTTACGCAATGTCGCGGCACAATATGTGCAGTGACATCCAAAGGAGGCAGTCATGTATTATTCCAACGGCAATTACGAAGCATTCGCCCGACCGAAGAAGCCCGAAGGCATGGACAGCAAGAACGCGTACATCATCGGCACCGGCTTGGCCGCACTCACCGCAGCCTGCTACCTGGTGCGAGACGCGCAAATGCCGGGCAGCCACATTCACGTATTCGAAAAGGACGCGGTTCCGGGAGGCGCCTGCGATGGCGCAAATATTCCCGGCGTCGGCTATGTGATGCGCGGCGGCCGTGAAATGGACAACCATTTCGAAGTGATGTGGGACATGTTCCGTTCCATTCCATCCATCGAAACGGAAGGCGTTTCCGTACTTGACGAGTATTACTGGCTGAACAAGGAAGATCCCAACTTCTCACTCTGCCGCTCCACAAAAGCGCGCGGCGTTGACGCAGGCACGAACGGCAAATTCAATCTGTCAGACAAAGCCTCGATGGAGATCATGAAATTGTTCTTCACGCCGAATGAGGAACTGTACGGCAAGAAAATTTCTGATTATTTCGACGATGAGGTTTTCAATTCGAATTTCTGGATGTACTGGCGCACTATGTTCGCCTTTGAAAATTGGCATAGTGCGTTGGAAATGAAGCTGTATATCCGTCGATACATTCATCATATTGGCGGATTGCCAGACTTCAGTGCGTTGCGTTTTACCCGTTACAACCAGTATGAGTCGATGATTCTGCCGATGATCAAGTATTTGGAAGGATTCGGCGTGCAGTTCCACTACAACGCGAAAGTGGAGAATGTCGATTTCAAGATTGGCGGTGGTATGGGTCCAGTTCGGCAGCATACAGGCACCGGTCAAGACACGATTTTGAAGAAGCAGGCTGAATCCGGTGTGTTCGTACGCAATCCGTATAGCTCACCAACCAAGAAAATGGCCACGCGCATCGACTTGACCGAGGCGGATGGCACCGCGCGAAGCATTGACTTGGGCGAAAACGATCTGGTATTCATCACTAACGGTGGTTGCGTGGAGAATTCGACCATAGGCTCGCAGACCGAAGCAGCCGCATGGGCTCCGGAGATCAAGCCCGGCGGCGGCTGGGATATGTGGCGTCGCATCGCCAAGCAAGACCCGAGTTTCGGCCACCCGGACGTATTCTGCGGCGATCCGGAGCATTCGAAGTGGATGAGTGCCACCGTTACCACGCTTGACATGGAGATTCCGCCGTATATTCAGAAAATCTGCAAGCGAGACCCGTTCACCGGCCATGTGGTGACCGGCGGCATTGTGACCGTCGAGGATTCCAATTGGCTTATGAGCTGGACGCTGAACCGTCAACAGCAATTCCGCGAACAGCCGAAGGATCAGCTGAGCATATGGGTGTACGGCCTATTCCCCGACAAGCCGGGCAATTACGTGAAGAAGACGATGCAGGAATGCACGGGCGAGGAGATCTGCGAGGAATGGCTCTACCATATGGGCGTGCCGACCGACAAGATCAAGGATCTCGCCACGAATCATGCGAACACCGTGCCGGTGATGATGCCATACATCGATGCGTTCTTCATGCCACGTTCCGCCGGCGACCGCCCTGATGTGGTACCTGATGGTGCCGTGAATTTCGCATTCCTCGGACAGTTCGCCGAAACCCCGCGCGACACGATCTTCACCACCGAGTATTCGATGCGCACCGGTATGGAAGCAGTGTACACGCTGTGCGACGTGGATCGTGGCGTGCCCGAAGTGTGGGGTTCGGTCTACGACGTGCGTAATCTGCTCAACGCCACGGTGATGCTGCGTGACGGCAAGCCGATTACCGACATGAAACTCAACCCCATTGAAAAGACCGTGCTGAAACAGATTCTGAAGAAGCTCGATTCCACCGATATTCCGATGTTACTTAAGGAATACGGTGTGATCTGAGCCGATTGCGATTGACCTGCCGCACATCTCATGTTCCGTATTCCATACGGCAGACGGATGCAATAGCCCAACAAAGGCAACGTATATGAAAAGGTGGAAACCCACGTACTGTGGATTTCCACCTTTTCATATACGTTCCGTGCGATTGAACGCGACTACCTGCGTATCAATCGCAACAAACTCACTTCTGGCCCTGAGCGGCGACAGCGGCGGCACCGGCGGCGGCGGCCTCCGGATCCAGGTACTCGCCACGCGGCTTGATCGGCTTGAAGTTCTCGTCCAGCTCGTACAGCAGCGGCATTGCGGTCGGAATGTTGACCTTGGCGATCTCCTCTTCGGAGAGGTTGTCAAGCATCTTCACAATGGCGCGCAGGGAGTTGCCGTGAGCGGCGATCAGAACGGTCTTGCCAGCCTTCAGCTCCGGCTCGATGTCGGACTTGAAGTACGGCTCAACGCGCTTGACCACATCGGCCAGGCACTCAGCTTCCGGAACCGGATCGCCGGTGTAGCGCGGATCATTGTTCTGCGCGTACTCGTCGTTCGGATCGATTTCCGGCGGCGGGGTAGCGTAAGAACGACGCCACAGCATGAACTTCTCGTCGCCGTATTCCTGACGAATCTCGGTCTTGTTCTTGCCCTGCAGAGCGCCGTAGTGACGCTCGTTCAGACGCCAGCTGCGCTTGACCGGAATCCACAGACGATCTGCCTCATCCAGAGCCACGTTGGCGGTGTTGATGGCACGACGCAGCATCGAGGTGAAAACGATATCCGGAAGGACGTTCTTCTCCTTGAGCAGGCGGCCGCCGTTCTTGGCTTCCTCGACACCCTGCTCGGTCAGCGGGACGTCGACCCAGCCGGTGAACTGATTGGTTTTATTCCATGCGCTCTGTCCATGACGGAGCAGTACTAGTTTGTAAGTCATACCTGCCAGTCTACCGCCTAGCACGCCCAACACAACCGTCGATGACGATTATTTGGTTACGTTCATGCAACAATTTTCATTCTGTTGCATGCCGTTTGCATCATCAGGCAATCGCCGGTGCTCAATGACGAAATCGTAAATGCAGGATGCAGCTACGCCATGAAACCGGCCTGACAGGCATTGAGCACGAACGCGCCGGCTGCGACCAACGAGGTCATCGAGCACAATGGCAACGCCCGATGCCACTGGTCATGCCGGACGGCCGCGACGGCACGAGTAGCAATCGCCACACACCCTGCGATGGATACGAACGCCGCAAGGCTCATCCAATCGGCGTTTCCCCACGACCAGTCACCGCATATGCCATATTCCGTGCATGAACGGTCGCGATCCACCTCCGCAGGCAGCTTTATGAGCAGATCCAGAAGTTTGGCATACACCGATAATGGCATGGCGAAAACCACCGTCAGACCAGCAGCCCATCCCAGCGCACGCATGCACCAGCATTTGCCCTTCCCACTGCCGATGCGCACCATCAGCGTGCGCTTGCCGTGCGCGGCGTCATCTTCGAGATCGCGCAGGTTATTCACCATCATGACGCTGACGGACAGCAGGCCGCAGATCACCGAACCGGCCACCCCCGTCACGGTGATCGACCCGCTTAGCGCATACTGCGTGCCGAGGGCTGGAACCAACCCGAAGAATACGAATGCCGCAAGTTCGCCCAGACCCCGATATCCGTAAGGATGCCGACCGTTGGTATATCCCCAGGCCGCCACCAGACAGGTTACGCCAAGCGCTATCAGCCACCAGCGACCAGTTATGACGACAGCGACCAGTCCGGCGGCACAGGCGGCTAAAGCAGCGACCGCGGCAGCCAGCAACACGTGACTGGGATCCACTCCGGAAGCGACCAACCGCCGAGGTCCCGCGGCGTCACTGCCTCGTCGGGCGTCCGTGCCGCGTACACCATCGGCATAATCGTTGAGATAATTCACAGCAATCTGCAGACCGACCGCCACCACGGCGCACAACATCGCAACGACCGCAAACCACGGCCGAGAAAACGCACAATACCCCAGTACATCACCAGCATCATGCTCTTCCAGCAATCTTCCCGGAAAAGCTGGGCACGACCGCAGGCCACCCAAAGCCTCCCACCGCCAACTGGCGGCAACGCCGACCAGAACCGGGGCAAGACCCAGCGGCAGCGTTTGAGGGCGAGCGCCACGAATCCAAGTCGATATTTGCATGGACACCATTCTATGTGCGGTCCAGTTTTCCTGACGTCCCCATTGTTGAGTGAGCCATATGGATTCGAATTTACCATCGTCATTCTTAATCGGCGGCTACTCGGACGGCGGAGGCCGCTCATCATGTTTTTGATTCGCACGCGGACCCGCCGCCAGCCAAAAACAGAAGGGGCTGACGGCCGAGTAGGTCGTCAGCCCTTTCAGTCCGTATCAAGTTTATTGCGAACTGTGCTTCGCCTTAATTCAGCGGCTTCAACTGAAAAGGAAGGTTACGGCGGGAGAACAGCCCACAGGGCTGTTCTCTTGATCCGCCTTCACGTGAAGCCAATATGAATTAAGGCTTCGCCTTAATTCAGCGGCAATTTTATAAGGATGGCTCCGGCTGGAGAACAGTCCACTGGACTGTTCTCTTTTCAGCCTCGCGTGAAGCCGATTTTGAATTAAGGCTTTGCCTTAATTCAGCGGCTTCACCAGCGGGAAGGTGATGGTTTCGCGGATGGTGGCGCCGGTCAGGGCAATCAACAGTCGATCGATGCCCATGCCCATGCCGCCTGCCGGAGGCATGCCCACGCCGAGCGCCTCGAGGAAGTCCTCATCGATATCGCAGGCCTCTTCGTCGCCGGCGAGCGCATCCTTGGCCTGGGCCACGAAACGTTCACGCTGCACAACCGGATCGTTCAATTCGGAGTAGCCGGTGGCCAGCTCGAAGCCACGCACATACAGATCCCACTTTTCGACCACTCCCGGCTTGGAACGGTGGCCCTTGACCAGCGGGGAGGTTTCGACCGGGAAGTCGCGCACGAAGGTCGGCTCGAACAGCTTGTCTTCGTAGAAGTGCTCCCACAGGTGTTCGACGAGCTTGCCGTGGTTCTCCACATCGTCGCGTTCCACGCCAAGCTTGTCGGCAATGGCACCGAGATGTTCCACGGAAGTGCCCGGATTGTCCGGGCCGCCATTCGGCACGATTTCCTCGCCAAGTGCTTCGGAGAGGGAATCATACATGCTGATGGTCTTCCATTCGCCTCCGAAATCGTATTCGGAACCGTCGAGCAACGTCACCTTGTGGGTGCCGAACACGTCCATGGCGGTGTCTTGCACGAGCTGCTTGACGAGCGCGCCGATGGTGTCGTAGTTGCCGTAAGCCTGATAGGCCTCAACCATGGTAAATTCCGGAGCGTGAGTGGCGTCAACGCCTTCGTTACGGAAGTCACGGTTGATCTCGAACACGCGGTCGATGCCGCCGACTAGGCAGCGCTTGAGGAACAGTTCCGGCGCGATACGCAGGTACAGGTCAAGGTCGAACGCGTTCATATGCGTGGTGAACGGACGTGCGGCGGCACCACCGTGCACGGTCTGCAGCATCGGGGTCTCAACCTCGAGGAAGTCATGATCGGCGAAGGTCTTTCGCAGGGAGGCGACGGCCTTGGAACGGTTGCGCACCATATTACGCATCTTCTCATCGGCGATCATGCCGATGTACGGCTTGCGGGTGCGGGTATCCTCGTTCAGGTCCTTGTGCAGGGCCGGCAGCGGCTGCAATGCCTTGGCGGCAATAGCCCATTCGGTGGCGAACACGGACAGTTCGCCGGTCTTGGAGGCAATCACACGACCCTTGATGAACAGGTGGTCACCCAAGTCAACCAGCTGCTTGAACTGCTTAAGGGAATCAGCGCCGATCTCCTTCTTGGAAATCATGCCCTGAATCTTGGTGCCATCGCCAGCGGAAAGCTGCACGAAGCACAAGCCACCGGCGTTACGCAGGAAGAGTACGCGACCGGCGATGCCGACCACGTCTTCGGTTTCATCTCCGGCTTCAAGCTTGCCGTCATACTTGGCGCGAACCTCTTCAATGGTGGCGGTGACGTCGAGAGTCACCGGGTACGGCTGAATGCCGTCCTTAAGCATCATGGCACGCTTGGCCACGCGCATCTGCACCTGCTCCGGATGCGCCAGCGGGCCGAATTCCTTATTGCCCGGATCAACGGCTTCATCCAGGGTAGCGCCGTCATTGATCTTGGCGTAGATAGCCGCATCCTGCTGCAGCAGCATTTCGGCACGTTCCACCGTGGTCATAGCGGGAACGGCAGCCTCTTCATTCTGATTTTCTTGCGATTCGATGGTCTCACTCATAAGCCCACAGTGTACCGAGAAGCCACTACACCACACGCGACACGCCGTATTTGCATTACCTAAGCAATCGTGTAATATTTCCAACTGTTGCAAAACGGGCTGTAGCGCAGCTTGGTAGCGCGCTTCGTTCGGGACGAAGAGGCCGCGGGTTCAAATCCCGCCAGCCCGACAACTTAAGGCGGAACTTCGGTTCCGCCTTTTTTATTTCCAGCGCATCAGCGGTGCAAAACAGCATATGCGAGACGCAACCACCTGAAAAATCAAAAAAGCGCGTAAACAATCGCGCACACCAACACGCTTCACATTCATGGAGGAGAGACTGTGAAAAGAAGCATTCTGGCTTTGGCTTCCGGCGCCTTTATTCTTGGTGCCGCAGAATTCGTGATGATGGGCATTCTGCCCCAGACAGCCGCCGCCATGCAGGTCAGCATTCCTGCGGCAGGCCATTATATTTCCGCATATGCGATCGGCGTGTGCGTGGGCACGCTGATTCTGGTGTTCGGCCGTAAGGTACCGCCGAAGAATCTCATTATTCTGTTCATGATCATCGCGCTGGTCGGCAATACGTTGAGCGCGGTTTCGTTCAATTCCCCCATGTTGCTGGCGGCTCGTTTCATTTCGGGCTTGCCGCATGGCGCGTTTTTCGGTACGGCCACGCTGATTGCCAAGACTTTGGCCGATAAAGGCAAGGAAGCACAGTCCGTGTCGATGATGGTGACGGGTCAGACGGTTGCCAATATGTTGGGTGTGCCTGCAGGCACATTGCTTTCGGAAATGCTGTCGTGGCGTTTGGCGTTTGCGATTCTTGCCGCTTGGGCGTTGATGACGATGGTGTTGGTGATTGCGTGGGTGCCGTTCGTCGCGCCGATCAAGGACGCTGGCATTAAAGGGCAGTTCCGTTTCCTCACCCACGCCGGTCCGTGGTTTATTCTCATGGCGGTGTTCTGCGGTAATTCCGGTATTTTCTGCTGGTGGAGCTACATTTCGCCGTGGCTGCAAAAGGTCGGTGGATGGAATTCCTCGATGGTTCCCCTGTTAATGGTGCTTGCTGGTTTCGGCATGGTGCTTGGCGGTATTGCTGGCGGCCGTTTGACTGATTTGTGGAAGCCAGGTGCCACTGCTGGTCTTTCGCAGGCTATTGCCACGGTTGGTTTGCTGTTGGTGTTTTTCGTTCCCGGCAATCTCGTTACGACTGCATTGTTGACGTTCATGCTTGGTTTCGCACTGTTTTTCAACTCGTCTCCGCAGCAGTTGTTGATGGTGCAGGCCGGTGAAGGCGGCGGCGAGCTGATTGCGGGTGCAGCCGTACAGATCGCGTTCAATTTCGGCAATGCGGTTGGTTCGATCGTTGGCGGCGCCGCGTTGACCGCAACCGCCATGAACTACCATTACACCGGTTTGGCCGGCGCTCCGATCGCGTTGATTGCAGTGATCATGCTGGTCACGTATTCGCGTCGTTACGAAACACATACGGGCGCTATGAAGCGCCTGCGCAAAGTGCACGTCTGACATTCGACAGTCAGTTATTTCGATTATTTATGTTATGTAACGGGATATCTCATCACAATTATTATGCTGAGATATCCCGTTGTTCTTTTTACGACGTATCGAATGTCCCCATCTTTCGTTGTTTCGCCGTCTGCGATGCCGTCTGCAGTTCGGGAGATGATGGAAGTCACCGATGAAGGGATTGCGATGGCAGACAGTGATGTCAATCTGAATATGAATAATTGCGATGACGGTTGCGCAACATTTGATGTACAACGATTTTTGCGTGGTCTTGATGCGATTTTCGATGCGCATAAGGCTCCTGAACAGGCTGAACCGTATCTGCAGAAGGCACGAACCGAAGCCGAACACAGTCATGATGACGCCGGTTTGCTGACGGTGTTGAACGAAACGATGGGGTTTTACCGTTCGCAAGGTCGCCATACCGACAATCTGCCGATTATCCGCGAATCGTTAAGCATTGCGGATCATTTGCATCTTCAGGAAATCGACCCGCAGGCGTGGGCTACGACGCTGATCAACGCGGCCACGGGCATGCGAGCCGCAGGCCAGTACGAGGAGGCCGAACAGCTGTACCGTCAGGCGCTTGACGCGGCCACGTCCGCCTTCTCCCCCACCGACCGACGACTGGCCGCGCTGCACAACAACATGTCCATGCTGTACAGCGAAACCGGTCGTCTCAATCAGGCGAAGCGCGAGCTGGAACAGGCGCTGGAACTGTTGGAGCAGTCCTCCCCCGATGCGAGCGCCGATATCGACGTTGCCTCCACGCACACCAATCTCGCGTTGCTGCTCCTGCAGATGGACCGGCATTGGGCGGGCGACGCCATGCAGCACGCCCAGAAAGCGTTGACAATCTACCGTACCGGGCATTTGGAACATAGTGCGCATTATGCTTCGGCACTGGCCGGCTATGCGCAGGCATGCTATATGGCCGGCTGCCTGCAAGACGCGGTTTCCGGCTATGAACATGCGTTGAGCGTGATTGAGGAATGCTACGGACGCAACACCGACTACTATCACACGACTGCAGTCAATCTTGAAGTGGCAAAACAGGCGTTGCATAAGCACATGTCGTTATCGCATAAGACGCGGGAATCGCAAGAATATCAAGAATCGCAAGAATCCTTGGAATCTCAGCATTCACCGGAATCAAGCGAATATCAGCAATCAAGTGAACCGCACTGTATGGCAGAATCCGGCGCATCTTCGATTCCTGCGATTTCTCACCATATTTCAAGACTTGCTTTGTCTCGCGCATTCTGGAATGATCTCGGCAAACCGTTGGTTGCCGGCGCATATTCGGCATATCAGGGGCGGATTGCCGCAGGTTTGGTCGGTTATGGTTCGGAATGTTTCGGTTTCGACGATGAGTTGTCGCGCGATCATGATTTCGCGCCGCGTTTCTGCCTGTGGCTTACCGAAGAGGATTATGATGCGATTGGCGAGCAATTGCAGGCTGATTACGATGCGTTGAGTCGCGATTTCACTGTTGACGAGCAGGGCAAGCCGCATTTTGCAGGGCATGGTTCGGCTAATTCCGACGCTCTTTCCGCATCTCAATCGCCACTTACGCCGCGTGCGCAAGGCGAGTTCCGCCGTGATGGCGTGTTTCGTATCGGTGATTTCTTCGAGCGGATCACGCTGTTTCGTGAGGCTCCGGCACAGAACGATGTTGCATCTTGGCTAAGTTTGCAGGAAGATACGTTGGCCACTGCCACAAACGGTCAGGTCTTCGCCGACCCGTTGGGGGTGTTTTCCAAAACTCGGCAGGGGTTTAAGTTCATGCCGGAAGATGTTCGACTTTCCTTGATTTCCCAACGTTTGGGCATGATGGCTCAGGCTGGGCAATACAATCTGCCACGCATGTTGCAACGTGGCGATGGCGCTGCAGCGATGTTGAGCATTCATGAGTTTGTGAATGCCACGGCCTCGTTGGTGTTTCTGATCAATGAGCCGGTGAGCGTTGGGTATTTGCCGTATTACAAGTGGCAGTTTGCGGCATTACGCAAGCTGAGCCGCCGTATGGCAACAAGGCTGGCCGGCGTGTGCGAACAGTTGGAAGACATATTGCGATTGAGTTCCGCCGCATGTTTCGGTGGTGTCGGTTTCGGTGAGGGCGGCAAGGGTGCGAAGCCTGCGGCAAAGCACATTATCGCCACTGTTGAGCGCATCTGCAGTGATGTTGTGGATGAATTGCTGCGGGAGGGATTGACCGAATCCCACGAAACGTTTGTGGAATGGCAGCGGCCGTATGTTGAGAACCATATCAAGTCCGACGCGAGTTGTCTGCACAGCCTGTGACGTGCCTACAATCAAAAATCCATCGCAAGCATTGCGAATCAGAACAATAGTCAGACAAAATCAAGAATCGAAAACATATGAACGACACCGTAATTCCAGATGCAATGGATGCTTCCAATACAACGAATATTGTTGAATCCATTATCAAACTGGAATGGAATCAGTTTCAGCAAACTAACAATGAGGGCGGTCGCGCGTCCTGCCAAGGCAATTGGCCGATGTTCCATCAGATGCGTGCCAGTCAGTTCATGACGTGGCCGGAAGAATTGCTGCGCAGTTACCGGTCGGACCTGCAGGAAGCCGACCGTGTTGGACGTAATTTGGTGACGGAAAAGTATGGTCGCATGATGCAATCCACATATCCACAGGAGTATTGTGCAAACATTGCGCCGTATATTCCCCGGATTTCCGCGGATCGCAACGCCTTGCAGGAAGGCATCATAACAGTTCAGGTGTCGTGGGCGCGTGATTTTCGTGAGCGTTTTCCTCATCTTGGCGAGGCGATGCGCGTGCTGACCACTGTCGAAGATACGCCAGAGACCACGTCATTCGAAACGTATCTGCGCGGCGAATTGGGCACCTATTCCGACCGTACTGTGGCGTTATACCGCGACTTTGTGGAGCGTTTGCGGCATGAGCAGCGTAATCTCACCGAAGAGACGATTCGTAATACGGTTCGTTTGGCTGGATTCGAGGACTTGGCACAGGCTGAGGCCGCACAGTAAACACAGTGAAAACACACCGTGACAATTACTGAAAACTGCAGTAAGCCCCGTACATCACCATAAAAATGACCACCATGGTACGACCAAAATCCAACGTCAAGATGGAAAAGCAAGTGTTGGATTTGGTCATGCCATGGTGGTCACGTATTTGTTTGCGATGTCAGCCTCGATTTCGTTGGTGCGGCTGATATCAGGGGCTATTCAGCTGATTCTCACGATCGTTCCGAAACCGGTGACTTATCCGAATCAGTCGAAAAGGCCGTGGCATCCGAGCTATGGGGAGCGTCGAATGGATCGTCGCTGTCCGCATCCCCTCCATTCTTGGATCGGTTTGAACGCACCGCGCTGACTATCGCCCAGATCACGGCGACGGCGATAAGCAGCACGCCGATGCCTCCGAGCAGGAATACGAAGAACTGTTTCGGATCGCTGGCCCACCACCAGAGATTCATTGGCACATGCATGCCGCAAAGCAGCGTCACCACCCCCATGAAGCACGTGAACACGCCGAGCGCGATGGTCGAACCGCTTCTTCCGGAAGGTCTGATGATGTCGTCTCCAATCTGCCGATTCTTGCGCCCTCTATTCGCGCCGGCTGCCGAAGCGGTATAGGTCGGAACGCTTTGCGCTGGAACGGATTCCACGCGCGGCTTATCATCCTGCGTTGCACGCCCACTGCGCTGCGACTGGTCATACGTGGACTGCGCATCCACGGTATGCAACGTTTCGGTAGGCATATCTCCGGCATCAGCCATGACCGGCATTTCCTGGGTCTTGTCGTCGCTCATGGTCACTCCTTTCCCGCTTTGCCCAATGTGTTGTCGGACGCATACTGCACCGCGACGCTGCCGCCGACCGTTGCCATAGTATTGATCTGCAGTCCGGTTGGCATGACCGGAGCCTTGCCATCATCGGTGAAGCACGGCCAATATTGATGATTGTCGTAGATTTCGCGGTAGGCCTTATCTACATTCCCGTCTTTGAAGGGGGAATCGGTCCTAGTGGAATCGGCGCCGGTATCCATGCCATCTTCCGTATCGGTCTCATCATCGAAATCCTCGATGCCGGATTCGTCTCCGTACGAGCCGCAACTCCGATCGTAAGTTCCCAGCGCACGCTTTTTCACTACCGATTTCGTGGAATCGTTGCCCATAAGCGAGACATAGATATTGCCGGAATCCAACGTGAGCCCGTCCGAACTGCCGACGAAATCGGTGATGTTGTAGAAATTACCGTCAGCCCCGAACGCCCACCAGCAGCCGTTCGGCAAGGTCACCACGACCTGTGCGCTTGAGGCCACCACATTCAACGTTCCTGTAGGGCAGGAAGTCGTGCCCTGTGTGCCATCCTGAAGATCCACTTTGTGCGGACCGTTGTTTTTCGCGTAATCGCTTAAGTCGATATGCAGCACGTCGGTGGCGTAATCATTGCCTTGCGCGACGATGCCCTGCTCGTATTCGCTCATTTCACTGGCGGTGGAACCCATGGTGATCATTCCCGACACATTGACCCTCTTGTAGGATAAGGGAATGCCCGTGTTAATCCGATAGCTGAGCAGCGAATAACCCGCCAAAGCCATCACCATGACCAACGACATGAATATGGATATCCATGTCAGAGGATGCAATCCTCCCGTTCTTCTGCCCGCGAATCCGAGCGCGATAATAACGATTCCCGTCACCAGACAGATGCCACCGACGAATGCCGCGCATGCCTGCAACGTGTATTCGGTGCCCCGCTGCCCGCCTTGAACGCCGTACGTCATAATGCACCATACGCATAGTGCGCATGCGATCATCGCAAGACCGGACATCACCAACACCAGCAGCGGACCGGCTGGCTTGCGACGTCCATATCTTGGCGACGTAGGCGCCTGCGCTACCGGGGCCGCCGGAGCGGTGAATGTTGGAGGAACATTGGCCGTGGCAAAAGCGGCCGGACCATTGACCTGCTGTTGGTAGGCATGATATGGAGGCTGTTGAGGCTGAAGGCGTTGGGGCTGATGCGATTGCGATTCCGGTGACGAAGCCGTGTTGGCCACCCCGTTATATGCGCCGCTCGTCTGCATCGGCTGAGTATAAGGATTCGATTGCGCTGGAGACGGCGATGCAGGAGGCACCGGCTGTCCGTACGAAGGACTTCCATATTGAGGCTGACCATATTGCGGTTGACCGTACGGAGCCTGACCATACGGGGGCTGCTGCCACTGATTTGGAGGAACATTCGGCGCATAAATCTGCCTATTGAGCAGAAGCCACAGCACCAACGCGGCCAATGCGAAAGCAAACCATCCTGCCCCCGGCAAACAGATGGCAACAAGGCAGCACAACAGCGCGCCAATGCAATTCCAATCCCACTTGCCGTTAATCAAATCCTCAGCAAGAATCTGATTGTCGCGCTCATCCGGCAGCACAAACCACGCCAGGCCATAGAACGCGGCACCCGCGCCGAAAAAGAGTGTGGCAACCACCATAAGCGCACGAACCAACGTGGTATTCCAACCAAGACGACGTGCTATGCCATCGCACACGCCGCCAATCCAACGGTCATGTCCACGCTTGACCTGGCTGGAACGAATCCACGCGAAGAAACGGCCACCGCGGGAAGGTTGCGGCGAACCGTACGCAGGCTGCCGATGATACGGTTGTCCAGCAGAAGGCTGCGGCCCTGCGTTGCCGCGATCGCCCAGCGGACCATTGTTTGCATTGCTCATGGTTCCATTACAGCAACTCGCGCATGCCACATGTATCGGGGAACACCCTGAATCTGCCCTGAACACTATATGAATGCCCTGAAACAGCGTCCCCCACAGGGCACAATAGAAGTATGAAATCCTTAGGAAAACCGTGGTACACGCAAAGCCAGTACGACCAGGCGAGCGCCGTATATATGCGCTACCGCTGCGACCAGGCCCTGCATGAGGGACGTCCCATGCCGACGCAACCGGCCAAACTGCCGTTGATGCGCCCTTCATACGGACGCATGGGAGCTGGCGTGTGCAAGGCGATCAGCATGCATTTGGGCATTGCCGTGCTATGGGTGCGCCTGTTTTTCCTCGCCACCACATGTCTGTTCGGTGCGGGACTGATCGCCTATATTTTCCTGTGGATGGCGCTGCCCGTGGGTGATCCAGTCCAGCAGGCGTACATTATCGCAGGCAAGCGTTCACCATGGCAGGCACCGCTTTCCAGAGGCAACATGCCGTACGGAACATATCCTGTTTCCCCGGAATATCAATCTTTTACAGCTACGCAAGATGGTCCGCACCCGCAACCACCATCTTTTGAAGATACGACTGCATGCAACGACGGAACGCATGGCGATACGCAATCTTCCAGCGAAAACCTTTCACAGACACTGAAGAAAGCACCAAAACCCGCTTTGCTTGCATTAGCTGGTCTGATGCTGCTTTCCATCTGTTTCGTCATGTTTGCAGGCGGTGTTGAACGCACTCTGATTGTGCCCCTGCTGCTTGGTCTGGTCGGCATCGGCGTCTCCTGGTTGCGTTTCAATGCCGAAGAAGGTCAGTTATGGACGATGCTTGGCGGTATTGCGATTATTTTCGCCGCATACGCTTTGTATGTCAGTTCCTGCATGCATTTTGACGCGTTTTCCATGATTCGCATACTGTGCGCCGGTTTGGCACTGCTGATTGGCGCATTGCTTGCGATTGTGCCATGGATTATGGCACTGATTCGCGATTTGGGTACGGAACGCGCGTTGAAGGAACGCGAAGAGGAACGTGCCGACATGACCGCACATCTGCATGATGGAGTACTGCAAACGTTGGCGCTGATTCAGTTGCATGCCGATGATCAGCAGACGGTGTTTTCGCTCGCACGCTCGCAGGAACGCGAATTGCGTGAATGGCTGTATCAGGAACGCACCACGTCTGACCGTTCCGTGAACGCCGGTTTGAAAGAGATCGCCGCACATGTGGAAGACACGCATGGCAAGCCGATCGAAGTGGTGACGGTGGGCGACGCACGTCCAAGCGCGCAAACCGATGCGCTGCTTGATGCCACGCAACAGGCGCTTATCAATGCGGTGACGCATGGAGGCGAGCCGATTTCCGTCTACTGCGAGGCAAGCAGCAAATTGGTGGAAGTATTCGTACGCGACCATGGCAACGGATTTGACGTGAATGCGATTCCTGCAAATCGCCTTGGCATTCGTGAATCGATTATCGGACGAATCAAACGTCGTGGCGGTACAGTGGAGATCGTATCGAGACCGCAATGGGGCACGGAGGTGCGCATGCATATGCCAATCGCAGCCGCTCCCACAGGCACGACACCAAACGCGAGCGCAGATGCGAATGCAACCGCGCATGCAAACGTGAGCACGAATATGTCAACGAACGTGAATATGCCAACGGAGGAACAGCAATGAACGAGCAGGAACAGCAGATCCGAATCGCCATCGTCGACGATCATGAAATGTTCCGGGCGGGCGTGATCGCAACGCTGCAGCCACATTTCAACATCGTCGGGCAGGCCGCGGACGTTGAGGGTTCGGTGGCGATGATCGCCCAAACGAAACCGGACGTGGTGCTTCTTGATGTGCATGTTCCCGGCGGAGAGGGTGGCGGTGGTGCCGAAATCCTCATGAAATCGCGCGTCTACTCCCCCAATACCGTATTTCTGGCATTGTCGGTGTCCGATTCGCCGCAGGATGTTGGATCGGTGATTCGTGCCGGAGCGCAAGGCTATGTAACGAAGACGATTTCCGGCGATGATTTGATTTCTTCCATCAAGCAAGTACATGAGGGGTATGCCGTGTTTTCGCCGAAATTGGCGGGATTCGTGCTCTCCGCCTTCCAAAATGGCTCACCGGCAGGCATGGGCGGCTCGGCGAGCGGACCGATCCACGATGACGAGCTGGACCGCCTGTCGAACCGTGAGCAGGAAGTCATGCGTCTGATCGCACGCGGCTACACGTATAAGGAAGTGGCTGCAGAACTGTTCATTTCCATCAAAACCGTGGAAACGCACGTCAGTTCCGTACTACGCAAACTGCAGCTGTCCAATCGAACCGAACTCACCCGCTGGGCCGCCGACCGCCGCATCGTATAATAATCCGCCTTCCCTTTCATCCCATCTCACCCTATTCGACCCAACAAAAGCGCCAAAAAGCACCAACGGAAGTTCCAACGGAGCATTCCCCCGCTCACTGGAGAATCAGGACTTTCGAACGCTTTGAAAGTCCGTTTTGCTGCAATATGCATAAACGGGACTTACTGAAAAACTTCAGTAGGCCCCGTGGAAAATGGCTTGCTTGTAGTGTTTTTTACTTCAGAATAGTGTCAGTGTCGGTAACGGTGACCAGCGGCGTGAACAATGCCATGGTGCTCAATGCCATCTGATGGTTTTCTGGCGAACTGCCTGCACAAGCGTCAGCAGCAACGCGTACCGCTACACCATTGTCAGCCGCGGCGAGCACGGTGGTGAGCACGCAGCAATCGGTGGCGACACCACATACGGTAATCTTCTTAGCGCCTTTGATGGCTTCGCTCAGCACGCTTCCCCACTTGCCGAAGGTGTCGCAACTGACCACTGCATGGCCTTGCGCCAATTCCGCGGTATCCGCGGTGAGGTCGTACATCGGGTCGTCCGGAGCGACCAAAAACTGCGGCCAGTCCTTGAAATAGTCGATCCAAGCGTTTTGCGGCGGCTGCGGGGCGACATATCGCGTGTAGACCACGCGATCGCCGAACGCTTTGGCAAGTCGTGCGAACGCTTCATCAGTAGTGTGATAGGAGCTGTCCGGGCAAGCCCATGTAGACCATTCGCTTTCCGCGAAGACCCGCTGCCTATCGATGACCACCAGCCATTCATCTTCTGCGATCATGGCTTTTCCTTTCCTTGTATTATCGCAATAAGCAACTCATGCTTCCGAAACCGGCAAATCGGCTTCCTGCTTGGCGATATCACCGCGCTGGAAAATCAATGAGCCCGCAAGGCCAACGACCAATGCGACGATGACGCCGAGGTTGGCGGCGGCCCAACTACCGTCCTTGCCTCCGATGAGGAACAGCAGATAACCCTGCCAGTTCAGCCAGCTGGCAGCAGTGTTGACCACCAACCCCCAGCCGAGCACGGTACCAACGATGAGAATGGCAAAAGACTTGCCGTTCCACGCGCCGTAGCGACCCTTCGAATCGTACAGATCCGCAGTGCTGTAGTCCTTCTTGCGAATAATCACGTCAGCCACGAACATGCCGGCCCATACGGCCATCGGCACACCGAGGGTGGTCAGGAAGCCTTGGAACGGGCCGATGAACGTATCGGAGAAGAAGGTTACATAGACCACGCCAAGCACGGTCAGCGCCGCGGTGAACGCGGCCGCCACGGTACGCGGCAGCTTCACACCGAACGACAGCAGCGCAAGCCCGTTGGAATAATTGTCCATAATGGAGCCGGACATCAAACCGAGCACGGCCACAATGGTGTACGGAATCAAGTACCAGGTCGGCAGAATGGAAGCAATGGCGCCAATCGGATCATTTCCAACGTTTTCAGCCATATCGGCATTGGAAACAGCCAGCAGCAGACCGTAGAAAATCAGGAACACATTGGCGATGGACGCACCGAACGTGGTCCAGAACACAATGCCGCCATTAGAGGACTTGCGTGGCAGATAGCGCGAGTAATCGGCAGCGATGTTCACCCAGCCCAAGCCAAAGCCGGTCATCACGAAGAAGCAGCAGCCGAGCATGGCCGGCAATGATCCCGCAGGAACCGAGTTAATGGCGGAAAAGTCGATATGTCCCCAGCCGAGAATGAAGAAGCCGACGGTGATCACACCGGTCACGATGGTGATGACCTGCTGGCAGCGCATAATCAGGTCGTATCCGAAAATACCTGCGACCACCACAAGGCCTACCACCACAATGGTGGAGATGATCTTGGGCGCGGCGCCAGAGCCCCAACCGAGTTTTTCGATGGTGCTTGATAGCGCCAGCACAGCGGTGGTGGTCAGTGAAATCTCCCAGCCCAATGTTGCGATCCAGCTCAACGCCGCCGGCACTTTGGCACCTTCCACGCCGAACGTGGCGCGGGTGAGCACCATGGTGGGCGCGTTGCCGCGTTTGCCTGCGATGGAAATGATGCCGACCAGCAGGAACGAGACGACCACACCGATGATGGTCATGGCGGTGGCCTGCCAGAATGAAATGCCGAAGCCAAGCGCCCACGCACCGTACGACATGGCGAACATGGAGATGTTGGCGGCGAACCAAGGCCAGAACAGGCTGGCCGGCGTGCCCTTACGCTCCTCTTCGGATATGGTGTCGATGCCCTGCTCCTCGATGGAGAGGGTTCCTTTCTCATTGCTCATGTGAAACTAATCTCCTTGAATCTGCCGTGCGACACTGCGGGCAGGCTATATGCACGCCACATCAGCGCAATTGTGCACATGATATAACCACTTATAGTCATTTGTACTATAAGTCTTAGAACGATCCTCCCAGAAGCCGCTCAACCTCCTTTCGATCAGGGCAGGTAGCTGGCCCTCGCCGCGTCACAGCCAACGCCGAAGCGGCATTGGCGCAACGTACAGCATCCTTCAACGGCACGCCTTCGCACAGCAGGGCGCACAGCACACCTGTGTGACAATCACCGGCGCCATTGGTATCCACCGCCTTCATTGGAAAACCTGGAATTCGCAGCACTTCGCCACCGGGAATCGCCAACCACGCACCATCTGCACCCACGCGAACGATTACAGAAGATCGCAATCGATCGCACAGCCACGCAACCGTCTCTTCATTGACATTCGCGTTCTCAATCTCTTGCAAAATATCTTGCGAAACCTTGCAATCGCAAGAATTACCATTATCGAGCGCCGCCAAACGTCGTGCAATCAACATTGCCTCACGTTCATTGCACGACCATATCGGACGATATGCGAGCATCGCGCGAAAAACGTCATCATCAACCGTCGCGATCATCGGAGAAGGATCGAATACCGCAGTGAACTCACGATGTTCAGTCGTTCTTTTCGCAAAGGCAAGCAGTGCGTCCGCCGTGCGATGCACCAACGTATATCCACTCACATGCACGACATCCTGCTTTTCTGGATTCACGGAATCAAACGCATCGGCACTGCCATACGCTTCCGCACCTCTCGTCGAAATGAACGTCCGTTCAGCATTCGCATCGGTCAACGCCACGCAAAATCCCGAATCGCGAACGGCATCCCGCTTGCCAACATGCTGAATTCCTTGATTTTCCAACGTTTGCAGAATCTGCGAAGCCCATGGCCCCGTACCAATCACACCAGCATGAGATGCCTGAACACCCATACGGCGAACGGCATACAGCGTGTTGAAGCTGGCACCAACCTGCGTTTGCACATTGCCGGCGAACACATCTTCACCCGCACGCGGCACCGCGTCCACATTCATGGTCAGATCGACAATAACCTGCCCAAGAGAAATAACTTTTCCAGTCATTGCAATGCCTTTCGCACTTCCGCCATAGTTTCACCAACTACGGATCCTGCAGATCAAACGATATTTGCATCATTAAGCGCACTATCATCACGTAACGCGCTTAGCGACGTGACAGTGCCGACCAAATCAAGGTGACTATCTTCATCAAGTTGCGAAAGCACCCGATCAAGCATGGTTTCGTCGAAACCTTGCACACCATGCCACGCACCCAGCATCGCACCCGCAATAGCCGCAATGGTGTCAGTGTCGCCACCAACAGAAGCCGCGAAACACAAAGCATGCGTGGGATCGTCAAAAAAACGCGTCGCAATGGCGAAAGCGGCGGCCACGGACTCGTTCGACTCCACGCTGGTACCGCAATCCCGCTGCAGCACAGCAGCGAATTCGTCATCATTGAGCCTGCATCCATCAGTTTCGGCCCAATTCATGAAATACTGCACACGCGCAAGCACCGAGGCCTTTGCTGACCAATTGCCACGCTGCGGAAGCTTCTGCACGAATTCCACCGCGAGGTGCAAAAAGTCACGTTCTCCTTCAATGGCAAAGCTCACCGCCGCAGCCACCAAAGTGGTTGCCTCAATGCCCTGCACCGTGTTATGCGTCACCACACAGGATTGCCAGGCAGCGTCGGCGAGCGCTTGGCCCGGGCGGAATGCGACACCCACGGGAGTGGCGCGCATTGCACCGCCGTTGGTGGTGCCGAACCGGCCGGTCTCTTCCGGACTTACGCCTTCGGTGAGTTTTTGCAGCGCGGCTTTGGTGGAAGGTCCCAGCAGGTCAAGCGATCCCTTGGCCTTCATCGTGGCTTCCCATTGCAGCAAATCGTGAGCATATCGGCTGTTATCAATGCAGCCGTTATCGTCGATAAGTCGCTGTGCGAGCACAAAAGCCTGTTCCGTGTCATCGGTGACGGCACCGGCTTTCATATTCGGCGCGATCGGCTGCTGCGGCACGGCATTCATAAGCTTCGTGATCGGACCACCGTAATACCGGCGAATCTGCTCGGCCGACATGCTTTGCGTAGGCATTCCCAACGCATCGCCCAACGCAAGCCCAGCCATGGCCCCCATAGCCCGTTCTCTCACCTGCAAACTCAACGCAAACTCCTTTCTCCAACAGTGACATGCATGGTGAAATGGCTCGGATCAAGAAATGATCGAACATATTCCACAAGCTCCCCATCCGCATCAAAGCTGTGTCTTTCGGACAAAAGAAAGACCGAATCCGCGGTTTTCTCCAGTATCGACGCGTTTTCTTCCAGCGTCCCAAATCCTCCACCCACTGGAAGAATCGGTACGCTCACAGGACCGTCAGCGGGGAGATTGTTCCAGTGAATGGAAGAATACGGACTTTCACGCGCTCCCTAGCGGGAAGATTGTTCCAGTGGATGGAAGAATTAAGACTTGGACGGTGCTGAGCCGAACTTGGGTGGAGTTTACCCGGATTGCAGCAACAAAAAGGCTTACCGGGTGCTTAGAGCGCTCTCAGTAAGCCTTGTAGGCGGGTAAGGCGAGATTCGAACTCGCGGAGGCTTGCACCTCAACGGTTTTCAAGACCGTCTCTTTAGACCGCTCAGACACCTACCCATGTGCATCACGCACGAAACGCTAATATAGCACAACCCAAAGAACGAGGGGAAGAAAGCGAGCAAGAATAAAGGAAGAATGCGGTAAAAACAAAAAAGAAGGGACCCGCTCAACCGCGAGTCCCTTCCCATAAGCCAGAAAAGCCAGAAATCGGCAAGTGCCAAATGCCAGACATCCTCAGACTTCCGTATTTCGCATTTCAGAAGTCCGCTTCGACAGTTCAGCAGCTGAGCAACTCAGTGGAACCGATAAACAAACCCGAGTCGCCAAACTCAACCGAGCAATCCAAGCTATCAGACTCTGCCAAGCAAACCCAAACTCTATCAGGCTTCCCACTTGGTAGGCTCGATGACTTCCTTGCCACCCATGTAGGCACGCATGGCCTGCGGGATGACAATGGAGCCGTCTTTCTGCTGGTGGTTCTCGAGGATAGCAACCAGCCAACGGGTGGTGGCCAACGTACCGTTCAGCGTGGAAACGGCGCGGGTACCGCCATCTTCCATACGTTCGCGAATGTTCAGACGACGCGCCTGGTATTCGGTGCAGTTGGAGGTGGAGGTCAGCTCGCGGTAGCGGCCCTGGGTCGGAACCCAAGCCTCGCAGTCGAACTTACGAGCCGCGGAGGAGCCCAGATCGCCAGCAGCGGTGTCGATAATGCGGTACGGCACCTCAACCTTGCCGAGCATCTCCTGTTCCATGGCCAGCAGGTGCTCATGCTCCTTGTAGGAGTCCTCCTGCTTGGTGTAGACGAACATCTCCACCTTGTCGAACTGGTGCACGCGGATGATGCCGGAAGTATCCTTGCCAGCGGCGCCGGCTTCACGGCGGTAGCAGGAGCTCCAGCCGCAGTAGCGCAGCGGACCGTTGGACAGGTCGAGAATCTCGTTCTCGTGCATACCTGCGAGCGCCACTTCGGAGGTACCGACCAAGTACTGCTCGTCAGGTTCACGCAGACGGTAGATTTCGTCGGCGTGGGAGTTGAGGAAGCCGGTGCCGCGCATCACTTCCGGACGCACCAACGTCGGGGTGATGGCCAGCGTGAAGCCATGCTCCTCGGCCTGGTCCACAGCCATGGTGAGCATGGCTATCTGCATGCGGGCCACCTGGCCGCGCAGGAAGTAGAAGCGGGAACCGCCGACCTTCACGCCACGTTCCATATCAATGCCGGCAACGCCGCGACCGAGGGTCAGGTGGTCCTTCGGTTCGAAACCTTCAGCTGCGAAATCACGGATCTGGCCAACCTTCTTGACCACCACGTAATCGTCTTCGCCGCCTTCCGGAGCTTCCGGCTCAACCACGTTGGAGAGCTTCCACATGGCGGTGGTGTACTTTTCGGCTGCGGCGTCCGCTGCGGCCTTGTATTCGGAAACCTTCTGGGAGAGTTCCTTGGTTTCGGCAATCAACTTGGCCTTTTCGTCGGCCGGAGCCGCGGCGACCTTCTTGCCAATTTCCTTCTGCTGCGCACGTGCAGCCTCAAATTCCTTCAGAGAGGAACGACGAACCTCGTCAGAGCGCAGCACCTCGTCGACCAGTTCGACCGATTCGCCACGCTTGCGCTGGGATTCCTTAACAACGTCAGCATGTTCACGAATGAATTGGATATCAAGCATGATTCCTAGACTAGTGCCGAAAGCCGACACTCGCCGCAAGCCTCTCGTTTTTGCATACAACGTGCAGGAATCGTCGAATAAATCGTGCTTGATTCGCTTTTTTCGCGTCTTACGTGAACAATAGGTGACATGCCTATGCCAGTTATCATTGTGATTGTCGTTCTTGCGGTCGCAGCGGTGTGCACGTCCGTCTTTTTCGCGGTGCGCGAATATAAGCGCCGTAGGCTTGCCAAGCAGCTCGACAAGCGCGACGACGATCAGGTGCACTATGCGTTCGTGATCAATCCGTCAAAGCCCCAAGCGGAACAGCGCAAACAGCATATTCAGGAGTTCTGCGAAGCGAAGCATCTTACGCAGATCGAATATATCGAAACACAGCTTGATAAGGATGGTCGCGCCTGCGCGTTAGAAGCGTTGGAGCATGGCGCCGATGTAGTGGTCGCGGTTGGCGGCGACGGCACGGTGCGCACGGTGGCGAGCGCGCTTTCGGGAACCGGCCACGCGCTGGGCATCATCCCTATTGGCACCGGCAATCTGTTTGCCCGCAATATGGGCATTCCCGTGGATGATATCGATGCGGCGTTGACCGTTGCAACGTCTCACGGCTCGCGTTTGGTGGATGTCGGCCGTTTGACGTTGCTCGATGATGAAACCGCCGATCATGGCCATGCGTTCCTTATTATCGCAGGTATCGGATTCGATGCGGTGATGATCGATGACACCGATCCTGAGTTGAAGAAGAACATCAGCTGGCTCGCCTATTTCGTGTCGGGCGTGAAGAATCTGTTCGCCCCGAAGTACAAGGGAGACGTGACCATCACCAGCGCGGATGGCAGCACGCACACCACGCACGGACTGACGTTCCGCACGTTCATGGCTGGCAATTGCGGTCAGATTCCGGTGTTTTCACTCATGCCCGACGCCGTATACGATGATGGCATCCTCGATTATGAGATTATTGACACGTCCGGCGGTTTGATCGGTTGGGCGAATCTGTTTGGCGATGTGCTGCATCAGACGATTACCGGCAAGGCACAGCAGAGTCCGCTTTCCACGAATTCCACGGTTGACCAGATTCAGGGCGTCAGCGCGGAAATCAAGTTGGAGAAGCCTGTTTTGGCGCAGGTTGACGGCGATATGCTTCCCGAAACGCAGCATATTCGTTTCAGCGTGGAACGTAAGTCGTTGTGCGTGCGCGTGCCGGAAGCGCACGAAGCCAATACTGCCAATGTAAATCAGTAACTATTAATCGTAATTATCAATAATTATTTATTACGATGATTATGCATTTTATGCAGGTTATGCATTGATATTGTCATTCTCATGCGATTCCGCCGCATGAGAAGTCACTCGTGCGATATGCAAGGTGAGATAGGCGATTTCCGCTTGCGAAAGACTTGCATTCAGTCGCATTTTGATGATGATCGCGAGTTTGTTCGCGCAATCCGATGCTTTCGGATATGAGGTTTTGATGGATTCCACGATTGGTTCAGGCTCGTCATCAAGCTGTTCATGTTGGTGGATGCGCACAAAAAGATAGCGCAGATGCGTAATGAAACGCGCCACATTGACGCTGCGCTGGTCAAGGTTGATACCGTAATAGCCTTCGATGACCGTCAGCATTTGCTGGATGACGCCGGTCATGGTGTATGTGGCGGAAAGATCTCCGGTGGAGAAGCCTGCATTGACCAGATGCAAGGCCAAAGCCACAGCTTCACAATCCGGCAGGGCGCCGCCCAGGTACGTGTTCATCGCATCGACCAGAGCTTTGCCTTTGGCGTATTCACTCGCGTAGAGCGAACGCACTTCGGCTTCCAGTGGATATTCGATTGTTTGCTTGTTTTGCGATCGACGAATCGCACCGCAAACATGGTCGGATAACGCCAGAACCAATGCAGGCTGCCTGTCAGCCTGTTCCTTCAGACCTGTGCGGTTCATGGCGTCCGTAACGAGACGAATGATTTCGGGCGGGATCCCGGCCACCTGTTGGGCCATATGGTCGGGATCCTTGCCATCTGCGGGAACGAACCGACGGACGATCTTCGCGTCGTCAACATGCTGGCCGGGCTTGGCTTGGAAGCCTATGCCGCGACCAGTGAGAATCACCTCACCATTGCCGTCTTTTGCCAGTACGACATTATTGTTGAATACGCGAAGAACGTCCATGCCGGTCCCTTCCGACTATGCGATTGGTCAGCGCTGAATGTCGATCACCGACTCACCGGCCTTGACGTCGACGCCGGTCTTTGGCGTGACGGACGCGAAGGCCACTGTGTTCAGCACCGTCATCAATGTGGTGGTGCTGTATCCAGCTTCCTTAACCTTATCAAAGTCGACGACAACGAGGGTGTCCCCCGCGTTCACGTGTTCGTTGGCCTTGACCTTCACATCGAAGCCTTCGCCGTTCATCTTCACCGTGTCGATGCCGACGTGCACGAGCACTTCCACGCCATCATCGGTTTTGATGCCAAATGCGTGACCGGTTTCGGCGACAGTCTGCAGCACGCCGGATACCGGCGCTACGACAGTGCTGTCTGCCGGCTGGATGCCGACGCCTTCGCCTAGTGCGCGGGATGCAAACACCGGATCGCCGGTTTCGTCCAGGGAGATCACATGGCCTGCGACCGGAGCGTTCACTTCGTCGGTGGCGGCAGCAGCAGCCGGGGCTTCGGTCTTGGTAGCGGCAGCAGTGGCAGTCGCAGTGGCAGCAGCCGGAGCGGCGCCCTTGGCTTCGACCGACGAGACAGCGTCCTTCTGATTGGCGGACTTGCGGGCCAGCACTTCAGCCTTCTGCTCCGGAGTGCGGTAGTCGAAGGTGATGATCAGCAGGAAGGAGGTGAGGAAGGACACGGCGATGGACACTGCATACACCCACATCTGATTGAAGACCGGAATGGTCAGCAACGAGGTGAATGCGAAGGCAGTGGTGGTCACGCCATGCACGGTCTGGCCGGCGGCGGTGACGGACGGGAAGAGCCAACCAAGGATGGCGATGACGACGCCACCGAGACCGCAGCCCACCAGCATGCGCTTGTAGATGAGCTTGTAACGCAGGTGAATGCCGTACAGGGACGGTTCGGAAACGCCACCGAGCAGGCCGGCCGCGAGCGCACCCAGAGCGGTCTGGCGCATGTCCTTGTCCTTGTCACGCACAGCAAGGAAGAGCACACCAGCCGTAGCGCCGAAGCAGGCGAAGTTCCACACGCCCATCGGGCCTTGGATGAAGTCGTAACCGAGAGTCTGGATGTTCATGAGCATCAGGGCGTTGAGCGGCCAGTGCAAACCGAGCGGTACGAGGAACGGGTACAGCATCGGAATGATGATGGCGAAGATGAACGGAGCATGGGTGTTCATCCAGGCCAAGCCGACGCCGAGACCGTTGCCGACCCACACGCCAATCGGACCGATGATGAAGGCGGTCAGTGCGCCAACGATGATCAGGCAGAAGAACGGCACAAAGACCAGCTGGACGCTTTCGGGGATGATCCTCTTCAGCCCGTGGTAGACGAGAGCAAGTACGGCAGCCATGAGCAGCGGCACGAACACGTTGCCGGAATAGTCGCTCAATGCCATCGGCAGACCGAATATGCTGGCCGTGCAAGACTTAGTGCCCAGCGCGGCATTCTCCACGCACGTGGTGGTCTTGGCGTCCATCAAGCCGGTGAACTGCGGGGTCATGAGGATGGCCATGATGGCACCACCCAGCCATGGGTCGACCTTGAGCTTCTTGGCTGCGTTGTAGGCGACCATGATCGGCAGGAAGTAGAATACACCCTTCCAGATGGCTTTCACGAACACCCAGCCCGCGGAGGCTTCGTCATTCGGAATGACGTCCAGCGAAATAAGCAGGTTGATCAGCGCGATGATGATGGAAGCGCCGAGCAGCACGCCCAGAATCGGGCGGAAAGAATCGGCGAGATACTCGAAGAAGGAGTCCAGCCAGGCCACCTTGCCGCGGGCCTTGGAACGGGCTTCGGCCTTAACGTCGGCATTGCTCTTCTGACCATCGCCGGATGCGGAGGTACCGCCGACACTGGCCATTTCGGGCAGATGCATGATGTTTTCGTACACGGTGGCAACGCCACCGCCGATTACTACCTGAAAACGGTCACCGCTCTGCGGTACCGCACCGAGCACGCCTTGCATGTGCTCGAGACTGTTCTGATCGACCTTGGATGCATCGACCAATTCAAAGCGCAGTCGAGTGGCACAATGCGTCAGACTGCGAACGTTTTCATGACCACCGATTGCAGCGATGATCTGCGCTGCGAGTGAGTCAGCCATCCTGTTTTCCTTTCTTTCCCTTACAACCGATTCGATCCGAGCAACACTGCTTCGGGCAACAAAAAAGACCTGAGATATGACTATAGTTAAACCACATCTCAGGTCTTGCGTCATTATGTTGACTAGCAACCCTGCTTCAGTCGAATAGCATGGAACTATACACCATCATCTGACATTGCGCAAATCGACCGAAAGCACAATCCATCATTATCGAAAATACTTATATTTATATCTGAGCATGCAATAAATAGACAACGTATTCATCGCACATAATGGGACAATTACGCACATTCGCAGCAAAAGCGTGGCAGAATAGTGGCTATGGTTGCAAACAATGCGGGAATGCCCGCCACCCCAGCAGATTTAATCAATGTCAACGAGGTCATCGGCAAGTACTATGACGTCGTCCCCGACCCCAACGTTCCCGAGCAGCGTGTCTCCTTCGGCACCTCCGGCCACCGCGGATCGTCCCTGAAGACCTCGTTCAACGAGGCCCACATCGTCGCCATCACCCAGGCCATCGCCGAATACCGCAAAAAGGCCGGCGTGACCGGCCCGCTGTATATCGGCCGCGACACCCACGCCCTGTCCGAGCCGGCTTGGAAGACCGCCATCGAAGTGCTCGTCGCCAACGGCGTGACCGTGCGCATCGATTCGCGCGACGACTTCACCCCGACCCCGGTTGTGTCTCAGGCCATCCTGACCCACAACCGCGCAGCTGACGGTACCCAGCGCTTCACCGGCGAAGGTCTGGCCGACGGCATCGTCGTGACCCCGTCGCACAACCCGCCGACCGATGGCGGCTTCAAGTATGACCCGGTCACCGGCGGCCCGGCTCCGGCGGACGTCACCAACGCCATCGCCGACCGCGCCAACGAATTGCTCGGCGATTTCAAGAACATCAAGCGTGTTCCGTTCGAGCAGGCCGTCAAGTCCGACCTGGTCGAACGTTTCGACTTCCGTGAGCACTATGTCGCCGATCTGGAGAACGTCATCGACTTCGACGCAATCCGTTCCTCCGGCGTGCGCCTGGGCATCGACCCGCTCGGCGGCGCTTCCGTCAACTACTGGCCGCTGATGAACGAGAAGTTCAACCTGACCATCGACGTGGTGCGCCCGCAGGTCGACCCGACCTGGAGCTTCATGACCATCGACCACGACGGCAAGATTCGCATGGATCCGAGTTCACCGTACGCAATGAAGGGCCTCGTGGACTCCCTCAACAACGGCGCTTGGGACAAGTACGATCTGGTCGGCGGCACCGATCCGGATGCCGACCGCCACGGCATCGTATGCCCGAACTGGGGCGTCATGAATCCGAACCACTACATCGCCGTGTGCGTGGAGTATCTGTTCGGCGGCAATCGCCCGGGCTGGCCGGAAGGCGCCGGCATCGGCAAGACGCTGGTCTCCTCCTCCCTGATCGACCGCGTGGCCGCTTCCATCGACGCCAAGCTCGTTGAGGTTCCGGTCGGCTTCAAGTGGTTCGTTGATCCGCTGTTCAAGGGTGAAGTCGCCTTCGGCGGCGAAGAGAGCTCCGGCATGAGCTTCCTGCGCAAGGACGGCCGCGTGTGGACCACCGATAAGGACGGTCTGATCCCTGATCTGCTGGCTGCGGAAATCACCGCCAAGACCGGCAAGAACCCGGCACAGCTGCATCAGGAGCAGGTGGAGCGCTTCGGCGAAAGCTGGTACAAGCGTATCGACACGCCTACCACGCTGGAGCAGAAGCAGAAGTTCGCCAAGCTTTCCGGCGACGACGTTGCTGCCACCACGCTGGCCGGCGAAAACATCACCGCCAAACTCACCGAGGCTCCGGGCAACAACGCCAAGATCGGAGGCCTGAAGGTCACCACCGAGAACAACTGGTTCGCGGCACGCCCGTCCGGCACCGAAAACATCTACAAGGTGTACGCTGAGTCCTTCGAATCCCCGGAGGCTCTTGACAAGGTGCTCGCCGAAGCCACCGAAGTCGTGGACAAAGCCTTGGCCGAGTGATAATCGTCGAATCGGCATAATCCAGCCGTTCGCCAATCATTCGTAAAATCCATCGGGAAGCCCGCCTTCTTTTCGAGAAGAAGGTGGGCTTCTCGCATATCCAGCCAAATACAAATCAACCAAATACGAATCGCAATATGGCATGAAACGTCAAATTCTGGCATGAAGCGCACGCGACCGTCTTCCTACTGCCCCGCTTCGCATTCCGCTTGACTGATGACGACGCAACGCTCAGCCCAGAGGCCCCGCCAATCTGCATGGGAAATCTGCATGGGAGGTGAACAATGCGCATCGCCATCGTCGAAGACTATGACGCCGAACGCCAACCGATGGCCGTCATGTGCACGGAATATTTCAAACGAAGCCATGCAAACGGCATCACGGCACGACGTCGTTCGATTATGACGGCACACCGTTCCGCACTTCCGTCATGCTGTGTTTGGATGACTGACTGTTCGCCCGTCAGACGCGATTCGCTCCGTATGATAGGCGTCTTGCGGCTTTCGTAGGGTAGAGACATGACGATTACGGTTTCTACAGACGGTTCCGCTTTGGGTAATCCGAATGGTCCGATGGGTTGGGGTTGGGCCGATCACGAACTCGCGACGGGCGGCAAGCCGGGACACCACCATGAAGGTGATTGCGACGCCGGTGGAGCAACGAACGGCACCAACCAGATCGGCGAACTGTGCGCGGTGCTGGAGGCGTTGCGCGCGCATCCCGGTTCCGAACCGTTGGTGATCGAAACCGATTCGCAGTATGCGATCAACTGTTCCACCACGTGGGTACATGGCTGGAAGAAGAACGGCTGGAAGAACTCGCAGAAGAAGCCGGTGAAGAACGCGGATTTGATTCGCGCAATCGACGCCGAGATTTCCAAACGTCCTGGATCGGTGAAATTCGTATGGGTCAAGGGCCATGCCGGCAATGCGGGCAACGAGAAGGTGGATGAGCTTGCGCGCACTTATGCCGGCGATTGCCGTTCGAAGGTTCGCGAAGGATATCTTCCTTTGGAGGGCTGGCAATCGCTGCTGGCTTCCGAATACTCGCAAGGCACCGATGTTCCCGACGATGCTCAGATGCTGCTCGACGGCAAAATCACTTCGGACGAATACCATATCGGACGTGGACAGGGCGAATCCGCCGGCGGTTCTCCGACCGACGTTCTGATGGACGTGTCCGATCCGGAACCGCGGCCGCGTTCCATAGCGGACATGCTGGTGGAGTCCGAAGGATACCCCGCACCCGACGAGGCGACGTTGCCGTTGCCCCCAAACGGAATGACGGCAGAATCCGACAAAATGCTGGAACCGACCACCGTGCTTGCCACGACCGCATCCGACTCCACGCCATCCGACACCGCGACGTCCGACTCCACGCCATCCGACACCACTGCACCGCACAAATCGTATGCGGAAATGCTGATCAAAACGGATTATTTCCCGCGTGAAGACGCAGAAAATGCATCCGACGGAACGGCGCAGCCAACGCAATCCGAGCAATCGGCGACGCAGTCTGATGAAATCGTCGACTCCCTGAAATCACCAGAAACACAGGAATCGCAAGCAGGCGCACCACAATCGGCGACGCAACCGCAACAATCCCAGCAACCACGCCGGAAAAGCCCTTCGGGACTGTCGGTGTCGGGCACCATTCGTTTCACTCCCCCGCCAAATTCCAGTCCGACGTTCGACGGCGGACTCCGCCGTATTTGCGGCTACATCGCGGTGGAAGGGTATGTGCAGGGCGATGGCACACTGGTATTGGAGGACGCGCCGTTCGCAGTCAAACACAATTAGCGGAATCGCACACCGAAACCCATATCCCCATCCAAAAAAAGCGCGTGAAACACCTCGTGAAAACATTTGCCAGCAATTGATTGCACATCATCGGCCAAGACATGTCGACAAACGTACAAAAATCAACACATCCGATAATATGGAGACGGTCTTAACCCCATATCGAAGGAGGATCATGGACAAGGCACAGCAGGACGCATTGAAGAAAGCAGCCGGCATCGAAGCTGCCAAGCTGATTCAGAACGGCATGATCGCAGGTCTGGGCACCGGCTCGACCGTGCGTTTCCTGGTCGACGAGCTCGGTCGCCGCGTGCAGGAGGAAGGCCTGGAGTTCACCGGCGTGACCACTTCTCGCCGCACCCAGGAGCAGGCCGAAGGCTACGGCATCAAGATCGTCGACATCGATGACGTTGATCACATCGACGTGACCATTGACGGCGCCGACGAGGTCGACAAGAACTTCAACGGTATCAAGGGCGGCGGCGCTGCCCTGCTGTGGGAGAAGATCGTGGCCACCAACTCCAACAAGATCGTGTGGATCGTGGACGAATCCAAGGTCGTCGACACCATCGGCAAGTTCCCGCTGCCGGTCGAGGTGATTCCGTTCGGCGCGGGCCAGGTCGTCAAGAAGTTCGAATCCCGCGGCTACAAGCCGGTGCTTCGCCTCGACGCCGAAGGCCATCCGGTGCGTACCGACGAAAACAACTACGTGGTCGACCTGCACCTCGAATGCATCGAACACCCGGAAGCTCTGGCCGAAGACCTCATCAACACCGTCGGCGTGGTGGAGCACGGCCTGTTCCTGCACATGGTGGATCAGGTCATCGTAGGCGATCCGAACGGCCCGCGCGTGCTCACCAACTCCAACAAGTGAGATTAGAGCAGTAGAGGAAGTTCCGCGAACCCTTATGAGGCTGTGCGTTCACATCGAACGCACAGCCTCATTTGCATTTATTGACTTTGATGTTGCATTTTGCCTGTGACTTCGTTTTCGTGATTTTCGTTTATTTCCTTGAGATATGCAAAAATCCCGCATATCAGAAAAGATATGCGGGATTTTGTTTAAGCGACGCTTCAACCGCGCCTGAAGACTACTTGCGCTGGTGGCGAGTCTTACGAAGCAGTTTGCGGTGCTTCTTCTTGCTCATGCGCTTGCGGCGCTTCTTGATGACCGAGCCCATCTCAGCCTCCGTTCTTAAACTCAAAGGGTAAAAGTTTGCAACTTGCCCAATACTACACTGCTTCGGGGACGAACGCGCACAACCGCATTCACATGGTGGAAGCACGCACCTTCTTATTGGAAAATCAGATCAACCACAACCCTCATAGGACACGACAGAATTATGCGTGCATCATGCGAGTCTAGTATCCGACCACCAAATGTCACAGCGGAAACTGCTGGTAGAAGCGCTGCACCGAATCCTTGGCACCAGTGGCTTGGAACACCACGGTATCGTTACGCCAGACGGCAATGGCCTTGGTCTCATCGTTCGGATCGGTTTTGGCACTGTAGGAGCCGGTAGCCTCGCCGGAAACCTTCACATTGCCGCTGCCCAGCTCCTTGCCGGTCATGGCGCCGGTCAGATTGTCGTACTGGCTTTGCGCATCCTCGTCTTGGGACCACTGCGCCACTTCAAGAGTGACTTCCTGACCGTCCGTGCCAGTTGAATACGTCAACGTGTACTCCTCAACCGGAGACGCGCCACTCCAGGAAGTGCTGGCATCGGCCTTGGTACGTGCGAAATTCAGTACGGAATCAGGCATGGCCTTCAGCAGTTCGCTGGCACCATCCGGCAAAGCCACCGCGTCGATGGACGGCGTAGTCGGCTCAGAGGCATCCTGCGACGCTCCCTGAGAGGTAGTGGCGCCTTGGGATCCCGCCTCGTCACCCCTGTTCAACGCCCAGCCGGGCCAAATAAAAGCGGATACCAAAGCGAGTACAACCACCAAAGCGGCGGCAACGACAGCCACAATCAGCTTGCCATGGGAAGAGGAAGTTTGCGTATTAGACATGGCTGTTATTCTTTCACATCCGTAAGACGCTCAAAGCCGGGATACGCAATCACGCAGCACTCCCGCATCAACACCCCCCTTAACATCGCGGCGAACACTTGTCTCAAAATATCCGTATTGTCGGCGGTATGGCAAAGACGTCCTCGCAATTTGTATGTTCCGAATGCGGCTGGAACGGCCCGAAATGGCTGGGCCGATGCCCCGAATGCGGCCAGTGGGGCACCATCGAGGAATTTCATGAGGCCCGTCCCGCCGCTTCGAAACGCACCGCAGCCCCCGGGCGCACATCGCGCACGCAATCACATGCGGTGCCTGCTTCCGCCGCGAAGCCCATCACGGAAATCGGCACGGAAAACATTTCCAGAATCAGCACGGGTTTCACGGAATTCAACCGCATACTCGGCGGCGGCATTGTACCCGGCTCCGTAACGCTCATCGCAGGTGAACCGGGCATCGGCAAATCGACGCTGCTGCTGGAAACCGCCGGCAACGTGGCCCGTCTTTGCGCGGCACAACCGGAACGCAACACGGTGCTGTATATTTCCGGTGAGGAATCGCAAGCGCAGGTGCGCATGCGGGCCTCACGAATAGGCGCAGTCGAGCCGAATCTGCTACTGGCCGCCACCACCGACCTGTCGACCGTGCTTGGACTGATCGAGCAAAACAAGCCTGCGCTGGCCATCGTCGATTCCGCACAGACCATCGTCTCGCAGGAAGTCGACGGCATTTCTGGAGGGTCGACGCAGGTGCGCGAAGTGGCGAGCGCGCTGATCGACACCGCCAAAACGCTTGATATTCCGGTATTATTAGTCGGTCATGTCACCAAAGACGGCTCAATTGCCGGCCCACGCACGTTGGAACATCTCGTCGATGTGGTCTGCCAGTTCGAAGGGGATGCCGAAACCGCGCTTCGCATGCTGCGCGCGGTGAAGAATCGTTTCGGACCCACCGATGAGGTCGGCTGTTTCGATATGAGCGGCGAAGGCATCGAAGAGGTGACGGACCCGTCGGGGCTTTTTCTGTCGTCTTCCAATTCCGCCAATCCCACTCCGGTGGAGGGCACGTGCGTGACATTCACATTGGATGGGCATCGCAGTCTTCCCATCGAAGTGCAGTCGCTCGTCACCAAATCCGTGCTGCCGACGCCGAGACGTGCCGCGAATGGCGTGGACGCGAACCGCATCGCCATGCTGGTGGCGGTGCTGTACCGGCATGGCAACGTCAATCTTCTGGCAAACGACCTGTATATTTCCACGATCGCCGGCGGTCAGGCGCGCGAGCCGGGCTGCGATCTGGCGATTGTGGGCGCGTTGGCGAGCGCCGCGAAATCGAAGGCGATCAGTCGCACCACATGTGCGGTCGGTGAGATCTCGCTGACCGGGCAGGTGCGTCCGGTGCCGCGATTGGAATACCGGTTGCGAGAGGCGGCCCGTCTTGGCTTCACCACCGCTGTAGTGCCAACATTACGTAGGGAAATCGCGATTCCCGGATTGTCGATCGTTCAGGTCGACACATTGCAGGATGCGCTTGACGCCATGTTGCGATAGCACACCCTACATACCGTTTTCGCATGTGTACACGCGAAGCATATACATTATGCTTATGCAGCTGCAACGCAATGCGTGGGCAGAGAAGACGGATTAAGGAAAGGCGCTTGGCCCGATGCTGGTGGGCGAGGTGCTGAACATGGTGGCCGAACTCAAAGAGCAGGGCACCACGATCCTTATGACGACCCATGAAATGAGCTTCGCACATGAGGTCATGGATGAATCGCAAGATCCGGAAACAAAGGAATTCTTCTCTCATTTCCGCAATTAATCTTATGGTAATTCCATAATTATATAACACTATATTAGTAGGGTTCTTACGTAGATTCTCACGTAAGAACCCCGCTATTTTTTGAATACTGATACGAATTTATCGAAAATACCAGCATTCACTAATCACTGTCATTATCGTGATTATTATTGCGATTATTGCTGCGATTAGTATCAGGCAGTAATTCGCTTGGTCTCCTCGACATTGCGCTTCAGCTCGTCGACCAGATCCTGCGCAGAATCGAATTTGATTTGAGGACGCAGGAATCCTACGAATTCCACACGCACCTGATGATCGTACAAATCAAGCCAATCGTCGGTGATGGCGTAGGCCTCGACCACACGCTCATTCATGCCGGTCGCCTCGTTGAAGGTCGGCTTGGTGCCAATGGAAATCGCAGCGGGCCAACGATATGGCGAATGATCGGCAAGGCGGGCGTCAACGAAAGACGAGTCAAACTGTTGCGAAATACCATCGGACGCCGCTTCCGCATGGTCGCTCTCCGTAGTCTTCGCTCCCAAATCAACGAGCCAACCCGCATACACGCCGTCAACCGGCAGATAACCGGCAACATTGTCACTCAAATTCGCCGTCGGGAATCCAATGGTGCGTCCACGCTCCTCGCCGTGCACCACAATGCCTTCCACGGCGTGCGGATGCCCCAGAATCGCATCGGCGTCCTTGATGCGTCCCCGGCCAAGCAGGTAACGCACATTCGTGGAACTCCACACACGCACGAGCTTGGCTTGGTTCTTCTTGCTCCATGCGCGGCGTTCCGCCTTGGAAGCGCCTTCCAGCGGGTCTGCCGGCTCGCCATGGCCGGTCGGCGTAACCGGTTGGGCATTGGCTGGCACGCGGGTCTCTCCGGGACCTCGATCATCAACCACTTCAAGCTGGAACACACCAGTAGCGAGCGCGAGATCCTCAATGGCTTTCACGTCTCCGGCGCGATTCGCACCCATGGCCGCGTCGGAACCGAGCACCAAGGCGCGCATACCCAGCTTGCCGACCATCTGACCGAGGAAGAATCGGTATGATTTCGCCGCGAATGCCAGTGTGTAGTGCACGATGAGCGTGTAATCCACTCCCAGCTTGTTGATGGTGCGAAGACGCTCCTGCATGCTGGTGAGCGCTTGCGTGTCAGCCATACCGGTCGGCGGCTCCTGACCACCGTTCTTCGCCGCATAACCGTGTACCAAAGCGGGGCGTGGATCGAACAGCACCACCACGGAGAAGGACTGTTCCTTCTTGGCGACTTCCACCACGCGGCGAATCACCGCCTGATGGCCCTGATGCATGCCATCGAACGAACCGATGGTCACCACGGATTTCTTATCGTTGCTCAGTGTAGGCCAATCCACCATGCCACTGGCATCAGGCGTGAGCGTGATTGTCTTCATCATGTCCTTCTTGTGTATGGATTCGTGTCTGTAGTCTGATTGGATGGTTCAGTTGAATACCGCGACCGGTTTGGCCTCACCACGTTTCGCACGTTCAAGGATGGCGACCAAATCGTTGGTTTTCTCAACGTACGCCGCCGTGGTCGTATGTATGTCATGTGCGATTCTGCGTCCGAAACGCAAGTCGGCCGCCTCCTGCTCGCTGACGGCCAGCATACTCATGGAAGCCGCGGCACTGGCCACGGGATCTAGCGCATGATCGAGCGCATGATCGGCATCGTCAAGTACCGCACGATTGCGCGTCACTTCCGTGCCTTCACGATTGGTGAATGTTTTGGATTCAGCGTGGGCGCTCATGACGTTGGGCATATCCACCGAGAATCTGCCGACGCGCGTGCGTCTCAACATCGTCAGATGGCCTCCCAACCCGAGTTCCTCACCTAAATCGCGTGCGAGCGCGCGAATGTAGGTACCTGCGGAACAGGTCACGGTCACGTCGAGTTCCATAACGGGCTGCATGTCTTCATGCAGTGCGGTGTCGGCAATCCATCCATCGCCTGCCGTCTCGTCCACGATTGCGCCAGCAAGTTCCGCGCCGGCATGATCGCTATGCGTGTAGCCGTAACGCGCCTGCCGCACGTTGAACTCTTCGATGGTCACAGGGCGTGCCTTAAGCTCCACGTCCTTGCCTTCGCGCGCCAGATCGTAAGCGCGATGGCCGTTGACCTTAATGGCGGAGTAGACGTTCGGTACCTGTTCGATGCGCCCGGTGAACCGTTCTGCGATCAGCTGTTCCACAGCTTGACGCGAGGGAAAGCTCGCTGTCCGCTCCCCCGGCAGCAACTCGCCTTCGGCATCGTCCGTGGTGGTGCGCTGCCCAAGGCGAATGGTGGCCTCGTACGTTTTGTTATGGTCGACAATGTAGTTGAGCAGTCGCGTGGCATTGCCGAATCCGACCACCAGCACGCCGGTGGCCATCGGATCGAGCGTGCCCGCATGCCCGACTCGCTTCATATGCAGGGCGCCGCGTACGGCCGCGACCACGTCATGGCTGGTGACGCCCTGCGGCTTGTCGATGACCAGCAGACCGGAATGTTCAGGCTTCTTCGTCATCGTCCCAATCTTCGACTTCGACGTCGTCATCGTCGAAATCATCGTCAACATCCTCTTCCGGATGCTTGTACGGATCGGCCTCGCCCGCATACTGCGCGGTTTCGCGGGTCTTGGCGAGCTCTTCGTCACGCTTGCGCGCGATGGCGAGAATATCTTCGATCTCATGTGCTTCGCCTGGCACCTCGTCAAACACGAATTCGAGCTGCGGAGTCAGGCGTAAGCCGGCCTTAGTGCCCACGAGGGAACGCAGACGGCCTTTGGCCTGGTTCAACGCCTGCTGTGCGCGGCGACGTTCACCCTGCTCGTGTCCTTCACGGCCAAGCTGGGTCCAGTAGACCTTGGCGATCTGCAGATCATTGGTCACACGCACTTCGGTGATGGTCACGTTTGCGAGACGCTTGTCGTGCAGCTGCGCCTCCATGGAGGATGCGATCACACGTTGGATCAACGCCGCGATACGGGCGGCGCGAGGATTGGTTCCTGCCATTATCGTCCTTCAATCAGATAAATGTATCAGCTTAGTTCTTGAAATAAGTTCTTGTTGTATTGCGGAACGCCCGCAGCCGTATGTCAGCTGTGGGCGTTCCTTTCCTGTTATCGATCGCTGGTTCGAGTCAATCGGCTACTTACGTTCGATTTCCTGCATTTCGAAAGTCTCGATAATATCGCCAAGCTCGATATCGTTGAACGAACCGAGGTTGATACCCGCTTCGTAACCTTCCTTGACGGAAGTGACGTCGTCCTTGAAACGACGCAGCGAGGAGATCTCAAGATCGTTGACGGTTGCGATGCCGTTGCGCAGAATACGGCACTTCGTACCGCGCTTGACTTCGCCGTCCTGCACCATGACACCCGCGATGTTGCCGAACTTGGAGGAACGGAAGATTTCGCGGATCTCGGAGTGGGAGGTGACGACCTCTTCGAATTCCGGCTTGAGCATGCCCTTGAGGGATGCCTCGATGTCTTCGATGGCCTTGTAGATGATCGAGTAGTACTTGATTTCCACGCCTTCACGTTCGGCCAGATCCGCCACCTGACGGTTCGGGCGAACGTTGAAGCCGATAATGACGGCCTTGTCGACGGTAGCCAGGTTGACGTCGTTCTGGGTGATGGCGCCGACGCCGCGGTGGATCACCTGGATGCCGACCTCGTCGGACACTTCGATCTTCATCAAGGAATCTTCCAGCGCTTCGACAGAACCGGAGGAATCGCCCTTGATGACGATGTTGAGCATGTCGACTTCGGACTTGGCGAACTGCTCCTTGAGGCTTTCCAGAGACACGACCTTGCGACGCTTGGCCAGCTGGGCGGCACGTTCGGTGGCCTGACGCTTCTCGGCGATCTGGCGTGCGGTACGGTCGTCGGAGGCCACCAGGAACAGGTCGCCTGCGGTCGGCACGGAGGTCAAGCCAAGCACCTGCACCGGAGTGGACGGCGCGGCTTCCTTCATATGGTTGCCGTTCTCGTCAAGCATGGCGCGGACACGTCCGTAGGAGGTGCCAGCGACGATGGAGTCGCCGATGTGCAGCGTACCGGACTGAACAAGCACGGTCGCCACGGCACCACGGCCCTTGTCGAGTCGAGCTTCCACGGTGGCACCGCGAGCGTCCATATCCGGGTTGGCACGCAGATCAAGCTCAGCATCGGCGGTAAGAAGCACGGCTTCGAGCAGCTTGTCGACATTGGTGCCCTGCTTGGCGGAAATGTCGACGAACATGGTGCTGCCACCGTATTCTTCCGGCACGAGACCGTATTCGGTGAGCTGGCCGCGGACCTTGTCGGGGTTCGCTCCCGGCTTATCGATCTTATTGACGGCTACCACGATCGGCACGTTGGCTGCCTGCGCGTGGTTGATGGCTTCCACGGTCTGCGGCATCACGCCGTCATCCGCCGCGACCACAAGAATCGCGACGTCGGTGAGCTCGGCGCCACGGGCACGCATGGCGGTGAAGGCTTCGTGGCCTGGGGTATCAAGGAACGTGATCTTACGCGGTTCGCCCTCAAGATCGACGGTCACCTGGTATGCACCGATACGCTGGGTGATGCCACCGGCCTCACGTGCGATGACGTTGGTACGGCGGATGGTGTCGAGCAGTCGGGTCTTACCATGATCGACGTGGCCCATCACGGTAACGACCGGCGGACGCGGCTTCAGATCCTCATCCTCCTGCAGTTCTTCCTCATCCAAGTCGATGTCGAACTGCTGCAGCAGCTCCTTGTCTTCCTCTTCGGCAGACACGATCTTGATATCCCAGCCGATTTCCTCGCCGAGGATCTGGAAGGTGGACTCGTCCAAGGATTGGGTTGCCGTGGCCATCTCACCAAGATGGAAGAGCACGGTGACCAAAGCAGCCGGATTGACGTTGATCTTTTCGGCCAAATCGGCGAGGGATGCGCCCTGACGCAGACGAACGGTCTGGCCGTTGCCAGTAGGAATGCGCACGCCGCCGATGACCGGGGCCTTCATCTCCTGGAATTCCTGACGCTTTGCCAGACGATTCTTACGGGCCTTCGAGGACTTGCCGCCCTGACGTCCGAATGCGCCTGCAGCACCGCCGCGACCGCGACCGCCGCCGCGTGCTGGACCGTTGCTCGGAGCGCTATTACCGCCCTGGAAACCGCCGCCGTTGGCATTGGAACCGCCACCGAAACGGTTGCCACCGCCTGCAGGGCGCTGGCCGCCACCCTGCCCCGGACGATGCTGGCCCCACTGGCCCGGCTTCGCACCGGCGCCCTGACCCGGACGACCGCGGAAACCACCACGCTGGCCGCCACCCTGCCCCGGGCGGCCGCCACGACGGCCTTCGCCATTGTTGTTGGCGTTCGGACGGTTCATCGGATGCGGACGCGGAATGTCACCCGGTGTTGGGGTGTGCATGCCCTGCTTGCGGCTGAACGGATTGTTGCCCGGACGCGGACCCGGAGTGTGCGGCTTCGCACCATTGGCGGCATTGTTGCCATTGCCGCCCTGCGAAGCATTGGTATTGTTGCGCTGTGCGCGAGGTCCCGGAACCGGAGCTGGCTTGCCGCCCTGATGGCGTTCGCCCTGCGGACGTGGGGCGTTGCCGTTGGCGCGATTGCCATGCTGGCGGGAATCACCCGGACGAGGCATACGCTGCCCGGGCTTCGGAGCTTCGGACTTGGATGCGGTAGGACGTGCCGGCTTTGGAGCGGAAGGCTTTGCCGCGGATGCCGCGGGAGCAGCCGGGGTGGCGCGAGGCGCAGGAGTGGGCGAAGCTGCGGGGGCAGCCGGCTTCTTGGCCGGAGCCGCAGGCTTCTTGGATTCGGATGCGTTGCCCTTCGCGTTGGAAGCGAAAGCATTCCTCAGCTTACGGGCAACCGGAGGTTCAACGGTGGACGATGCAGACTTCACAAATTCGCCCATCGCCTCAAGTTTGTTCAAAACAGTCTTGCTGTCAACGCCAAGTTCCTTGGCAAGTTCATATACGCGTGCTTTCGGCACTCAATTTCTCCTATCTTGGGCCGCGCGCATACGAGCGCGACCGCTACTGATTCACGGCGAGCTTGTTCCTTCTCATCGTGCAACCATGTTCGTGATACCTCGTCTTTTCCCTGGGCATGACGGCATGAACCCCCACGCTTTGGATTATCGAGTCCAGCATACTCAAGCCCGTGGATTGAATCCCCACGGGCTTGCCGTTGCTGAAAGTGTTGGTTATTCGGCGGTTTCCTCGCTGGTCGAAGCCTGCGCTTCGGCCATCTTCTTGGCGTGTGCCTCGGCGGATTCGATGCCGATCTTCCATCCGGTCAGTTTGGCGGCCAAACGTGCGTTCTGGCCTTCCTTGCCGATGGCAAGAGACAGCTGATCATCATGGATGAAGGCGATTGCGGTCTGGTTCTTCTCGCTGATCACCTGCACACCGGTGGCGACCGCCGGAGACAGCGCCGCAGCGACGAACTTCGCCGGATCGGCAGACCAGTCGACGATATCAATCTTTTCCGGTCCGAGATTCTCCATCACCGCACGCACGCGAGCGCCGCCGGGGCCGATCAGGGCACCCTTCGGATTGACGCCTTCGGTATTAGCTCGTACCGCGATCTTGGTGCGGGCGCCGGCCTCACGAGCAATGGCCATAATCGACACGGCGCCGGAAACCAGTTCCGGAACCTCACGCTCGAACAGGCGGCGAACCAGCTCCGGATGGGAGCGGGACACTACGATTTCCGGTCCCTTGAGACCACGTGCAACATTCACCACATATACGCGAATGCGCTCACCGTGGCGGTAACGTTCTCCCGGCACCTGCTCACGGCGGGGCAGCAACGCTTCGACATCGCCAACGGCCACGTGCACATTGGAGGTATCCTTCACATCCTGCTGCACGATACCGGTGATCAGCTTGCCTTTCTGCCCTGAGAACGCGCCGAACACCTTGTCGTCCTCGGCCTTGCGGAACAGCTGGCCGATGACCTGACGCGCGGTGGCTGCGGCCAAGCGGCCAAAGTCACGCGGAGTGTCATCATATTCCTCGCCCAGAGTCGGCGCAGGGTAAGGATTATCCTCGGTCGGTTCGACCGGAATCTCATCCTGAGCCCAAACAGTAAAGCTTCCGGCACGCGGATCAAGCTCCACACGAGCATGCTTCGCCGCGTGCGGCGTTTTCAGATATGCCAGTCGCAACGCTTCCGAGAGTGCGGCATCCAGCGTCTCGGGATCGATTCCCTGCCCAGCTGCGAGCTGGTGCATTCCTGCCAGGTCCAGTTCCATACTTCCAAGACCTCCTATATGAAGTTATTCCGAGCGCTCGGCCCAATGGTCACAGTCGACTATTAGTCTAATATTTCATGCAGACACGTTCCCCTCTTTTCCCCTCGGTCTCGTCGACCTCAAGACGCGTCTGCGTCTTGGCATGCATAGGCTTGCTTGTAGCGTCTCTGACCGCCTGCTCCGCACCCCGAATCTCTGGCCGCGCCGAAGCGGAACAGCAGCCAAGTCCTTGCGAGAAGGCATATGCCGACGCGACTGCCAACGCCGATATCATGGCAGACAAGTCACGCCATATCGTCATGCGCTATCTCGCCGCACAGGAGGCGATTTCAGATTGGGCGAACACCGCTGCCTACTGCCCTGCACGGTTCGCCGACGGCACGTTGCGTAGCGCGCAGGCCCGTCACACTGCCCGTTTGATGGCGGCGCGACTTGCGATCAACATCGCACAGCCCACGCTGTCGCGTTGTGACGGCATCGATTCGTTTGATATTGACGCGGATTCGCTTTCCGCCATGTCCGTTGCGGAAGATCAGGCAGGATTTGCGATGGGGGTTTTCGCGGCACGTTCCGTCGGACATGCGACGCTCGATATCAGCGATCGTCATAAAACAACTTCGCAGCGACTGATTTCTTTCTCCGGAGCCAAAGACGATCGTGCGAAAACATATGATGTCACGCAACTGCTCGCCAATCCCAACACCATGGTGGATTCCACAACTGGATTGTTCGCACCGACCGACGCCGTCATTGAAATGAATTGCGCGCGCAGCGAAATCGCGGCCGTCGCATCAAGCTCGAATTCGACAGGTGACTCAGCACAATCCCGCATGACCGCAGAAAACTCTTCGGATGATTCAAGGCAACAGTCTCTGGGCGTACTTACCAGCATGATCGCCGACCGTGTGGATCTGGCTCTCACATGGGGCTATCCATCATTCGACGAGGCACTGTTCGAATAGCGCACATCAACACACATCAACACATGCGCCAATCCACGCAACAGTTCACGCGATACCCACGCAACCACGAGCCTGACAACGTGACGCATCATCCATGCAGCCAAGACACGCCGAACAATCGCGGACATCGCAAAAATCTCATAGCCGGATTTGACAATCGCCAAAGCTGTGGCAAAATAATAAAGTTGCTTGTTTTCAAGCGGCGCAGTGGATAAGTGTCCGAGCGGTCTAAGGAGCACGCCTCGAAAGCGTGTGAGGGCAACCCCCTCCGCGAGTTCGAATCTCGCCTTATCCGCAAGCAGAAAAACCGGAGCAATGGCGCTTCGGTTTTTTTATTGCTTACGGCCCTGTGGCACGTAGGAGCACATAGGAACCAAGGTTATTGCTTCAGGCGATTTGCAACTTTTATGCCTTCATTCATCGTCGCACACTTCTTCTACCCCTGAAAATGCATGCCCGTCTTAAGGCCGCTCAATCCTCGATAGAAGACGTACTGGCGTTCGATTACCCTAAAATGCAACGAATTATTACGATTGCGTCTCGGTCACGGACTCGTGAGAACGACGTAACGTCGTCATGGCATTTCGCATGATTCTCGTGTTCTTTTCGAACTATATCTCGTTTTCCGTTTTTCTTGCGATTGCTTGATGCAGTTTTGCGATGCGATATCTGGTGCGATCGTATAGTGCGATCTTCTGTGCTGCTATACAGTATGTGCTCTTACAAAGTGCGCTTCGCACGAATCGCTTCGGCACGAATCGCCAACTGGTCGTCTTTCGGATATTCGATATGTTCGAGCGTCAATCCTTGCGGAGCGATCGGGCCGGTGCTGCCTTCACGCAACGGCGTCACCATTTTTCCGGCGAACCAATCCAAGGAACGTTTGCCGATACCGACCTGTACGCAACCGTTAACCAACGAACGCACCATATTGCGTGCGAATGCGTCGGCGACGATGGTGAAGCAGAGCAGTCCCGATTCCAAGGCGGGCGTTCGGTACCGCTCCCCCATGGTGGCTCCGTCGTCGATAAGCGGATGCTGCGGTATGCGCCTCCAATACGCGGTTTTGACCTCGCGTATGGTGGTTCCTCCCGGATTGGGAGTTGCGAACGAGCCGAAATCATGCAGACCGATCGTCATTTCAGCAGCCTTGTTCATGGCTTCGATGTCGAGATCATCGTCGATATGAAGCACGCAATTTCTGGTACGTGGATCGATTTCGCTTGATCGGTCGGCAATGCGATATACGTAGGTGCGTTCCAGCGCGGAAAAACGTGCGTCGAATCCTTTAGAAGCCTCTTTGATGGAACGAATGGCAATATCGTTCGGCAGCATGCGTTGCAGTCGTCGCGTCAACGCCATCGCCGGTTCGACCTGCATATGCCCGACGCAACGTGCAAGTGTCTCTTCATTGATATCGAGATGGCAAACTTGGTGCGACGCGTGCACGCCGGTATCGGTACGACCTGCGACGGTCAGGCGCAACGGCTCGTCGTCGTCGCCTTCCGGCACCCGCAGAATGGTATGCAGCACCCGTTCGATCTCACCTTGCACGGTGCGCATGTCAGGCTGTTTCGCCCATCCGTAAAAATCGGTGCCGTCATATGCCAAGTCGATACGTAATCTCACGGCAATGAGCATAACAAAAGGCGCATAACAACACATGGCAACACATAACAACACATAACAAAAAGGCTGGAAACCTTTCGATTCCCAGCCTTCTGTATCAGCTAGTCAAGCCTGCTTGATGCCAATCACTCGGCGTTCTCTGCGGTGGCTTCCGGAGCCTCAACCGGTGCCTCTTCGACAACCGGAGCTTCTTCAGCGGCAACCTTGGTTGCAGCTTCGGCTTCCTTGACCACAGCCTGCTTCGGGCTCACCGGCTCGGTGACGAGCTCGATGACGGCTGCCGGAGCGGCATCGCCGCGACGCGGAGCGATCTTAACGATGCGGGTGTAGCCACCCTCACGCTGCTCCATCTGCTCGGCGATCTCGGTGAACAGCTTGTGCACGACGGACTTGTTGCGGATGACACGCATCACGCGACGGCGGCTGTGCAGATCACCACGCTTGGCGAGCGTGATCAGGCGCTCAGCCAGCGGACGAAGGCGCTTGGCCTTCGGCAGGGTGGTGGTGATGCGGCCGCGCTGGAACAGGCTGGTAGCCATGTTCGCGAGCATAAGACGCTCATGAGCCGGGCTGGAGGCCAGACGCGGACCCTTCTTTGGTGTAGGCATTGTTTCTCCTTGAAAGCCCCGTCGGATTCAGGTGGGCAGTCGCCCGAACATCCGAATCCGACGAAGCGGTTAGGTCAAAAGCGGCGAATCACTCGTCTTCCGGCGAGAAGAAAGTGCCACCTTCGAGGTTGTTGGTATCGAAGTTGCCCAGCGGGGAAGCCTTGAGAGCCAGACCCAAGGACTGGAGCTTTTCCTTGACTTCGTCGATGGACTTCATACCGAAATTGCGGATGTCGAGCAGATCCTGCTCAGTGTGGGCGACCAGCTCGCCGATCGTGTGGATGCCTTCACGCTTCAGGCAGTTGTAGCTGCGCTGGGTGAGGTTGAGATCCTCGATCGGAACGGCCATCTCCGGGTTGGTTTCCTCTGCCACCGGGGCAGGTCCAACTTCGACGCCCTCAGCCTGGGTATTGAGCTCGCGGCACAGGCCGAAGAGCTCCACCAAGGTGGAGCCTGCGGATGCGACTGCATCGCGCGGGGAGATTGCCGGCTTGGTCTCCACGTCCAGGATGAGCTTGTCGAAGTCAGTGCGCTGTTCAACGCGGGTGGCTTCCACACGATAGCTCACCTTGAGCACCGGGGAGTAAATCGAGTCGACCGGAATACGACCGATCTCGGCGTTATCCTGCTTGTTCATCTGGGCAGGCACATAACCACGACCACGCTCGACGGTGAACTCGATTTCGAGTTCCCCATCTTCCGCGAGGGTTGCGATATGCATATCCGGGTTGGCGATGGTGACGCCGGCCGGAGGGGTGATGTCACCCGCGGTGGCCTCGCCCTTGCCGCTCTTGCGCAGATACATGACAACCGGCTCATCGTATTCGCTGGTGAGCACGATGCCCTTGATGTTCAGCAGGATCTCGGTAACGTCCTCTTCAACACCCGGCAGAGTGGTGAACTCGTGCGGGACGCCGGAGATACGCACCGAAGTCACAGCCGCTCCAGGGATGGAGCTCAGGAGGGTGCGGCGCAGCGAGTTGCCAAGCGTGTAACCGAAACCAGGCTCGAGAGGCTCGATGGTGAAGCGGGAACGCTGAGGGTTGAGAGATTCCTCGGTAAGTGTCGGACGCTGTGCGATAAGCACTGTGGTTATCCTTTCAGCTTCAGGCCGGTGGTGCACTCACCGGCCATAAGCGGCGTTGGATTGATGATTTTTTCTAGTGCTCAGACGCGACGGCGCTTCGGAGGACGAACGCCGTTGTGTGCCTGCGGGGTGACGTCGGTAATGGAACCGACTTCGAGTCCGGCGGACTGCAGGGAACGGATAGCGGTTTCACGACCGGAACCCGGACCCTTTACGAACACGTCGACCTTCTTCAGACCGTGCTCCATAGCCTTGCGGGCTGCGGATTCAGCGGCCATGCCAGCGGCGTACGGCGTAGACTTACGGGAGCCCTTGAAGCCGACATCGCCACCGGACGCCCAGGACACAACTGCGCCGGACGGGTCGGTGATCGAAATGATGGTGTTGTTGAAAGTGGACTTGATGTGCGCCTGCCCAACCGGGACCGACTTACGGTCGCGGCGACGCGGCTTGCGCGCGGCTTGCTTTTGAGCTGCCATTGACCCTCGTTTCCTAATAACGAATTTGCTTTTTTGTTCAGGCGATGAAACTTACGTCTCGTGGTCTGAACTGACAGCCACCGATTACTTGGTGGCCTTCTTCTTTCCGGCGACCGTACGCTTCGGTCCCTTGCGGGTGCGCGCATTGGTCTTGGTGCGCTGACCGCGCACAGGAAGTCCCTTACGGTGACGCTGGCCTTGGTAGCAGTTGATCTGAATCTTACGACGGATATCCGCATCGATTTCACGACGCAGATCACCCTCGATCTTATAGTTACCCTCGAGGTAGTCACGCAGCGTGATCAGCTGCTCATCCGTCAGATCCTTGACGCGAATATCCGGGTTGATACCGGTCGCGGCAAGCGTTTCCTTGGCACGAGTGCGACCCACACCAAAGATGTAGGTGAGGGCGATCTCGATGCGCTTCTCATTGGGGATGTCGACTCCGGCAAGACGTGCCATTGCGATTCCTTCTGTTTTCCGCAGGTCTTGCACCGAGTCGTCCGGTTTCCCGGCCCGGGCCTGCGTACCCGGGGTTCATATCGCTTGCGCGATCTGTGACTCAGCGCCTGTACTTATTGTGCCGCTGGATCTACTCTCAGCCCTGACGCTGCTTGTGGCGCGGGTTGACGCAGATCACCATGACGCGGCCGTGACGACGGATCACGCGGCAATTCTCGCAGATCCTCTTCACACTAGGGCTGACCTTCATGGTTTTCCTTTGCTTATGTACCTTACTTGTAACGGTACGTAATACGGCCGCGGTTCAGATCGTAGGGGCTCATTTCAAGCACAACACGATCCTGCGGCAGAATGCGGATGTAGTTCTTCCTCATCTTGCCCGAGATGGTTGCGAGCACGATATGCTTGTTCTCGAGTTCAACGCGGAACATCGCGTTCGGCAGTGCTTCCACTACCTGTCCTTCGACTTCAATCACACCGTCTTTAGCCATGAGCCTCGTTCCGTTCTTTGGCGATTACTATGAGTGCCCGAAGACACACCAACTTGCAAGAATACACGAAAACGGGAATTACGGCACGTTCGGCGTGTCGCAATTCCCGTTTTTGATCGACTTATGGTATTTTATTGGGCTTTCTTATCTATGCATATGATTCGAATCAGCCCAATCCTCAGCTATTTTAGCTATTTCAGCCGAGTTCAGCCACGATGGTGGACTGGATCTCTTCGATGGAACCGACGCCGTTGAAGGTCTTCAGCAGGCCACGCTCTTCGTAGGTTGCCAGCAGCGGAGCGGTTTCCTTGGCATACACGTCGAGGCGCTTGGCGATTGCTTCCGGAGTGTCGTCGGAGCGTCCTTCGATCTCGGCGCGCTTCTTCATGCGCTCCATAAGCACGTCATGGTCGGCGTCGAGAGCCACCACGGCGTCCAGCGGAGTGTTCAGATCGGCAAGGATGGCATCCAGCGCTTCGACCTGGGAGGCGTTGCGCGGGTAGCCATCGAGAATCCAACCGTTCTTGGCATCGTCCATGGCCAAGCGATCCTTGACGATCTTGTTGGTCAGCTCGTCAGGAACCAGTTCGCCCTTATCGATGTATTTCAGCGCCTCAACGCCAAGCTCAGTCTTGTTCTTGATGTTGTAGCGGAAGATATCGCCGGTGGAGATTGCCGGAATACCGTAGTGTTCGCTCAGCAGAGCAGCCTGAGTGCCCTTGCCGACGCCCTGAGGTCCCATGATCAGCAGTCGCATATTGTTCTCCGTTTCATTTGGCCTCTTTCGAGGCTTTCTGATTCTCGATTGTTTATATAAAAAATCGTGATACCGCCTCATGCCGAAACGGTATCACGATTTCAAGGCTTTACTTGCCTTCCTTGTGGTCAGTGCTCTCGAACAGGAATCCAGCGTACTGGAACTGTTCGGTCTGAGCCTTGGCCTGACGCAGGGTGTCGAGGCCGACGCCTGCGATGATCAGGATGGTGGTGCCGCCGAACGGCAACTTGGTGTTGAGGTCAAGCGCCATGATGAGCACGGTCGGAATAAGCGCCACGAATAGCAGGTACACGGCGCCGACGGTGTTGAGCCTGTTCATCACGTAGCTCAGATAACGGCTGGTGGCGCTGCCTGCGCGGATGCCCGGAATGAAGCCGCCATACTGCTTCATGTTGTCTGCGGTCTCGTCCGGGTTGAAGGTGATTTCCGTGTAGAAGAAGCAGAAGAACACGATCATCAGCGCGTATAGTGCGATGTACCACACGGAAGTGGTGTTGGCCAGGTTGGAGTTGATCCACTTGACCCAGGACTGGCTGGAATTGCCGAACTGTGCGATCAGGGTCGGAATGGCCAGAATGGAGGACGCGAAGATCGGCGGGATAACGCCGCTCATATTGATCTTCAGCGGCAGATAGGTGGAGGATCCGCCGTACATCTTGCGGCCAATCATACGACGGGTGTACTGCACCGGAATACGGCGCTGGGAAAGCTCGACATAGATGACGAGAATCATGATGACCAACAGCACGCCGACGACCGCGGCAAACTTCCCCCAATTGCCATCGGTGCCTTTGGTACCCCAACCGATCTCCCACAACTGCGGCAGGAAGCCGGAGCAGATGGACATGAAGATAAGGATGGACATACCCTGGCCAAGACCCTTATCGGTGATCAATTCGGCCATCCACATGATCAGGCCCGTACCACCGGTCATGATCAGCACCATGACCACGAGGTTCCAGACGGAACCGTCAGGCACGACCTGGGAGCACTGGTAGTTAAACAGGGCGCCGGAGCGGGCGGTCACCAGAATGGTGGTGGACTGCAGCACAGCGAGGCCAATGGTCAGGTAGCGAGTGTACTGGGTCAGCTTGGCTTCGCCAGACTGGCCTTCCTTATGCAGCGCCTCAAAGCGAGGAATGACCACGCGGAGCAGCTGGATGACGATGGATGCCGTGATGTACGGCATGACACCCAGTGCGAAGATCGACAGCTGCAGCATTGCGCCGCCGGAGAAGAGGTTCACCAGACTAATGAAGTTCTCGGAGGTGCTGTTCATCGAGCCGACGCACTCCTGGACCACCTTGTAGTCGACACCTGGGGTCGGAATGAACGAGCCAATACGATAAATGATGATGATGCCAAGAGTGAAGAGGATCTTGTTCCTCAACTCCTTGGTTTTCAAGGCCTGGATTAACGTCCTCACCTGGGATTCCTTCCATCGACGTGCGCGCCTGCGCACCCATGCAAAAAACAGACTCTACCGGTCGAGTCTAGCGTACGGCGTCTACCTACACGTGGAGTGTTCCATCCTTTGCTGGTTTTTTATTAGATTTCTGGGCATTGTTTTTCGTTCCCCGTACTGGATCGAAAAACGAAATGAGGCTTCCCCCGCCCCAGCGGGAGAAGCCTCACTCACGAGCTTAAGTCAGCTACATTCCGTGGAATCAGTCCTCGGAGATGGAGCCGCCGGCAGCCTCAATCTTGGACTTGGCGGAAGCGGAAGCCTTGACACCCTTAATGGTGTAGGCAGCCGAAACCTCGCCGTCGCCCAGGACCTTGACCGGGTAGCCGTCACGCACGGCACCCTTGGCAACCAGATCAGCAACGGTAATCTCGCCACCCTGCGGGAACAGTTCCGCAAGAGCTGCGACGTTGACGACCTGATACTCCTTCTTGAACGGGCTCTTGAAGCCACGCAGCTTCGGAAGGCGCATGTACAGCGGCAGCTGGCCACCTTCGAAGCCCGGGCGAACCTGGTAGCGCTTCTTGGTGCCCTTGTCGCCACGGCCCGAGGTCTTACCCTTGGAGCCTTCACCACGACCGACGCGAATGCGATCCTTCTTGGCGCCCGGAGCCGGCTTCAGGTCATGCATCTGCAGAATATCTGCCATAATCAGTCAGCCTCCTCAACGGTGACCAGGTGACGGAGAACCATCAGCTGGCCACGAAGGGCCGGGGTGTCCTCACGAGTCACGGTCTTGCCAATCTTGTTCAGGCCCAGAGTCTGAGCCGCAGCACGCTGCTTCGGAGTGGAGTTCACCAGACCGTGGTGCAGCTTGATGTTCAGGTTAGTCATCACTCACCGTCCTTCTGAGCGGCCTTGGCCTGTGCTTCTTCACGGGCCTTGCGAGCCTCGGCGATGCCTTCGGCGCGAGCACGCAGCAGGGAGTCAGGAGCCACCTCTTCGAGGGACATGCCACGACGAGCTGCGATCTCTTCCGGCTCTTCGAGCTTCTTGAGAGCGTCGACAGTTGCGCGCACCACGTTGACGGCGGTGGCGGAGCCCATCGACTTGGTCAGGACGTCGGTGATGCCAGCGCATTCCATGACGGCGCGGACTGCACCGCCGGCGATAACGCCGGTACCCGGAGCAGCCGGGCGCAGGAGCACGGTACCTGCTGCATCATGACCGATCACCGGGTGGGTGACGGTGCCCTTGATGCGCGGAACGGTGAACATGTGCTTCTTGGCATCCAGCTGGCCCTTGGCGATTGCAGCCGGGACCTCACGGGACTTGCCGTAGCCGACACCCACGGTGCCGTTGCCGTCGCCAACCACCACGAGGGCGGCGAAGCTGAACGTACGACCACCCTTGTGGGTCTTGGACACACGGTTGATGGTCACCACGCGATCGAGCAACTCGTTCTCGTGAGATTCCTCACGACGATTGCGACGCTCGCCACGACGACCCTCGCCACGCTGGCCACGACGGGACTTGCGATCCTCGTTGGTAGCCTCAGCAGCAGCCTGAGTGTTCTGAGTTTCTTCAGCCACTTGGGTTTCCTTTTCGTTGTCGCTCACAGTGCCAGACCTCCCTCGCGGGCGCCTTCAGCGACAGCTGCGACGCGGCCATGATACTTGTTGCCGCCACGATCGAACACAACCGCGGTGATGCCTGCGTCCTGAGCCTTCTTGGCAATCAGTTCGCCGACCTTCTTGGCGGCTTCGGTCTTGGTGCCCTCGAAACCAGCGAAATCGCTCATCAGAGTGGATTCGCTCACCAAGGTGATGCCCTTGGTGTCGTCAATGATCTGGGCAACCATGTGACGGTTGGAACGGGTAACCACCAGACGCGGGAGCTCCGGGGTACCGCTGATGCGCTTGCGCAGACGAGCGTGACGGCGCTGGAGCGCGACCTTCTTGCCCTTACCGAAAATCTGGACGCTCATTACTTACCAGCCTTTCCAGCCTTGCGCAGGATGCGTTCATCCGAGTACTTGATGCCCTTGCCCTTGTAGGGTTCCGGAGCGCGAAGCTTGCGGATGTTTGCGGCGCACTGGCCGACAGCCTGCTTGTCGATACCCTTGACGATCACCTGGTTCGGGTTCGGCAGTTCGAACTCGATGCCTTCCGGCGGCTCAACGGTGATGGTGTGGGAATAACCGAGGGAGAACTCGATACCCTTACCCTTCGCCTGAGCACGGTAACCGGTGCCGACGATATCCAAGGTCTTGGCATAGCCTTCGTGCACGCCCTTGACCATGCTCGCCACGATGGAACGAGCCAGGCCGTGCTTTGCACGGGTCGGACGCAGATCGTCAGCCGGGACGAGGATGATCTCGTTGCCTTCGACCTGAGCGGTGATGCCTTCCGGAATCTCGTAGGAGTCAGTGCCCTTAACGCCCTTGGCGGTGAAGGACTGACCGTCGATCTTAACTTCCACGCCAGCAGGAATGGTGACGGGGAGCTTACCAATATGCGATGCCATGTTTCAGCTCTCCTTTCTCACCAAACGAAAGCGACGATTTCGCCGCCGATGCCTCGGTCGAGGCATTCCTTCTGGGTCAGCAGTCCCGAGCTAGTCGAGATGATTGCGATGCCAAGACCACCGAGCGGCATCGGCAGAGCATCGGACTTTGCGTAACGACGCAGGCCCGGCTTGGAGATGCGCTTGATGCCCTGGATGGAACGCTCGCCGTTCGGACCATACTTGAGGGTGACCTCGAGAGTCTGGCCGACCTTGGCTTCCTTAGCGGTGAAGTCCTTGATGTAGCCTTCGCGCTTCAGAATCTCGGCGATGTTCGCCTTGAACTTGGAGTACGGCATATCCACGGTTTCGTGCTTTGCCGCGCTCGCATTACGCAGACGCGTAAGCATGTCTGCGATCGGATCTGTCATTGTCATTTGGGCTTATTGCCCTTTCTCGCCGTGGTTTCCGCCGCCCGCACGCTTTTCAGCGATTGGGCCGCGGACCTTCAGCGTCGTTATTTACCAACTGGACTTCGTAACGCCGGGCAGCTCGCCGCGGTGGGCCTTCTCACGAAGGCAGATGCGGCAAAGGCCGAACTTGCGGTAGACGGAGTGAGGACGACCGCAGACCTGGCAACGCGTATAAGCGCGCACCTTGAACTTCGGCTTAGCGGCCGCCTTGTTCTTAAGAGCGGTTTTTGCCATATCAGTTCTCCTTGAAGGGGAAGCCGAGGTGCTTCAGGAGCACGCGAGCTTCCTTGTCGTCCTTGGTGCTGGTCACCACGGTGATGTCCATACCGCGCTGGTGATCGATCGAATCCGGATCGATCTCGTGGAACATGGACTGCTCGGTGAGACCAAAGTTGTAGTTGCCTTGGCCGTCGAACTGGTCACCGTTGATGCCACGGAAATCGCGGATACGCGGCAGAGCCATGGTCAGAAGGCGATCCAGGAACTCCCACATACGCTCGCCACGCAGGGTGACGTAAGCGCCGATGGCCTGGCCTTCGCGCAGGTGGAACTGTGCGACGGACTTCTTAGCCTTGGTGATCTTCGGCTTCTGGCCGGTGATCAGGGTGAGGTCCTTGACGGCGCCTTCGATGAGCTTGGAGTCGCGAGCAGCGGCGCCAACGCCCATGGAGACGACGACCTTCTGAACGCGAGCGACCTGCATCGGGTTGGAGTAGTGGAATTCCTTCTCCAGCTCCGGCACAATCTGCTCGTTGTACTTCTGCTTCAAGCGCGGAGTTGCCGGCGCTTCGACAGTGGTATCGGTCATGCCAGCTCCTTTCCGGACTTCTTGGCAACACGCACACGCACGGTCTTCACCTTGCCGTCGCGAGCCTCTTCCTTTTCGACGATGCGCACGCGGGTCGGCTGCTTGGTCTCCGGATCGATGACCATCACGTTGGAGCGATGAATCGGAGCCTCGACAGCCACGATGCCGGCCTGCTGGCCCTGCTGCGTGGCGCGAACGTGCTTCTTGACGATCTGCACGCCTTCAACGATCAGACGATCGTCCTTGAGCACCTGCTTGACGGTGCCTTCCTTGCCGCGATCCTTGCCGCGGATGACCTTGACCAGGTCGCCGCTCTTAATCTTGGCTGCCATGTCAGATCACCTCCGGGGCGAGGGACACGATCTTCATGAAGCGCTTGTCGCGCAGTTCACGACCGACCGGTCCGAAGATACGAGTGCCCTTCGGTTCACGGCCAGAGCCGAGAATGACGGCGGCGTTCTCGTCGAACTTAATGTAGGAGCCGTCCACACGACGGTGCTCCTTGACGGTGCGGACGACGACAGCCTTGACGACGTCGCCCTTCTTGACCGACCCGCCAGGGATGGCGTCCTTGACGGAGGCGACGATCACGTCGCCGATGCCGGCATAGCGTCGCTTCGATCCGCCGAGCACTCGGATGGCGAGGAGTTCCTTCGCACCCGTGTTGTCGGCGACATGAAGCCGCGTTTCCTGCTGAATCATTGATTCTCCTTAGCCGAGCTGGTTCTCCCCAAGCACCCCGCCTGCCTGCTTGAAGCAGGCGGGGTGACTCACGGAGCCTTGCCGAACTTATTTACTTAGCGCGCTCGATGATGCTATCGAGACGCCAACGCTTGGTCTTGCTCAGGGGCCGAGTCTCCATAATACTCACGAGGTCGCCAATGTGAGCCTCGTTGTGTTCATCATGGACCTTGACCGTACGAGTGGAACGCACGACCTTGCCGTACAGCGGGTGGGTCGAACGCTGCTCGAGCTCGACGGAAATCGTCTTGTCCATCTTATCGGACACGACGTAACCGCGACGAACCTTGCGGAAGTTACGCTCTTCAGCCATTACTTCTCCTCAGCTTTCGTTTCGGTCGCCTCGGGGGCCTGGCTGATGCCGAGCTCACGCTCGCGCAGGACGGTGTACATCCTGGCGATGTCGTGCTTGACCGCCTTGAGGCGGGCGGTGTTTTCGAGCTGACCGGTCGCGGACTGGAAGCGCAGGTTGAACAGCTCTTCCTTGGACTTCTTGAGGAAGCCCTCGATCTCCTCGTTGGTCTTCTCGTTCAGATTCTTCATGGTGTAGTCTGCAGTTCCGACTGCCATCAGATGTCACCGCCTTCACGAGCAATAACACGGCACTTCATAGGGAGCTTGTCGATTGCGCGGCGCAGAGCCTCGCGAGCGACATCCTCGGACACGCCACCGATCTCGAACATGACGCGACCCGGGTGGACGTTAGCGATCCAGAATTCCGGAGTACCCTTACCGGAACCCATTCGGGTGCCGAGCGGCTTCTTGGTCAGCGGACGATCCGGGAAGATCGTGATCCACACGCGGCCACCACGCTTGATGTAGCGGGTCATGGCGATACGAGCGGCCTCGATCTGGCGGTTGGTCACATAAGCTGGAGCCAGAGCCTGGATACCGAAATCGCCGAATGCGATCTCGTTTCCGCCCTTGGACATGCCACGGCGGACCGGACGGTGCTGCTTACGATACTTGGTTCTCTTTGGGATAAGCATTTCTCAGCTCACTCCTTCGTTTCCGTTGCGGCAGGTGCCTCAGCTGCGGCCGGAGCCTCTGCTGCTGCGTTCTGCTGCGGGGCAGCGTTGCGCTGGCCACGACGCGGACGGCGATCGCCGCGACGGCCCTGACGGTTGTTGCCCTGCTGTGCCTGCTGCTCTTCGAACTCACGCTCGGTCATATCGCCCTTGTAGATCCAGACCTTCACGCCGATGCGGCCGTAAGTGGTCTTGGCCTCGAAGAAGCCGTAATCAATGAGGGCGCGCAGGGTCTGCAGCGGAACGCGACCCTCGCGATAGAACTCGGAACGGCTCATTTCGGCACCGCCAAGGCGACCGGAGAGCTTGATACGAATACCCTTAGCGCCTGCACGCATGGCATCCTGCTGGGCCTTACGCATCGCGCGACGGAAGGTCACACGGTTGGTGAGCTGCTCAGCGATGCCCTGTGCGACGAGCTGGGCGTCCAGTGCTGCGTTCTTCACTTCGAAGATGTTGAGCTGGACCTGCTTGCCAGTGAGCTTCTCAAGCTTGGCGCGAACGCGCTCAGCTTCAGCACCACGGCGGCCGATGACGATGCCCGGGCGAGCAGTGTGGATGTCCACACGCACGCGGTCGCGGGTACGCTCGATGACGATACGGGACACGCCCGCGCGCTCGAGATCCTTGCTCATGGCCTTGCGGATGACGTCATCTTCGAGAACGAAGTCGCGGTAGCGTTCGCCGACCTTGTTGGAATCGGAGAACCACTTGGAACGATGGTTCTCAGTGATTCCCAGGCGGTAGCCAAACGGATTGATCTTCTGACCCATCTTTAGCGGTTTCCTTCCTTGTTAGCGACGACGACCGTGATATGGCTGGTGCGCTTGTTGATACGAGCGGCACGGCCCTGTGCACGAGCGCGGAAACGCTTGAGCGTCACGCCTTCGTCCACATAGGTCTCCTTCACGACCAGGTCGTTCTCGCGGAACGGCTCACCGGCCTTGTCGGCCTTCACGCGAGCGTTCGCGATGGCGCTCTCCAGGACCTTACGCACCGGAAGGGATGCGTCCTGCGGAGCGAACTTCAGAATGGTGATGGCTTCGGTCGCCTTCTTGCCTCGGATGAGGTCGACCATACGGCGAGCCTTGCGCGGCGTCACGCGGACGTGACGAGCGATTGCTTTAGCTTCCATGTGTCCTTACTCTCCTTTAGCGGCGTGCCTTCTTGTCGTCCTTCACATGACCCTTGAAGGTCTTGGTCGGGGCGAACTCACCGAGCTTGTGGCCAACCATGGATTCGGTGACGAACACCGGAACATGCTTGCGGCCATCGTGAACGGCGAAGGTGTGTCCGATGAAATCAGGGGTGATCATCGAACGACGGGACCACGTCTTGATGACGTTGTGCGTACCCTTCTCGTTCTGCTCGTCGACTTTCTTCTGCAGGTGGGCGTCGACGAAGGGGCCCTTCTTGATGCTACGAGTCATCTACTCGACACTCCCTTACTTACGGTTCTTACCATTCGGGCGACGACGAACAATCATCTTGTTCGAAGCCTTCTTCGGACGGCGGGTACGAACCTCGCCCTTGCCCCACGGAGAAACCGGCGGCTTGCCACCGCGGGTACGACCGCCGTGCGGGTGATCGACAGGGTTCATGGATTCACCACGGGTGATCGGGCGCTTGCCCATCCAACGTGCACGACCTGCCTTACCGAGCTGGATGTTGGCGTGATCGGAATTGCCGACCTCACCGATGGTTGCGCGGCAGCGAGCGTCCACGTTGCGGATTTCGCCGGACGGCATACGCAGCTGGGCGTAAGCGCCATCCTTGGCAACGAGCTGCACGGAAGCACCTGCGGAACGGGCGATCTTGGCGCCGCCCAGCGGGCGAAGCTCAATCGCGTGCACAACGGTACCAGTCGGGATGTTGCGCAGCGGCAGGTTGTTTCCCGGCTTGATATCAGCCTTGGCGCCGGTCTCGATGACGTCACCCTGCTTGATGCCTTCCGGAGCGATGATGTAGCGCTTCTCACCATCTGCGTAGTGCAGCAGTGCGATGCGAGCGGAACGGTTCGGGTCGTACTCGATGTGAGCGACCGTTGCCGGCACGCCGTCCTTGTCCCAACGCTTGAAGTCGATGAGACGGTACTGGCGCTTGTGACCGCCGCCACGATGGCGGGAGGTCATACGGCCGTAAGAGTTACGACCGCCAGTCTTGCTGAGTTTGCGAACCAGCGACTTCTCAGGCGTGGAACGCGTGAGCTCGGAGAAGTCCGAGACGGACGCGTTACGGCGGCCTGCAGTCGTCGGCTTATAAACGCGGATAGCCATAATCTAGTTCTTCCTTTAACTTTTCTCGGCTAGCCTTCAGTTACCGAAGATGTCGATCGTCTGGCCCTCGGCGACGGTCACGATGGCGCGCTTCTGATTGACACGCTGGCCGAAACCGTTGCGGGTGCGCTGACGCTTGCCAGCGCGGTTGAGGGTGTTGACGTTCGTCACCTTGACATTGAAGATCTCTTCGATTGCCTGCTTGATCTGAACCTTGTTCGCGTTCGGAGCCACCACGAAGGTGTACTGACCGCGATCAGACAGAGCGTAGCTCTTCTCAGAAACGACAGGCTTGAGGATGATGTCGTGTGCGGGCTTGTGAATAGCGACCATGAAAATCAGGCCTCCTTTGCAGCCGGCTCAGCCTTCGCAGCGAGGAAAGCATCGAAGCCTTCCTTGGAGAAGACCACGTACTGAGCGGTGACCACGTCGTACGTGTTGAGCTGATCGGCGAAGATCGGGTGAACGGTCGGGATGTTACGAACGGAAAGCCATTCGTTCACATTCTCGCGAGAGAGCACCACGGTGGTGAACTTGTTCTCGGTCACCGGGGTAAGAGCGGCAACAGCGGCCTTGGTGGACGGGGCTTCGGAAACACCGAAGTCCACGACTGCCAAGCGACCTGCGTTGGCGCGATCGGAAAGCACGTACTTGAGAGCAGCGGCCTTCATCTTCTTCGGGGTGCGCTGGGAGTAGTCGCGCGGCTGCGGACCGAACACGGTGCCGCCGTGGTACCACTGCGGTGCACGGATGGAGCCCTGACGAGCACGACCGGTGCCCTTCTGCTTCCACGGCTTACGGCCACCGCCGGAAACCATGCCACGGGTCTTGGTGGCGTGGGTGCCCTGACGAGCAGCGGCGCGCTGGGCCACCACAACCTGGTGGATCAGCGGGATACGGGACTGGACTTCTTCGGCGGAGAAGCCGAAGATCTCAGCCGGAGCCTCGACGGTTCCGGTTGCATTGCCCTGGTTATCGGTAACGTTCAGAGTAACGTTTGCCATGATTTATCAGGCTCCCTTCACTGCCGAACGGACGAGAACGATGCTGCCCTTCGGGCCCGGGATGGCGCCCTTGATGGCGAGCACGCCGTTCTCAACATCCGACGAAACGATGGTGAGGTTCAGCGTGGTGTTGGTTACATGACCCATGCGGCCAGCCATACGCTTGCCCTTGAGGATACGGCTCGGGGTGGCGCATGCGCCAACAGAGCCAGGACGGCGCTCGTTCTTGTGAGAACCGTGGGTACGACGATAGGACTTGAAGCCCCAGCGCTTGATGGTGCCTGCGAAGCCCTTGCCCTTGGTGGTACCGGTCACGTCGACCAGGGTGCCCTCCGGGAACAGCTCAGCGGTCAGCTCCTGACCCGGCTCGAACTCTTCGGCGTTATCGGTGCGGACCTCAGCGAGGTGACGACGCGGGGTGACGCCAGCCTTGGCGAAGTGGCCGGCGAGCGGCTTAGTCACCTTGGTCGGGTCAACCTGGCCGTAGCCAAGCTGAACAGCCTTGTAGCCGTCGGACTCTTCGGACTTGACAGCGGTCACCACGTTAGTGGAGACGTCAACGAGGGTCACAGGAACGAAGAAACCGTTCTCGTCCCAGACCTGAGACATGCCGAGCTTCTTGCCCAGCAGTGCAGTGCGATTAGACATAATGGTTCCCTCCTCCCTTACAGCTTGATCTCGATGTTCACATCTGCGGGCAGATCAATGTGCATAAGGGAATCCACGGCCTTCGGGGTCGGGTCCACAATGTCGATGAGACGCTTATGAGTGCGCATCTCGAAATGCTCGCGAGAATCCTTGTACTTGTGAGGAGAACGGATAACGACAAACACGTTCTTCTCGGTCGGGAGCGGAACCGGGCCAACCACAGTTGCGCCCGCGTTCGTCACCGTTTCGACGATCTTCTTCGCCGATTGGTCGATGACCTCATGGTCATAGGACTTAAGCCTGATGCGGATTTTCTGTCCCGCCATTGCCTTCCGCCCTTTCTAGCGATTCGTTAGTTACTGTTTACCAGCCTGCTTCTCAAAGGGCACCGGCGCAGAAGACCTCCCGGAACCGTGGAAGTTCCGTGGCCATACCACATCAGTGCGCAGCCATGCAGTTTTCACTCTCGTGATCACTGTGCCACGCTCGCTTTTTTAATTCCAATTTGCGAGCCCTAAAATCAGGCAACTTCTTTATTTAAGCATCAGGGGTAGTCTTAAGAAATCCTCGCGTGTCGCGGTCAGAAGTCCTGTTGCAGACCCCGAATCGAAGTGCCGAACGTAACTGATCGTCATTCCGGTATCATTCGAAAATGCTTTTCCATATACATAGAGAAACGAGGAACCCGGTTGAACGAATCCAACCAAATTCCTCGTTATCAATGGTGTCTATCGATGTAGCGCAAGCACCTTATGTATAGGTCAATATTGGTGACCTATACATGAAACGACTCACGCGCGCTCGGAAGCTTCTTCCGTGGCAGCCTCGCCCTGGCGCTGGACGCGCAGCTTGTGTCCTTCGGCCTGGCTGACGCCGTAGTATGCGGCGATGGCGATATCCTTCATATCCTCGATCTGCGGGATACGCGGATTTGCCGGAGCGCACTGATCCTCGTAAGCACGCATGCCAATCTGGTCAAGGATGGACCAGAAGTAGTCCTCGTCCACACCGCACTCCTGGAAGCTCTTGTTCATGCCGAGCTTGTTGTCGCGGTAGTCCTCGACGGCCTTGGCCAGGTTCTCAACGCCCTCTTCCGGAGTCTTGCCCGGGTTCACACCAAGGTTCTTGGCGATCTCCTGATAGCGTTCCGGAGCGATGTACTTATTGTACTTCGGCCAACTGGTCGGTTCCTCCGGGATGGAGCCGTTGTAGCGGATGACGTACGGCAGCAGGATGGAGTTGGTACGACCGTGGGCGACGTGGCACAGAGCACCGATGGTGTGGGCCATGCCGTGGCACATGCCGAGGAACGCGGAGCCGAATGCCATGCCGGCCATAGTGGCGGCGTTGTGCATCTTCTCCTGGGCCTTGATCTTGTCTTCACCCGGCTCGCCGTTGACGGACTCGGCGAGGTTGTCCCAGATCAGCTTGGCTGCGTGCAGCGCCATGCCATCGGTGAAATCGTTGGCATAGACGGAGACGTAAGCTTCGAAGGAGTGGGTCAGGGCGTCGAAGCCGGCATCGGATGCGAGCTTGCGCGGCTGGGTGCGTGCCAGCACCGGATCGACGATGGCGACGGACGGAGTCAGCGCGTAATCGGTGATCGGGTACTTGTAGCCGGTCTTGTGATCGGTGATCACAGCAAACGGCGTGACTTCGGAACCGGTGCCGGAGGAAGTCGGGATGCACACGAGCTTGGCCTTCTTGCCCAGCGGCGGGATCTTGAAGGCGCGCTTGCGGATGTCGAAGAACTTCTCACGCACATCGGAGAAGGAGATTTCCGGGTGCTCATACAGCAGCCACATGATCTTGGAGGCGTCCATCGGGGAACCACCGCCGACGGCGATGATGGTGTCCGGTTCGAACTCCTCACGCATCATGGTGGCGCCGCGCTCGACGGTTTCGACGCTCGGCTCCGGCTCGACGTAGTCGATGATGCGGAAGGTCACGCGGTTGGAACGTGCACGCAGCTGGTCGATGATCTTGTCGACCACGCCAAGCTGCTCCATGACCTTATCGCACACGATGACGGCCTTTTCGATGCCGTACATGTCGCGCAGGTACTTGATGGCGTTCGGCTCGAAGTAGGTCTTGGCCGGAATCTTGAACCACTGCATGTTGTTGTTCCTCCGAGCGATGCGCTTGATGTTGAGAAGGTTGACTGCCTGGACGTTGCCGGACACGGAGTTGCCGCCGTAGGAGCCGCAACCGAGGGTCAGCGACGGTGCGATGGCGTTGTAGATATCACCCACGCCGCCGAGGGAGCTCGGAGAGTTCCAGATGATGCGGCATGCGTGCATGCGCTGGCCGTATTCGCGGACCAGAGCCTGATCGTTGGTGTGGATGGCTGCGGTGTGGCCTGCGCCATGCTTGAGCATAGCCTCGCACATTTCGAAGGCCTGTTCCTTGTTGTCGGACTTCAGCACGGCCTGGACCGGAGCGAGCTTCTCCATGGTCAGCGGCTCGTTCTCGCCGACTTCCTTGCACTCGGCGGCAAGAATGGTGGCGTCTTCCGGAATCTCAAAGCCTGCGGCCTTGGCGATGTACTGCGGGGACTTGCCCGGCACCACGGAGTTGAGCTTCGGGGTCTGACCGGAGTATGCGGTGCAGCCGAACATGTACTGCTCGAGCTTGGCCTTCTCTTCGTCGTTCACGAAGTAGGCCTTGCGGCGCTTAAGTTCCTTGATCAGCGGGGCGTAGACTTCCTTGTCGGCGATGATGGCCTGCTCGGTGGCGCAGATCATGCCGTAATCGAAGTGCTTGGAGAGCACCAGATCATTGGCGGCGCGCACGATGTCGACGTTCTTGTCGACATATGCCGGAGCGTTGCCAGCGCCGACGCCGAGGGCTGGCTTGCCGGAGGAGTATGCGGCCTTGACCATGCCCGGGCCACCGGTGGCGAGGATGGTGGCGATACCGTCATGCTTCATCAGGGCGCCGGTGGCTTCGATGGACGGGTGCTCGATCCACTGGATACAGTTCTCAGGAGCGCCTGCCTCGATGGCTGCGTCGCGCACGATCTTGGCGGCTTCGACGGAGCACTTCTGTGCGCCCGGGTGGAAGCCGAAGATGATCGGGCAGCGGGTCTTCAGTGCGATCAGCGACTTGAAGATGGCGGTGGAGGTTGGGTTGGTGACCGGGGTCACGCCGGCGACGACGCCGACCGGTTCGGCGATCTCGTCGATGCCCATGACGTCGTCTTCACGAATGATGCCGACGGTCTTCTGGCCGGCCAAATAATTGGTGACGTGCTCGCAGGCGAAGATGTTCTTGGTGGCCTTGTCTTCCACCAGACCACGGCCGGTTTCCTCAACGGCCATCTTGGCGAGCACCAGATGCTTGTTCAGTGCTGCGACGGAAGCCTTGGCGACGATACGGTCAACCTGCTTCTGATCGAGCTTTTCGAAATCGTCAAGAGCCTTCAGGCCCTTCTTGACCAGAGCGTCGACCTCAGCCTCGGCTGCGGCGAGCTTCTCTTCCGGAGTCGGCTTGGTCGGCTCTTCCTTCTTTGCGTCTGCCACTTGAAGTCCTCCTCGATTCTTTGGGGGTTGCAAAGTAGTTTCCCGTTATTCCATCCACCTCGAAGCGAATGGACGCATTGCTGGTCTTTTGTGACCCAGGACACACTTTAGTGAGTATGCAATATGATGTTCCACTGTGTCGTGTCGCAAAAGAAATGTTATCTTCTGTTCTTTTAATGTTTAGATCGCGTTCTTTTATGAAATCAAAAAGCCTTAAAAACATCATTTTGAGCGTTTTTGTTGCTTTTTATCATGAATCACACACACTTTCTCAAGTCTCACCTCCATATCTTTTATAAAAGTATTTTCTATATGATATCAATCATATCAAACTTTTACAAAGTCGGTTTATTTATCTTGTTCGTCCAATGTATTTTTTCCGCCAGCCAGTAGGAGTTTCGCCTGTTTCTTCAAAGAAGCGACGATTGAAATTCGAAGCGTTACCATATCCGCAAGCGCGACGAATCGAAGCGACGCTTTGATTCGTGGTCGTCAGCAATCTGCATGCATGCCCAATACGCAATCGTCGAACAAAATCCGAAAACCCTATTCCTGCAGCCCTTTTGAACAGACGAGAGAAAGCCGAAACGCTCATTCCGGCCTGGCGGGCGGCCAAATCCATGCTAATTTCACCGCTCAGATGCGATGAAATGTACTCAATGGCATCATTGACCACACTTTCCGCACCACTACATACAGCCGGATCGTATCCGGACGCAACCACCGTATAGGATTCATCTGCGGGGGCATGCGCGAACACATCCAACACACGAATCAGATCACTAACACGGCAAGCAAGACTATGTTCCTCCATGCTTTCCAGAATCGAACCGGCCTGACGAGCGGATTCACCACTCAGCACCAACGCCTGCCCCGCACGTTTCAACACCATTGCAAAACCAGACGTTTCCGGAAATCCAGACATCAGCAGACGCATGGTTTCCGGACGCACATGGCACACCACATCACGCTGACGAAGCCGCTCCCCCGGAACGATGTCGGACACCCAATTATGCGGAAGGTTCGAACCTATCAGCGCAACCTGCCCGGCCTCATACGGAACAACGGCATTGCCCGCCATCATCAATCCGGTACCTTCCCGAATCAGATGAATTTCAATATGAGGATGATAATGCCATTTCGCCAGCGAGCTTGGGTAGCCATGCTTCGTCCAACGCACCGAAGCCTGCGCGTCCGGCACAATGATCTCCAATACGCCGGAATCGTTCGAACTTCCACCTTTCGACACGAATCCACCAAAAGAGGCCTGAGCCAAAGCCGCCTTCCCATGCCGATTATCATTGGCTTGGACAACAACACCCATGACACAGACCCCTTTCGTCGTTCCGTAACGTGCGTAACGTCAGTCGTTATTCACGGTAATCTGCAGCTTGATGTCTCCAGGACGCCCCTCAGCCATGCGATCGAACGCCGCCTTGGCATCCTCCATCGCATAGGTGTCGGTGATGAATGGCTTCAGATTCAGTTTACCGTTAGCCACGAGGTCAATGGCCTTCTGATACACATTGGCATAACGGAAGATATTTTCAATGCGCACCTCGGTAGCCTGCAGTTCCGTAATGTCGATAGCCACCGGATTGACCGGAATGCCAACGATAACGGCAGCGCCACCGGGAGCAATCAGCTTCCAGAATGTCTCGTATGACTTCGGCGAGCCCGAGCATTCGAAAGCCACATCAGCGCCCCAACCGCCCGTTTCCTCTCGGACGCGCTCCACCAGATCCTCCTTGGTGAGATCCACCGGAATAATACCTGGAATCTGGGCCGCAATCGCCAGTTTGATTGCCGACACATCGGAAATCAGCACCTTAGAAGCGCCACCCGCCAACGCACACGACGCAGTCAGCATGCCAACCGTGCCCGATCCAGTGACCACGCAGACATCGCCCGGCTTGATACGAGCCTTGGTGGCGGACCACATGCCCACAGCCAACGGTTCAAGCAGCGCACCCTCACCGAAGCTCACATTGTCGGGCAGCTTGTAGGTGAACGCCGCAGGATGGTTCACCGTTTCACACAGGCAGCCATCAATCGGCGGAGTGGCAAAGAAACGCACCGCAGGATCGACGTTATACATGCCCAGTTTGCTGGCACGCGAACTCATATCCGGAATACCGGGCTCCATGGCCACACGATCGCCCACCTTGAAGCCTTCGACGCCAGAACCGACCTCAACCACCGTGCCGGAAGCCTCATGACCGAGAATCATCGGCTGCTTCACCACATATTTACCCACGCGACCATGCGTGTAATAGTGCAGATCGGAACCGCACACACCAACAGTATGCGGCGCGATCTTCAGCTCGCCCAGACCAAGTGCGGGGGCGTCAGGTACCTCACGCACATTGATGACGCCCTGCTCTTCGAGAACGACTGCCTTCATGATTATTCTCCTTTGTGGATAATGGTTTTTTTGAGAAAAATGATGATGCTTGAGCAATTGATATTCAATTGCGATTAGTTACGTCCGATCGTGACAATGCGATGGCCGCGATCGTCAAATCCGGGTTGATGAGGATGAATGCCGAACGTGGCCAACGATCCGATCGCATAACAGATCGCATACGTCCAGCACACGCCGCCGAATCCGACAGTGGAAATCAGCACCGTCGCAATCAGCGGACCGAAAAACGTGGTCAGGCCGGAAGCGAGATTATGCGCGGAAATCGCAGCACCCTTATGTTCCGGTGCCAACGCGGGAAACACGGCTCCCATAGGAACGAAAGCGGAAATTCCCAATCCAAGAACAACCGCATCAGCGCACATAAGCACCATATTCGCCCCGAAAAACTGCGGAATGTAATACATGCCCAGCGTGCCGATCACACAGAACCAGCAGCCAAACCAGCGCATTTGCCTCATCCAACCATACGAATCGCCCATACGACCCCAGAACACATTGCCAAAAATGGTGACCACAAACTGGAATCCCCAAATCTGACTCCATTGCGAAACCTCAAACCAAGCTCCGCCACCATTGTTGGTAGTAGCTAAGTAGAGCGGCATGATGACGGGAAAGCCATACAACGTCAGATTGCAGATCACACGCACCACCGCAGCCAATGCAATTTGGCGATTATGCACCAGAATGGTGGCTCCTCGACTAAGCTCGCGCAGCTTGTCGGCATTGCTCATGGAAGAGGTGTCAGCACCCTTGCTTTTCGGCACCAGCAGCAGGCAAATCAGCAGTCCAGCTATAGAGAACGGCAACGAAAGCCACAGCGAGTAGTACTCCCCCACCAGCGGAATGGTGAAACTCGGCAAATATGCGCCGAATACGCCAATGCCGAACGAGTAGGCGGCCCAAAACCACCCCATGGCCGACGCGAGCTTGGCGGGATCGATGGTTTGCGCCATCAACACCACGAACGAGTAAATGAACAGCGGGTAGCCAACACCTCGCAACGCATACACGCCTAGCATCAGCAGATAGACGCCGCTCGGCAGCGCCACACCGACGAACAGCAGGTGCAAAACGACCCAGGCGCTCGCGCCGATAAGCATGATGCGTTTGGCACCGAACATTTCAGCTAGCACACCGGACGCCCAGCCAGCAAGCGCAGCCATCAGCCCGTACATGGTGAACATCAGCGACGATTGTGAAGAACTGAATCCCTGGTCCACGATGTATTTGGACAAAAAAGTCAATTCAAAGCCATCGCCAGTCATGAACACCGCTATGGCGACCAAGCCGGCCAATAGCGTGCGCGGCAGACCTATCTTCATAACATGTCTCTTTTCTTGGTAGAACGTCGTTGTCACCGTCTCAACTTTTTTGTTGATAAACATATTTTCGACGCAGAAAAGTGGCAGAAAATCCTTTATGCACAGCTATTTTTGATACTTTTTTGCAATACCTGATATCTCAGACCAACACGAAACATAAGGAAAGGACTTTTATGAAGTAGTCTTGAAAAAGAAGTTGCGCAGGAAGGATCAACCAGTGAAAGCCCAATCCGCCCTATCAGTCAAAGAAGCCAATCTCAAGGCCATGACCGCGTTCATCTATACCCAAGGTTCAGCCACCAAGCAGATGTTCGAACACGAATTAGGGCTCAGCCTGCCAACCATCACGCAGAATCTGCGCGCCATGGAGGCCGACGGGCTCATCGTCAAAGGCGAGATGCAGCAATCCACCGGTGGACGCAAAGCGCAAATCTACGAATTCGCGGCACACTCCAGTGTGGCTATCGGCGTGCGAATCCAAACCACACGAATCACGGCCATCGCCATTGATCTGAACGGCAAATCCGTGGCCACCAGACAGCGCACACTCCCCTATCGCAACAACGACGCCTACTACCAGCGCATGAACGGCATCATCAACGGTTTCGCGCAGGAACTGGCGAAACAAGGCAGCACGGTGCTAGGCGTGGCCTTCTGCATGCAAGGCATCGTATCGGTAGACGGGCAGTCGATCACCTTCGGCAAAATCATGAACAACACCGGCCTGAAACTCAGCGAACTCAGCCACGGCCTCAACTATCCGTCGCTGATGATTCACGATTTCGACGCTTCTGCCATGGCGGAACTTTGGTTCGACCACAATCTGAAGGATGCCGTCTGCATCTACCTCGAACGACGCCCAGGAGGCGCGGTCATCGTGGACGGATCGCTCTACCAAGGGCCAAACCAATGCAATGGCTCAATCGAACATATGACGCTGATTCCAGGCGGAAACCCTTGCTATTGCGGGCAATTGGGATGCATGGACACCTACTGCTCGCCGGAAACGCTGATGGAGGACGGCGAAAGCCTGCCCGGCTTCTTCTCGGTGTTGGAACAAGGCGAGCAGGAGCACCGCAAACGATTCTCGCAATGGCTGGATTATGTGGCGCTGGCGGTAACGAATATTCGCTCGGTATTGGCCGGCGACGTGATTATCAGCGGTGAGGCAGCACAATATCTCGACGATGACGATATGGCCGGACTACGCGAACGCGTGGTAGAACATACGCCATTCGGCACCACGGATTTCACCCTGCGCAAGGGGATGGCGCTCGACCATCAAGACATTATCGGCGCGGCATTGCGCTTTGTGGAGCCTTACGTACGCGAATTATGCGATATGTGACCGCTTTTGCGCACATATTAATCGCATTAATCGCATCGATTGCATAACAAAAGAAGCGTGTTGCCGAACCCGTATATAAGGTTCAGCGCACGCTTCTTTGTTTTCTTCCGCCTGCTTCGCTTGCTGTATTTGTTTTCAGCGATTATTTGACGGTACTCATCTAATGATAGTTATTTGACAATCTGGCAGAATTCGATGGTTTCGCCGTTCGGTCCGTACACATTGAAGTAACGAATGCCGTGCTCCCAGAAGCTGTCGATATGCTGGATTTCGTTATCTTTGAAATTCAGTCCGAGTTTCTTCGCGTTGTCGAATGCGGCTTCGATGTCGGGAGTGTCGAATGCCCAATGATTAATGGCACCAGTAGTCAGCGGAGCCGGATCACCCTCCCATGTTTCGATGGTCAGATGGCCGTAACGCAGGAATGCGCAACGGTTTTCGCCGTTATGGAACAGTCCGGCCAATTCGAAACCAAGCTTCTTCGTATAGAATTCGATGGTTTCGTCGAGATCCTTCGCCGGCATGCCGGAATGCTGCAGATCGGTAGTGAATTCAGACATTGCTTTCGTCATAAAATTACCTCCTGATAACGATGAATACGATTGTTTTCCCTTTTGTGATTAGGATATGCGCTATGCGGCGATGTCAGCGGCGCATTTACCGTCATATTGTGACACTTTTTTGCTAATTCCAGGCTGTTCAGGACGAATAAACAACGTCAGGCACCGATTTTGACGACAGCCTTGGAAGCGGTGGCGATTTTTGCCGTCGAGGAAGTCCTGCACCTGCTCGAGTTCAAGCTCACGGCTGGATCAGACCGGCACGAGCGTCGACAGCCTCGACATAGCAAGCCAACAGATAATTTCAAAGTGTTTAGAATGAGGTTATGAAGAACCCACCTTTGCACCGCTACGCAACCCGACCAGGTCTCTACTTCACCGATGACGGTGGCGCCGACGCCATCGTCCGCTCCGAAACCGCCGATCAGGTATGGTTCTGCGTTCTTGAACCCCTCGATCAACCAAGTGCCTTTTATGCCGATGCAGTCCGTCTGTTCAACGAGCCGGGACTCACCTTCATCGACCAGGCGATGAAGCAACGCGTCTGCACCAGACGCATTCCCTCGCTCAACCTGCGTGAAACGCTGTTTCGCATGGACGGCCCCAATTATGGCTTGTGGTACGTGCATATCCCCCACGCATGGGATGGCATGCAATACGGCTACCGCGTCAACGGCCCTTGGGACCCTGACCGCGGCGTGAGCTTCAACCCCTACAAGCTGCTGCTCGACCCCTATGCCAAAGGCATCGAAGGATCAATAGACCTCAACCCCGGAGCATTCTCCTACAAATGCGAAATCGCGAACGGCAAAGTCAAAGGATCACCATTCGGACCGATGAGCACCATCGATTCCGTAGGCCATGTTCCCGTTTCCGTAGCCATAGACGACCGCGCTGCCAACAAGCATGATGGCGAACCGTCGCATCCGCATGTGCCATGGAGCAAAACCGTGATTTACGAGCTGCATGTCAAAGGCTTCACCGCCAATGCGCCATGGCTGCCCAAAGAACTTCGCGGCACCTATGCAGGATTGGCGCATCCGGCGACGCTTTCCTACCTGCAGGATCTAGGAGTCACCTCCATCGAACTGCTGCCGATCCAAGCCAAACAGTCCGAACTCTTCCTGCAGGAACGTGGACGCGTCAACTATTGGGGTTATTCGACGCTTGGCTATTTCGCACCGGAAGCCTCATATGCCACCAAACGCTCGCAGGAGGCCGGCGCCGCCGCCGTACGCCAGGAAGTCATTGACATGGTGCGCGCATTGCACGAGGCCGGTTTCGAAGTGATTATGGACGTGGTCTACAACCACACCTGCGAATCCGGACCGGAAGGACCGACCGTATGTTGGCGTGGACTTGACAATCTGTCGTACTATCGACGCACCAAAGACAAGATGAGTCGCCTGTACGATACCACCGGCTGCGGCAATACGCTTGATTTCACCAACACGCACGTCACCACGTTCGCCGTGGATTCGTTGCGCTATTGGGCCAAACGCATTGGCATCGACGGATTCCGATTCGATCTCGCGGCGACGCTTGCACGTCTCGACGGTGAATTCACCCGCTACCATCCATTCCTGTACGCTTTGCGCTCCGACATGCTGCTCGGCAATCTCAAAATGATCATGGAACCATGGGATTGCGGCCCGAACGGCTGGCGTACCGGCGAATTCGGCATTCCTTTCGCGGAATGGAACGACCGTTTCCGCGATTGCACACGCAAATTCTGGCTGACCGATGTGAATCGCGCGCGCGGCGGCGAACACGGCGAAATGACCATGCAAGACATGGCCACACGACTATGTGGATCCTCCGACCTGTTCGCCACCGACCCCGGCCGCGGTTCGACCGCCTCCGTGAACTATGTGGCCTGCCACGACGGCTTCACCACCGCCGACCTGACCATGTACAAGAGCAAACACAACGAGGCCAACGGCGAAAACAACCACGACGGAACAAACGACAACCATTCCGTCAATTTCGGCCACGAGGGCCCCAGCAGCAACCCAATCATCGTACGGCAGCGCCAGCGCGCCATCATGAACCTGCTGGGCACGCTCCTACTGTCGTTGGGCACGCCAATGCTGCTCGCCGGCGACGAATTCGGCAATTCGCAAAACGGCAACAACAACGCCTACACGCAAGACAACGACACTACATGGCTTGATTGGGATTGGCTGTACAGCACCGAGCAAACGCCGGAATTGAAGCAATTCAATCTAATGTCACGCTTGATCACATTGCGGAAATCCCTCGATTTGTACAATCATGAGGATTTCTTCACTCGCCTGAGCGAAATCGGTTTACTGAAGAAATCCGATCGCGTGCATTGGTATCTTCCGGACGGGCAGATGCCGAACGATTCGGATTGGACGAATCCTTCCGTACGCTCGTTCGCCATGCAGCTGCTCTCCCCCGACGAGCCGACCCTGCTAATTCTGATCAATGGATCTGACGAAGTTACGCGTTTCCATCTTCCGAAAGGCATTGAATGGGAGATGGTCTGGTCCTCGGCTGAGATTGTTGGAGAATATCCCGGTTTGGGAACGTCCATCGAACGGGTGTCGGAATTCGACGAGGAGTCGGAAAACAAGCCGGCAGGCAGATTGCGCAATCATCTGCACCGCATCAATATGATGTACTGGCAGACGCAAGACGATGAAGCAAATCTGCAATCCGCCGACGATGGATTGTCGGAAGACGATCCGACATTGTGGACGCTTCCGGCGTTGAGTATCAGTGCGATGAAGCAGATGCCGACCGCTTGATTCCATCAAGAGCTGCTTGAATCGCTCAAATACCAAGAAACCCCTCGGAAAACGAATTTCCGAGGGGTTTCGTATAAGCCGTAAAGCTTTAGCGCTTCGAGAACTGCGGAGCGCGACGTGCCTTGTGCAGACCGGCCTTCTTGCGTTCCACGACGCGAGCGTCGCGGGTCAGGAAGCCAGCCTTCTTCAGGGCTGCGCGGTTCGCATCACGATCAATGGCGTTCAAAGCGCGGGCAACGCCCAGACGGATTGCGCCAGCCTGGCCGGTGGTGCCGCCACCGTCAACGAGGACGATAGCGTCGAACTTGCCTTCGAGCTTGAGAAGCACGATCGGGGAGTTGACCTCACGCTGCAGCAGCTTGGCCGGGAAGTACTCTTCCAGAGTGCGACCGTTGATGGTCCACTTGCCAGTGCCCGGAACCAGACGAACACGAGCGACGGCTTCCTTGCGACGACCGGTGCCGTAGCCCGGAGCGATAGCGGAAGTACCGGTGCCAGCGCCAGCGTTGGTTTCGGTGGTGTACGAGGTGAGCTCCTCTTCGGTCTCGAGAACCGCGGAGTCGTTGGTGTTTTCAGCCATGTTTCTTATCTCCCTTCGGTTCACTTAGCCTGCTGCGAGACCTGAGCGATCTCGAAAACCTGCGGCTTCTGGCCAGCGTACGGATGCTCGGTGCCACAGATGATGTGGAGGCGATCCAGCTGGACCTTGGCCAGACGATTCTTCGGCAGCATGCCCTTGATAGCGGACTTGATGATGCGCTCAGGGTTAGTCTTGAGCAGCTTGCCGTAGCTATCGCGACGCAGGCCACCCGGACGACCGGAGTGCATGTACAGTTCCTTGCCCAACTTGTTGCCGGTCAGAGCGATCTTATCGGCGTTGAGAATGATCACGTGGTTGCCGGAATCGGCGTGCGGAGCGTAGGTCGGCTTGTTCTTGCCACGCAGCAGGATGGCTGCCTGGGAAGCGAGACGGCCGAGCACCACGTCGGTGGCGTCGATAACGTACCAGTCGTGAGTCAGATCAGCTGGCTTCGGAGTGAAAGTTTTCACGATGTACCTTTTCTATATATTGTGTTCCGGACCTTCCATCAACATCAATGCGTTGGTTAAGCGCGGAATGATGCCGTTTTCAGGTCTCATTATCCGTGGGCTCCCTGAAAGTCCTCGATGGCGAGTGGGAAAAGCGCTTTGAAGGACCCCGTAGGGAAACACAACAATCTACTAGTATATCGCCAGCCTTGACATTTGCGACACATCGCATAGCAAAATCAGCGCAAAATACCCCTTTTTGCACAGCAGCGAAAAACCGGCGATACACAAACGGACGTTCCGTTTCATATCGCCGGTTTTATATATCTAAAAGCTGCTGCCAAATGCGATCAGCCGCGCATAATCGCCGCGATCTCCTGCAGTCGAGCATTGCCGAACAACTCTTCCAGCGGCACGACATTGCCATCTCCGTCAGCCAGGGGAATACGCCAATTCGGATACTCGTTGCTGGTTCCCGGCTGGTTCTGCGTGCGCTTTTCACCGACCGCATCGACGATGGATGCTGCCATCAGCTTGCATGGCGATCCCTTAAGACCGCGGTACAGGGCGTCGACGATTTCGTTTTCGTTGGCAAGCTCGTCTTCCAGCACGTCAGCGTCAAGATAGCCTTCCTTGACAAGCATGTTCAGCATGGCGTGATGCTCGGCTTCCGCGGACTTCTGGAATTCCTCGACCGGACCGGACAACAATCCCAACTGCTCGCGAAGCTTGACATGCCCATACTCCAAGTAGCCTGCCGCCGGAGGCAAATCGTGCGTGTTGACGGAAGCCAGCGCATACGGACGCCAATCCTTCGGCGCACGGAACACACCGTCGAACTGTTCGAACCATTCCACTGCGCAACCGAGAATGCCGTGCTCGGACAGCGACTTGGACACATAAGCCGGAACCACGCCAAGATCCTCGCCCACGACCACGCCACCGGCGCGAGACGCTTCCAGCGCGAGAATGCCGAGCATGATGTCAGAATCGTAATGCACGTAGGTGCCGTCCATGGCCTTCTTGCCTTCCGGAATCCACCACAAGCGGAACAAGCCAAGAATATGGTCGATACGCACCGCGCCCGCATTGGAGAACATGCCATGCACCATGTCTCGGTACACCTTGTAACCGGTCTGATCAAGGGCGATCGGGTTCAGCGGCGGCTGACTCCAATCCTGACCCTGCTGGTTGAACATGTCTGGCGGGGCGCCGACCGTGGCACCCTTGGCGAAACGTTCAGGATTCCACCACACGTCGGAACCGGCCGGGTGCACGCCCACCGCCATGTCGGCGATGATGCCGATCTTCATGCCTGCGTCACGAGCCGCCTGCTGGGCCGCATGCAGCTGCTCGGTGGCGATCCATTCGAGCCAACGGTAGAATTCGAGCGTGTCAGGATACTGCGCGCGAAGCTGCGCGACCTCTTCGGAATCACGATTGTATTTACGCACCCAATCGTCGTCACTGCCATTGGAGGCGCCCCACTTGTCGTAGCACAGGCACCACGTGGCATAGGATTCGATCTCATCGCCCACTTCGGCGAGATACCGGTCGAACTCAGCTTGACGCTGTACAGAAAGACCTGCTTTGTAGATGATCCACAACGCCTGCATCTTGGTGCGCCACATCGTTTCACGGTCCAAAACCTGCGCATCGCCGTTGAGGGGCTCGACCTGCTCGTGCAGCGCGTCGACCTTCGCCTTGTCTTCCGGCGAAAGCGCGGCATATTCCGGCATGGATTCCGGACGAATATAGCTGAAGTTGATGAAACGGCGCGAAATCGGCAGATACGGAGACGGCTCGATCGGCGGCACCGGCTCGGCGGCATGCAGCGGGTTGATCAGCATGAAGTCGGCACCAGTCTTCTTCTTGGATTCGACGAGCAGGGCCTTCAGATCCTCATAATCGCCGATTCCCCAAGAACCGCTGGAACGGATGGAATAGAGCTGGCTCATCCAGCCCCACAGGGAGCCTTCCTTCATCTCGTCGAGCAGTTCGATCTTCTCCGGAGCACTGATAACGGTTGCAGACTCCGTCTTGCCGCCCACGGTGACCTCAAGGGTGTGATATCCCTCGGGAAGGTCTTCCGGAAGCACCAGGTACGATGTGCACACAAATCCGCCATCGACCTCGACCGCGGCACCGTTGCCGCCCTCATGCTCGATTTTGCCGGCATACGTCTCGCCATCTTCCAACGTGATGGAAGCTTCGGGAACGTCAAGCGCGCCGCCATGAACCTCTATCTTGCTTTTCTTACCGACAATGTGCAGCACGGTCGGAGGAATGATTCGGATGTTACGTTCACGCTGAATGGCGGCGATGGACTGTTCGATTGCATCATCGTTGGAAGCGTCGATTCCAAGCGCCTTGAGCACCGCCACAAGAACATCGTCTTCGATTTCGTGGTAATCACGGCTCATACCGACATAACTGGTAGCGACACCCACCAACTTTGCCAGACGAATGAGCGGACGGGCTAGACGCGTTGCATTTTCGGTCTGTTCTGTCATAAGCAACAGTCTATGCCCCAATCACACACACCACGCGCAAGAATCTCACAACATGACAACGTATGCAACTATTTTTCCGAAAGACGCTTTTCAGCAGCCCTTTTCACTTCTCCCGACGCATCCTGCGCAAGTTTTTCCAGCATCTGATCGGATGCATTCGGGTTCAACGCAACGGCCCTGCGCACCATGGAAGCGAGCACCGCCGGAGCATTCGGCTCGATCTCGGTTCCCAAGGATCCCAAAAAATCAAGGGTTCGCGAATCCATATCCGGATCCTGCGCGCCTTCGAGCCTCATCTTCCAAGATGTCCGCTTGTTGCGCAACGCGACATCGCGCACTTCGAGGGACTCATCCTTGGTGAGACGCCCCACTAGCCAATTCTTATCATTGGCATTGCCGGCAACGGCTTTGCGCACCTCAGTGGATTCGTCGGTGGACAGTTTAACGAGAATATTCGGAAACGGCATGGTTTCCGCAAGGAAAACACGATCTTCCAACGGCGTATGTGCATTGCCTGCGACAGCCTCCAGCAGTGCCGTGGCGCGCGAGAACGCAGCCTGTTCGGAACGGTCAGGCAATGGCCGGCGCGCGAATTCACTCAGTTCAGCGGCATCCGTGGAATGCCGCAAACGCTCGTAGGTCGCGGTCAGAGGCTCGAAATCCAAAGGAATCTTCTGGTCTTGCGATTGTGCGGATTCGTTCTCGGCATTGCCGTCTTGCTTGATTTCAGCATCGGTCATAGTTTCCACCTTACGCCATTGCCTTCCGGGATTCACATTTTCACCGGACGATTGGAAGTTCCCGTTTTTTGCGGAGTCACGGTTGCATTGAACGTTTCAACCACACGCGATTCGAATTGCTGCGATTGCTCCTGCGGCACGACAACCGCCAATACGATGCGATCGGTATACTGCGCGTCCGCCTGCTCACCCTGCACCGAGGCGAGAAGATTCTGAAAACTGCCCAATTGTGAGTAGTCGAGCGTTACCTGATATTCGCTACACGGCACGATTTTCGCTTTGGTCGCCGCTTTGACGGCAATGGACGCGCCCGTGGAATATGCACGGATCAGGCCACCGGAACCCAATAGGATCCCACCGAAATACCGGGTGACGGCAACCGCGCAATCCGTCATCTCGTTGGCGCGCAGCACGTCGAGAATCGGCTTGCCGGCCGTACCCGACGGCTCGCCGTCATCGCTCATACGTTCGGCCAAACGACCGTCGGAACCGCCGCACACCGCAGCATAGGCAACATGACGGGCTTTCGGATGCTGATCGCGAATCATCTGCACAAACGCGATCGCCTCATCCAAGGAATCGATATGACAGGCGTCGCCAATGAATTCCGATTTCTTCTCGACGAACGCATCATGTGCGGGCTGATCGGCGGAATCGAGTATGGTCTGCATGTCTTTCAACCTACCTAATCACGCCGACCGTCCGTACGTTTTTCTTATACCGCTTCGTACGATCGCTCACACGACGACGTTGAAATCCTCGCCCTTAAAGTAAGCAGCGACCGATTGGACCACCTGTTCGGTGATGCCCACATATGCGCCGTCGGTACGCCAGGCGGTGTGTGGGGTGAGAATGATGCCTGGAATCGAGCACAGCGGATCGTCGACAGCGAGCGGCTCATGGTCAAACACGTCAAGTGCCGCAGGAATGTCGCCGCGCTGGAGTCTGGAGAGCAACGCGCCCGGCTCGATGATTTCCGCGCGAGCCGTGTTGATGAACATGGTTTCCGGTTTCAAGGCTTCAAGGTTTTGTGCGGTGACGATGCCTTTTGTGGAGTCCAACAACGGCAGGTGGATGGACACCACGTCAGATCCGGCAATCAGTTCGTTCATGTCGTCAACCGGAGTGACGTTCAGATCGGTGAACACCCGCTCGGGAACGTGGGAGTTCCATGCGGACACGTTCATACCGAACGCTCCGGCGATACGCGCCACGGTTTGGCCGATACCTCCAAGGCCGATGATGCCAAGCTTCTTACCGTACAGTTCGTAGCCGTCGGCACCACCCCAGTTGCCTTCTTTGACTTGCCTGTCGAGCTTGCCGACCTGCCTGGCGAGTTCCATGAGCAGTGCGATGGTGTGTTCGGCTACGGCATGGTCGCCGTAGTGCACCACGTTGCATACGCGGATGCCACGTTCCTTTGCTTTGTCTAGATTGATGTAGCTGGCCACGCCGGTGCCGCCGAAAGCGTAGCATTTGGCGTTCAGACGGTCGAGGATTGAGTCGGTGCAGTGGAATCCGACCACCATGATGGCGTCGGCTTCGGCGCAACGCGCGACGATGGTGTCTTCATCGAGCGTGAAATCCCTGTACATGCGTACGCGGGCAATGTCTTTGAACAGCTCGAAGTGCTTTTCGAACGGTTCGATCATCGATTCGATGATGACAGGCATAACCACCAGCGGCAGATCGGTGCGTTCCGGCTGGGTTTCGTAGATTTCATCCATGTCTTTCACCTCACACTGTACGTTCAAGCGGTTCTTCCACGTTTTCAACCAACGGTACGAGGCATATTGTGCCACGGAAAACTATTCACCAGATGAACTTGCCCGCTCTGCGGTTATATTCCATTCCTTGACCACGTTTTGGTCGGCGCCCATGGAGTAGAGCACGTCCCAGATGCGTTGGCGCACATTCGCGTCTTGCGTTTCATCCCAACAGGTGCCGTCCGGATGGTCGCTTGCCAGCGAACACCATTGGTATTTGCCTTGCGTCTCATTGGCGCTGGGCACCCAGTCGATACGGTTGACGCGCCACGAGCCCGCCACACCTTTTTTGCCTGCGAATTGAATACGCGCGGTCACACCCTGGTTGTTTACGATGGTGTCTGCCGTATTGGCCGATTCGGTTACGGCATTGCCCAAACCGTAGATGATCCAAGTGCCGTTATAGTTCTCGATCGGCTGCGCGCAATGGCAACCGGCACCATAGATCACATCAAATGCACCCGTATCAGCTAGCTCGTGCGCTTCCTCCTGCTGCCAGGAATCGGCGTAATCCAAGTATTCCTGCACGGAATGCATGGCCATGGCCACCACGTCGGCGCCTTGTTCCCGAGCGGCCTTCGCCTTGGCCACGGCCTTGTCGATATCGGCCTGATGGTTCGGATCTCCGGATTCGCGAAGGCGATCCACACGCCAGTCGTAGTCAGGCGTCTGCGCGTTCAACGACACGGTTCCCGCAATCAGACCAAGCTTGCCGCCACCGGTAGGCGAATCGATGACCAACGGCTTATACGAATCCTCTTCGGTTTTATAGGAGCCGGTCTGGGCGATGCCATCCTGATCAAGTGTGTCCCACAAGCGCGCGATGCCGTCAGCACCTTGGTCCCAGGAATGATTCGACGCATGCGTGCAAGCGCGATACCCCACGTTTTTCGCGGCGTCGGCCACTTCCGGAGGAATATTGAAAATCGGATAGGCGGAATATGGACCGCCACGTTGTGCGATAGGTGTTTCGAACTCACATACGGCGATGTCGGAAGCTTCGATATACTTGCGCATCGGCTCGAACAGACCGGTGAAATCGAATGCGGTGCCGTCGGCGGCCGCGGTGTTGGCGCTGGCATACTGGTTCCACAATCCCTCATGGAACAGCAGATCTCCGTTGACAAGCATGGCGATGCAGTCGGTGTCGGGGCAATCCGGAGAATTGCCATGATGCTCCGCAGGCTCAGTCGCTTGCTTCTTTTCAACCGTTTTCGGCTGGCTTACCGCCGTCTCCGGCTTCACGGCAGCATCGTTCTGCTTCGGTTGAAGACTATGTACCAACAGCCAAGTTCCCGCCACAAGCACGACGGCAAGCACCGCCAATGCCGCAAACACAAGTTTGCGACGGCCGGCCGCAAGCACTTCCGGATTGGTCGCGTGTACCGCCTCTTTCCTGTATTTCATGGCACCCCTGCCTTCCTCTGGACCTTCTCAACTCATCACTTCAAGAATAACGGATATGCCCTTGCTTCTACACCCCGAAGCTGGCGATATTGTTACCGTATTTTCGACGCACCGCATCAAGCGCCGCCTCCGCGCCACGCAAACGCGCCGAATGCGTCTGCGCCTGGGCGCTGCCGCCGGAGATTTCAGCACGCTGTTCGACTTCGTTTTCTTCGAGTAGATCATCCAGCGAAGGCTGAATCACAGCTTCTTCAGCAAGTACAAGCCCACTGGCGCTCATTCCCGCCAAACGCACGGGGCGCGTAAGGGAAATGGCATGCGCAGACTCCGGAGCCATGCCCATCATGGAGAGCAGCAGATTGGCACATTGCGGGTAGAGCACGCTTGCCGCATCCGTAGGACAGCCCAGTGTGTGCCCTTTTGTTGCGTAGCTCAAATCCGGAAACCGAAGTTTGACCATGACTTTACGAGCGAGGAAACCCCTCCTGCGCAAAGACGTGGCCACGTCATCGCAACACCAGCGGAGCATGGAGCACACCTGCCGCATGTCTTGCGTATCCGCATCGAAGGTGCGTTCCGCGCCAATCGATTTTTCCTGCGTGTATGGCACGACGGGCCTATCGTCCAGGCCTCGGGCCGCCTGATACAGGCCGTGTGCGGAAAGAGCAGATCCGGTGGCCTGTTCCAGAGATTCGAGACTCATGCATGCAAGGTCGGCGACCGAGTTGACGCCCCACGCGTTCAGACGCTTTTCCAGAGAAGGTCCGATGCCGGGAATGCCACGCAATGGCATCATCTGCACGAATTGTGCATGCCGCGCCACGGGAATCATCAACATGCCGTTGGGCTTGGCATTGGTGGATGCCATTTTGGCGACCAGCTTGTTCGCCGCGATGCCGACGGAACAGGTGATGTTGTAGCGCAAGGCCACCTGTTCACGTATCCACGCCCCAATGGCACTGGGACTGCCCCACTGCAGCAACGCTCCGGAAACGTCCATATAGCATTCGTCGACCGATACCTGTTCGATGCGGTCGGTAATCCGGCTGAACACTTCCTTGAAAATGCGATGCGACATCGCGCGATAGTAGCGCATGTCGACCGGAAGGAAAATTCCGTTCGGGCATAGCTTTTGAGCCCTGGAACTTGCCATGGCCGAGTTGATGCCGTATTGCCGCGCCTCATAGCTGGCCGCAGACACCACCGAACGATTGCCCACGCCGATGATCACCGGCTTGCCGCGATATTCCGGATGCCTGGCCACCTCCAAAGATGCGTAGAAGGCGTCCATGTCGATATGCAGCACCGTGCATCCAGCCTCGTCATGACCCCAGTCACGTTTGGCTGCTGCGATTCTCGGTGCGGTACTCATGATTCCATGATAGCTGTTTTCATGTTCTGTTGAAACAAATGTTCGAATATCGCAGTTTATCTTATGAAACCGGCGTGTCGACAGTTGCGATTCCATACGGCACACATGCATACATCACGGATTTTTCCTTGATGCTCCAACGTTCTTCCATCTTTTTTTCGAGATATGGTGTTTCGCTCACAGATAGATGGTATAGTTACATGCTGTTGCGCCGCGAAAACGGTAAAACAGTGGAGTCATGCCTGAGTGGCCGATAGGGGCACCCTGCTAAGGTGTTAGTCGTTTTTAGCGGCTCGAGGGTTCGAATCCCTCTGACTCCGCAGGTAAGGGCTTCCAGCGATCGCTGGAAGCCCTTTTGCGTATTGGCTTTAGCGCGCCAAGCGTTCAGCGGCGGAAGCGATCGCCCCGTCGCTGGCGGTGGCGGAGAAGCGCAGATATTCCGGCGCACCGTAGAACTCGCCGGGGCTGGCGATGATGCCGATTTTGGCAAGCTGTTCCATATCGGTCCAGCAATCGCCCGACTTGGCTCTCACCCACACATACAACGCACCTTCCGGCATGTCGGTACAGTATCCGTAAGCACGCAACGCGCCCACCAACACGCCGAGACGTTCCCGATAGCGCGCATGCTGAACTTTGACGGATTCCAGATCACGCAATCCGGCAGCCATCGCAGCCTGCACCGGACCGGGAATAATCTGACCAATCTGCTTGCGATATGCACTCATCGACGCAATCAAAGACTCATCTCCGGCAATGAACGCGGTACGATACCCAGCCATATTGCTCTGCTTACTCAACGAATAAAGCACCAGCACGCCCTCTGCGGAGCCCAAACACACATCGTCACGCAGCGCGCACGGCGTCGACGCAAGAGAATCAGCATCACCTTCAGCACCATTCACGGCGTCCCTCCACTGCATCAGCGCATAGCATTCGTCGGAAAGCACCACCGCGCCGATCTCACGCGCAGCTGCGACAATGCCAGCCATCTGCTCAGCCGAATACACCTCGCCCGTCGGATTGCAAGGGGAATTCACCCACACCGCTTTGACTCCAGGCACATTGCGCCACGACGCGACATCAGCCACATCGTCGACCTTAAGCACCTGCGCCCCAGCCAACTGCGTGCCGATCTCATACGTCGGATACGAAACCTTCGGCTGCACCACAACATCATTCTCGCCGAAATGCAACAGCGACGCCATCAACGCAACGCCCTCTTTGGAACCAACGGTAGGCACCACATCAGCATGAATCGCCTGCAAATCAACATTGCGGGTCACCGAAAACCATTCAGCAATCGCAGCACGCAGATCGGCAGTACCTGCAGTAACCGGATATCCATACGCATTCGGATCATTCGCCGCCACTGCGAGCGCCTTGCGCACCGAATCGGGCACGGGATCGACGGGAGACCCCACGGACAGGTCGATCATGCCTCCGAACGCGGCTTTTGCCGTGCGCTTGTATGCTGCGATACGCGACCAATCGTATGGCGAAGAAAACTCATGAAAGCCCATCGTGAAAACTCCTTAATAACCCTCTATAAACAAAATATGCGGCCTCTTCCAACGGGAAAAGGCCGCGTTCAAATGCCAATCACTGATTTTGCGGCGGCAGAGCAGCTACCTGCCCCGGATCCTTGCCGATCGGACCGGCTGCGGAAGCGCCGCCCATATCGCCGACTTCAGCGAAGAAGCTGACTGCGGCATCCTTGTACCAGGCCCACTCGTCTGGCAGATCATCTTCATAGAAGATGGCTTCGGTCGGACACACCGGTTCGCATGCGCCGCAATCCACGCATTCGTTCGGATTGATATACAGGGAACGGGAGCCCTCGTAGATGCAATCGACCGGGCATTCGTCCACGCAGGCCTTGTCTTTGACATCGACGCACGGCTGAGCGACAACGTATGGCATGGTTACCTCCTTAACACTTACCGCTCAAGATTACTCTTGATTGTCAACTTCCAGCTCTCCCGTGCCGAGTCGGGCGTGGCGGTAGCCGTAGCCGAAGTAGATGCAGAAGCCGACCGCAAGCCAGACCACGAATCGAATCCAGGTGAGCACGCTCAGGTTGAGCATGAGCCAGATGTTGGCGAGCGCGATGAGGATAGGGACCCATGGATTGCCGGGGATTTTGAAGACTCGCTTCAGATCGGGGCGCTTCTTGCGCATGATCGGAATAGAGATGGAAACAAGGGTGAATGCCGACAGTGTGCCGATGTTCACCATGTCGGCAAGGATGCTGACGTTGCAGCTGGCTGCGATGAGTGCCATGAGCACGCCGACGGCAATCTGCAGACGTACTGGAGTGCCGTGCTTGCCTGTGTGACTGAGCGGGCGCGGCAGCAGGCCGTCTCGGCTCATGGCGAACACCACGCGGGTCAGGCCGAGCAGCAGCACCATGACCACGGTGGCCAGACCGATCACAATGCCAAAACTGATGATTTTGGCGGCCCAGTCAGCGCCGACCATTTCGAATGCTGTGGCGAGCGACGGGTCTTTCTGCTTGGCGAGGTCTTTGTAGGAGACCATGCCGGTGGTGACGATGGCGACGAGGGTGTAGAGCACGATGATCAGTCCCATGCCCACGCCGATGCCCAGCGGAACGTTCTTCTTCGGGTTGATGGTTTCCTCGGAGGTGGTGGCGACCACATCGAAGCCGAGGAACGCGAAGAACACGAGGGCCGCGCCGGAAATGATGCCGGTGATGCCGTAGATGCTGGGGGTCATGCCGGTGACCCACTGCCATAATGGCTGTTCCATGGTTGCGGTCAAGCCTGATCCGGTGGTGGCTGCCGGTTCGCTCGGTGGGATGAATGGGGTGAAGTTTTCGGCTTTGACGTAGAAGAAGCCGACGATCACGACGAATAGCACGATGGCGATTTTCAGTATAGTGAGCGCGCCGTCTACGCGTGCGCCGATTTTCGTGCCGCATACCAAGAGTGTCGTGAAGAAGGCCACGACGATGATTGGCGCGAAATCGAAATTAAATGATCCGAAGGTGACGTTGGTATTGATGTTCCATCCGACAAGTCGGAAGAAATCGTTGAGATAAACGCCCCAATATTTGGATACGACGGAGCCTGCCATCAGCATTTCAAGGATCAGATCCCAGCCGATCACCCATGCGACGATCTCACCGACAGTGGTGTAGGTGAAGGTGTAGGCAGATCCCGCAACCGGAATCATGGACGCGAATTCGGCGTAGCACATTACGGCCGCACCGCATACCACGCCGGCGATGAGGAAGCTGATGATCACGGCTGGGCCCGCATGGAAGGCTGCCGCCTGGGCGCCGATGGAGAAGATGCCCGCGCCGACGGCCACTGCCACGCCCATAATGGCCAGATCCCACCAGGTCAGGTCTCGTTTCAGGGAGCGCCCCGACTCCCCCGTTTCCGCCAATGTCTGTTCGACGGATTTCTTACGTAATACGTTCATCATGTTTCCCTTCTCCCTTCGTTCTTACGTTTACTTGAGGCTCATGCCGATGACGACCGGTTCCGGAACGAGACGGATGCCGTACGTCTGTTCGACACCATCCTGCACGGTTTTGGCAAGTTTCACGATGTCGGCTGCCGAAGCTCCTCCTCGGTTGGTCAATGCCAGCGTATGCATGGTGGACAGCCCCGCAGTAGCGTTTTCGCTGGTTTTGTAGCCTTTATGGAAGCCTGCATGATCGATAAGCCATGCTGCGGATGTTTTGACTCCTGGTGTGCCATCCGGCAGGGTCGCACTGAATCGAGGCGCGTCTTCGGGAAGTCTGGCCGCCTGCTCTTCGCTCAGAATTGGATTCATGAAGAAGCTGCCGCAGCTATGGCGATTGTAGTCGGGTTCGTCATTGCCTGCCTGTGTGCGTTGCGCATTATGGGCAATGGCGACCAGTTCGCTTTTTTTGGTGCCGCGCATGGCCTCGGTCAGGTAACGGTGGGAATCCTCAAGCATGCCCTTGGAGGCACGTACTTTCAATACCGCGTGACGAATATCCGTTGTCGACATGCGTTCGCCCACTTCCACGCCCAATGCCTTGGCAAGCTGCCCGTATCCTACCACGCCGGTTGCGCTGTGATGCAGCGCGAAGGTTACGGACAGCACCACGTAGCGCGGTGTCGGGAAGAAGTCGGCCGCAGGCGTTGCCGGAGCGCTGTACATGCTGGCTTTGAGCGCACTCATACGGTACCCGAAATGCAGTTCCTGATTGGTGAGCTCTTTGATCTGCTTGTCTTTGCGGTCCCAGACTTCCACGCTTTCGACGCTGGATGCGACCTCCTGGCCGTATGCGCCGATATTCTGCACCACCGACGCGCCGACGGTGCCTGGAATTCCGGAAAGTCCTTCCACGCCTTCCAAGCCAAGTCCGACGCAGTAGTCAACGAAATCATCCCAATTGCAGCCGGCTTCGGCGTTGACATGCACGATTTTTTCGTCGTTTTCGGCAGGCGCTGCCTCATCAAGCACGCTTACGGCGCGTCGCGCATCACGCACCACGACGCCATTGAACGGCGTGTCGGCCACGAGCATGTTGGATCCGCCTCCGATCACGCACAACGGCAAGCCTTTGACGTCGGCATCCTCGACGGCTTCGATAACGCCGACACGCGAAGTCGGTTCGATAAAGGATGCAATTGGTCCGCCTACGGCGATAGTGGTGAGATCTGCGAAATTGGTCATGGTGATTAGCTTAGCGTGCGGGGAAGGCAGTTGGAAAAGTGCTAAGAGGGTTTCGGAAAAAACAAAAAACCCGACCAATTGGTCGGGTTGAAAGCTTTGAACTCGTTCAGCGGGTCTCGCGATGCACGGTCTGCTTGCCGCAGCGGGAGCAGAACTTCTTCAGCTCAAGACGATCCGGCGTATTACGGCGGTTCTTCGTCGTGATGTAGTTACGCTCCTTGCACTCGGTGCATGCCAGCGTGATGCCCGGACGAATGTCGGCGCTCTTGCTTGCCATCTAAGTTCACCTCTTGTGGTTCGTTGCTATGCCGACGTTCCGTCGACCTTTGTAGCGAGAAAGAGACTCGAACTCTTGACCTTACGATTATGAGTCGTACGCTCTAGCCAGCTGAGCTATCCCGCCATGAGAGCCTCGAGTGAGAATCGGACTCACGACCTCTTCCTTACCAAGGAAGTGCTCTACCACTGAGCTATCGAGGCGTGGCGGATAGTGGATTCGAACCACTGAAGCACGAGGCGACTGATTTACAGTCAGTTCCCTTTGACCGCTTGGGAAATCCGCCGTGCTGCCTGTTTGGTTGAACCCGAACCGGCAACCCGTTTAGTATGCCACAGACCATGCGATTAACGCAAATACGGCGTGTCGCGGAAACCAGAAATGCTCACAATCGTTGGAATTCCAACGTTTCATAGCTATCAGCCGCATATGTGCGCAAATCAGGGCAAATCCTCACGAAAAAACTTTCCGGAAGGAAAAATCATGAGTTTTTCTTCCGGCCCTCCTCCCTGGACCGACTAAACAGCGATGTCGGGAACAGCGCACGCAGCGTCAAACCAACCTTCGAGGCATGCGATGCGCAGAATCATCGTCGATATCGCAATCGCCATTGCGCAGACAATCGCACACCTTGCACACCTGGACGGCCGACACGCATCCCATTGCAGAAACTTCGAGTGCTTGAAGGTAAAAAAGACCCCGTCACCGCAACGATTGTTCACCAATCGTCCGCTGACGGGGTCTTCAAACAGCTACGCGCTACGCTCAGCCGAGAATGGCCAGAATATCGCGGGAGGAAACGATCAGGTAATCCTCACCCTGATAGTGCACCTCGGTGCCGCCATACTTGGAGTACAGCACCTTATCGCCGACCTTGACGTCGACCGGAATGCGCTCGCCGGCATCGTTACGACGGCCCGGGCCAACAGCCAGGACTTCACCCTGCTGCGGCTTCTCCTTGGCATTGTCCGGAATGAACAGACCGGATGCGGTCTGGGTTTCGGCTTCCGCCTGCTTGACGATGATCTTGTCTTCCAACGGTGTGAGTGAGATCGACACTGTGGACCTCCTCTTTCTAAGAGAAATCGTTACTTACCGCGCCGGGACCCGCTTGCAAGAGGCTGACGATCACTTACGGCGTCGTCCTTTCGCGCTGAAACATATCCTAGCGCGATTATTAGCACTCTGCCAACTCGAGTGCTAACGCCGAGAGCTAAATCTACGAAAAGAGCCTGAAACCATACGGTTTCAGGCTGATGTTCTTTACGCTTGTTTGCACGTTTCGTGCGTTTCGCGCGTTCGCTTCCCTCCGTCACGCCCCACGACGGGCCATGATGGACGCCAAACCCACGCCCAAGGAATCGGAGGTGACGCTGGGAGCCTCAACGTCGGCGCTGACCTCGGAGTCGTGGAATCCCACGGCATCCACGTCCTGCAGATGAACGCCGGCCTCCACGCGGGCGGCCGCCTCGTCGGCATCCATGCTGCTCATCGCGTCGGAAGGCACAATCAACGGCTCGACATTGTCGGAAACCGCACTCTCAGCCGGAGGCACAGCCTTGGCCACCTGACGGGTGGATTTGATCTCCATGCTTTCCGGAGCGGCTGGCGCGATATCATTGCCATTACGCGGCGCGCCCAGCGAAAACGAAATCAGATCCTGCGACGCACCGGCCACGGCGGACGAATCCGTATCGTATGCATCCGCGCCCTCGGCTTTGGCGATTTCATCACGCTCATCGTGGATGGACAGACCGTTCTTCTTATCCGACACGACCTGCGCATCCACAACGTTCGGTTCCGCAGCGGATTTCGCTTCGGATTCCTCCTTGCGCTTGCTTACGGCGGCATCACGGTCGGCCTTGCCACGATCGATCGCCTGACGAATCTCACCTTCCGGCATGACATCGGTCGGCACTTGAGATTCGGCAATCCTACGAATTTCAGCAAGCTCCTGCGCCTGCAAACGAGCACGTTCCGCCTGCTCCTCCTGGGCACGCTTGCGCTCCGCCATAGCCCGCTTCCTCATCTTGGAACGATACTTGGCGACCTTGTGCTCCCACGCTGCGGCCTGCTTGGCGGCCCTCACCCCCAAAGCGAGCACTCCGGCAAGCAACGCGGCGGGAATCAAAGCGAACGACGGACTGAAATGCAACACAAACGCGCACACCAACACGGCGATTGTGATCACCAGCATCGAGACAACAATAATCCGCCTTCTGCGGATCGCGGCACGACGAAGGGCACGGACATGCGCAATCCTTTCGTCGGTCAGCTTGCCCTCATGCGTCTCGTTGGACTGCATTATTGCCCCTTTCGCCTTTGCGGCGGTCTCATCGGAGAATCGCGTTCCACTGTCGGCATCCACCAGATGCAGCGACGGCGAAAAGCGGTCCTCTCGGTGCTCGATTACCCGCTTCATGCCTTTGACCGTCCGTTTGGGCAGCCAGAAAGCCATGAGAATAATCACAATCGCAAGCACCACAACCGTGCTTAACGATTCATAACCCATAACTCACAAGAATAGGAGACATTCCGACATTCTCCGGGGCACACGCCCCCGCGTGTCTCGAACATGTTCGTCGAAAGTGCGTGTCGAACCTCTCCAACGACTCACTCGCCCATCAACCGTGCGGTGAAACCGTTTGGTGCGCACTCCGGCAGCAGCGCATACGATTCATGATCACGCCATTGCCCGTTGACGAACATGTACGATTTGCGCACACCCTCATAACATGCTCCCACCTTGAGCGCGACCTTGCGGGAACGCTCGTTTTCGGGAAGCAGGTCGATTTCCATACGATGCAATTGCGGTCCGGAGGGGTCGAACATCGCCCAATCAGCCAACAACGCGACGGCCATAGGAGCATATCCACGACCTGCGCAACGCTCGTCGATCCAGTAGCCGACCACGCCAGTACGCATGGCGCCATAGCAGATCGCTCCCAACGAAATCTGGCCGACGATACGCCCATGATGCTCGATGGCGAACACCACTCCGGTACCGTTTCGCTCGTTGCGCCGCATCGCGCGCACCCACTCATTGAACGACATCGACGCGCCATGCAACGGGTCTCCGGATTCCCACGGCTTCAGCCAGTCGTCATTACGCCAACGGACGTCGTTCCATTCATCGCAGTCGTCGAAGGTCAGCGGCCGCAGAATTATGGGAACGTGAAGCCCATGCGATTGGATGAAACGCGGAACATCGATGGTATTGGATTCCGAACGCATCATGCCGCGCAAAGATTGCAAAATCGTCACGCCTTCATTCTGCCATGCGCATAACATTTTCGTTTTCGCGCAACCATCCCGTGGTAGAACATGCGATATGACCCCGAATATGCAAACCGATGTCGCAGGCGACGGCACGCGTGACGAAGCCTTAGCACAACGCGAGCTGAAAAGGCAATGGCGCAAGACCGCAATCGCAAGAAGAAAACGGACGAACCCTGAGGAACGGCTGGAAGCCGGCAGAAAACTGGCCGAACAGGCACGGCAGGCGAATCTCATCCATTCATTCACCACGGTGGCCGCATTCGCATCCATGGGCAGCGAAATGTCGATGACACCGATGCTGCAGACGCTTTTCGATTCGAACTGCCGCATACTCGTTCCACGGCTTGGAAAAGGCACGGATATTGGTTGGAGCGAGCTTGACAGCATCCACGATCTGCACGATCAGACCAACAGCGACGGCTCCATCAACACGCATCGTCCGCAGGAACCCAGCAACAGCGCATGTGGGCCCGAAGCGTTGAAAGACGCTGGACTGATCATCGTTCCCGCTTTTGCCGTCGATCATGAGGGATTCCGTTTGGGGCGCGGCGGAGGATGGTACGACCGGGCGCTTGAATACCGTGCAATCGGAGCGCGCGTGGTGGCGGTCTGCTGGCCTTGGGAGCCGACCGACGAGCCAGTGCCGCATGAGGCGCACGACATTCCCGTCAACGGAGTACTTACGCCGAATGGATTCACGGAGGTTCGCCAATAAACCATTCGTGAATAAGACGTTCATGCGGCCGTCTCAGGGAGCGTACTAGGATATGTCCCGTTAAGAAATTTGAGAATCTGGTTGAAGCGAGGATACTTTGCCTACTTATCATTACCGTTGCAAGAACTGCAACTACGATTTCACCGAGCAGCAGTCGTTCACCGACGATCCGATCACCATCTGCCCCGAATGTGGCGAGGAACAGGTCCATAAGGTGTATTCCGCGCCGCCAATCGAATTCAAGGGATCTGGTTTCTACCGCACCGATAAATCCAAGTGAGCTCAATCACATAATTCAAACAAGCTCAACCCCTTGGAAAACAAGGCGACATGCCGAAGCCTGTGGATAACTCACATCCTCCGACCACAACCCTTGATCCGGCTTGCGCAACAACTATTCGTAAGGTCATCATGCATGCATGGTGACCTTTTTCCATGATTTGTTGCAACGTCTGCAGGGCACGGATGGCAGGCGAACGACCGACGGCACGCGGACTGCGCCCTATCGGCGACGAAGGAACGCGCGATTGCACCGGCTGCTCGCCGCGGTCTGTGCCGGACTTGCCATGTTCGCAGCCCTGCAGTGCGTGCGATTGACGATTTCCACGCAACCGGTTGTCATCGCCGCGCAGACCATTGCGAAAGGCAGCGTGATTACCGCGGATTCGCTCGCATTGCGCGATCTTCCGTATGACGAGGCCTTACGTAACGTTTTCCAGGATTGCGACGATGCCGTCGGGCTAATCGCCCAAGTGGACGTTGCGGAAGGCGGCATCGTCACGTCGACCATGGCGCGTGCCTCTCCCGTTGTTCCCGAAGGATACACGGCGATCGAAGTGCGATTGGCGAGTTCCGCCGACAATCTGTCGCTTGGCGATATCGTGACGCTTTCCAGCGCCACGATATTCGGCGAGGCGACACCGGAAACATCACCGGATACGGATGCCGTGACATTGCGCGAACTATGCTCGGGCGCGATCCTGACCGCAAAACCCTCGCGCGATGCGGACGGCAACACCCTTGCGGTGTTTGCCATGCCTCCTCATGAAGCGGCGACCGTTCTGCAGGCCCAAGAATACAGCGCGATTATCGCCATCGTCAGTTCGTGATGACAGCGAGGCGAATCCCAGGCGAATGTCAGTGTCCCCGCTCGGAGAACACGCCCCAATGCGGCGGCAATTCGCCCAGAATACGCTTGTCGTCGTCCGCATTGCGCTGACGTTCGGTGAGCACATCGGACGGTTCGAGCTTAACGCCGTCCGCATCGAACAGCTCCGTGCCCTGGCGGACCACACGCTTGTGCTTGCGTGCCGTTCGGCGAGTGGCGCAATAGCCGGACACCACGCGAACGGCAGACTGGTCGGTTTCCTGGGAAGACTCCTGCGGAGAATGCTCGTCGACGCTCATCTGGACGATCATCTGACCTCCTGATACAGGTCGCTCAAGCGTGCCACGATGCGGTCCACTTCCTTGTCTGGATTCACGAACGCGCCGACGCTCCACACGGTCATAACGGACCAGCCAAGCGATTCGATGTTCTGCAAAAGCACGCGGTGACGTTCCCTGGTGGACTGCAATCCCATGAATTGCGCGTCGTCGGTGAGCACCGCCAACGCGAACGGCTTGTCGTTCAGACCGACCACTAGCGGCAGCTTGGATCCATTGTCGAAACCATAATCGACGGCCACATTCAGTCCACGGGCTCGAATGCGATCGGCAAGATCGTTGAGAAGCACGTTCGAGCCGGTCATCTTGACGGCGGGACGCACCACGCTGTCATCAAGCTGCTCCGCCCAACGAAGCACGGTCTTCAGCATCTTCGGACCGGCCTGGTGCAGACGTTCGTCGTCCATGTCGGACGACGAGAACGCGGACACGATGTCAAGATGGCGGTCCGGCACGGCCAATGCGTCCAACAACATGCCTCGCCCGCCTTCGGATTCCAACGCTCCGAACTGCTGCAGCAGTCGCCCATGGGAGGTTTTCGCATAGCACATCGCAAGAATCGCGTCAGTGGCATGCGCACCGGCCACGTCGGAAATGTCCACGATGCGCACATGGCGAAGGAACATGCCCATGGCCTTGTTCTTGTTGGCGATGGCCTTGAGCTCTGCCCCCAGTCGGGTGCGGAACGTATGCGTAAGCGTCACCACTGTAAGCATGTATGATGCGGGCACAATGGTAAAACCGGCGGCACGCTTGGTGATCAGCCTGATCACCTCGTCGATCTCCTGCTGGCTGCTTTCCACCAACCCCGAAGTGATGACCGGCACACCGTTGGCGTCAGCCACGAAATGGTAGGCGATCTCGCCTTGTGCGCCTTCTTTTGCCACGTCGAAAGGTACGGAACCGTAGCCTTCCGATTCCAGGAACGCATTGAGTTTCGGAGCGCGTCGAACAGGACGATTGGCGATTTTCACGCTCGGCAGCAGCGCAATAAGACGCTTCAGACCATCGGATGTGACCGTTTCACGATGTGCGATCACCACCACCTGCTTGGCACGGCTAATGATGCTCAGCAATTCGATGGACTGGATATGCGAGGCCGCATCGATGATGACGACGTCAGCCAACGGCGCCGGATCGGTAATCGCCGCTAGCGTGGCGGGCGTCGCAACAAGAATCGGTTTCGCCGCTGCGAGAATCTGCGGATGCTCCTTGTGCAGGCGATTCAACGAAACATTACGGGAGCCGGCAAGCATGGTATGCAGCAGATTGGCTTCCTGCGTACGCGAGAACAGCATGTCGCATAGGCGACGCATGGATTCCTGCGCCACCATCGGCCCGACCGAACGCACGTGCTCCACGTCGACTTGGGCAAAGCGTTCCGCAGCGCTCTGCAATGCCGAACCATCTTGGTTGGAGATGATGGCGGAGGATTTCACAATATCCTCGAACGCCGTGGTCCACCATGCCAACTGCAGCTCTCCTGCAACGGCATCGTTGGGAATACCACGATTGTTCAGATCCTCAACCAGCTCGTCAAGACCGACCGAGTGGAAGTCACGTTCCAAGCGAGCGCGCTCCGGCAGATTGTCGAGCGCCTGCTTGTCGTCATACAGGGCCTTCAAACGCTCTTCGACCTGGTTGAAATCAACGGTTTCGAGATTGCCTCCCTGCGGGGTTGTGGCAAGCACCGCATTCAACGCGGTCATGTCACGATTGAGATTCTCTTGCGTTTCGATGATATCGTCCAGCTTGGCGGGCAGTACTGGCCAACCGCCATGAGGCACGAACATATGCCACTGATCGGCCTGCTTGGATACCACAAGCAACGCCTCGTGCAGGTTCTCCACCTGTGCGCCGACGCGCAGCATGCCCTTGGCTTCCTTGATGTGGCGGCGACGCTCCCAGAATCCCATGGAACTGCCTTCGGCCTTGCGTTCGGCCTTCGGCTTGGTCGCCTCGATCATGGATGCGATGTCACGTTCGAAGATTTCCGGCTGAAATACGTCAAGCACTCGTCGCAGGTTCTTCAGCACCATGACCTGACGGCCCCACTCCTGCGCGGTCGTTGGAATCGGGAATCCGCAGGTCTGCACCGTGCTGGCCACCTGCTCACGGGTGGCGGGCAGCACCTTGCGCAACAGTTCGACCACACGCTGGTATGCGCTCACCGCTTCCTCTTCGGAATACAGCGAAGCCTTGTACCATGCGGTATCGTTCTCCGTGATGGTGTATTCTCCAAGTTCACCCGCACGCTGCAGTTTCGCAGCCCAATCCTCGATCTTGTCTGCAATGGAATGCGCGGTCTGCTTGCTCAAACGCACGTGCGTGGTCGGATGGGTGGGTAGCGCCGCGATCTGCGCGAGATTCTGAATCGTCTGGTAGGCGGATACGCCCCACTCCGGGCTCACGCCGTGAAGATCACCCAGATAACGGGTCAAACGGGAGCGCACACCAACCAATTCATCGGCAATCTGATCAAAACGGGACGAAGCAACACCCGATTGGAAGCCGACCGCGGCAATCAACTGACGATCAATCGCCGCATTGGCACCATCATCGGCGATATCCAACAACTGTCCGCTCATCTCATTCGCGGCAACGGACTGCACAAATCGACGTTTCTGATCGGTCACGCACGGCACATAAAGCACGGAACGTCCGTTCATCACGCAACGGGACGCGATCGCGGCAGCCTGCTCGGCGGTATTGTTGGCAATCGGGCTATCCACAAACAGCGAATGGCCCGCGGACGCAAGCTGCGAAGCGTATCGGACGGTATTGTCGATATCGCCGACCTCATACTCGCCATGCGGATCGGCATCGAACGGACTGTATTCCGGAATCTCAGCCCCCTCCAATGCTTCCGCGGCGGCCCTGTCTCCAGCCAAAGCGTCCAAAGCGGTATTGCCGGTCGGGCCTTGAGCCAACTGATCGATGATCTTCTGGCTTTCCACCAGCATCTGCGACGCCGGATCCATAAAGCACCCGAGAATAATGTGCCGTTCAATCTCGAAATCGGGGAACGCGTTGGCCGCACGATCCGTAATGGCCGCGAACACCGCGGACGTCTCTGGCGTGCCGCTCTCATAGTTCGAACCGTCAAACAGCTTGGCCTCATCCAATACGACGTTGTTCTCACGCAGCACGGCCGCGAAAGCCGCGTTCAGACGCACACGCCCTGTGAATGCGATCACCGTGCCGTTTTCGATATTGCGGCCCTCTTTGCGCACTTCGACCGGGTACATGAGCACCGGCATCTGATTGCCCTTCCAGATGGCCACGCCGACTACCAAAGACAATTCACCCACGCCGCTGACGCGGCTTTTCGCCTCACGGTCGTCAAGCACACGTTCCACGCGACGACCAGCGGCGCGCAACATGCCGTTGTCACGGAACAAGGAATTGAGCTGAACATGCCCGCTGGCGAACAGCTGTGCGATGCCGGACGGGTGCGCGTGCGTCATATCAAGCTGGGCGCTCAGCTGCGTCACATCCTCAAGCGGCGACGGCGATAGGCCAAGACGGTACTTCTCACGCCACCCACGAATACGATCCAGCTCAGTGACGTTCTCATTGCTTTCGCTCATGTGTTGGCTCACTTCCCTACCGCTTTACGGTATTCCGCATACCCCGGATTATGTGACAGGGCCGCGTCGATGTCTGTATTACCCAATGCGCCCAGCCATGCATACAGATCGTCATACAGCGACGGGTTCATGGCAAGGAATGGCAGCAGTTCCGGATGACGCGCCATCTCGAACTGCACGGTGAAATCGTCGGTGCGCTTGGCATCGTCCGAAGTCATCCCGTCAACTTCGATGGTCTGCTCCTGCTTGGCGAGCTCGCCCTTGGAAACACGGTCGAACACTGATCCGGGTTCGAAAGTGGGCTTGAACACGCTGGTTTCGTCCGGCGACGGTTCATCCGCAACCTGCGATTGTGCAGCATGTGGTCTGAAACGCTCATCATCGGCCTGCTGCGGCGCTGTTTCCTCCTGGCTTGGAGTTTCGTTTGTCTGTTGCGCAACCGTGGCAGCCTGTTCCACTATTTCGTCGTTGGACTGCTCGCGCGATGTCTCCGTCTGTTGTTCCGGCATATGTTCCGGCATATTGTTTTCTTCAGCCGGCAACGCCACGATAATCGGCTTGCTTGGACGCGCGCTGAACAGCTTGCTCACGGGAATCGTGTCATGCTTGGTTTCGTTGCCTGTTGCGGTTCGAGTCGGCAATGCGGTTTCCTGCACGAATTCCGGCTGATTCGCTTCATTTTCGTTTTCCGCAGCGTTCTTCTTGGCGGCCTCTTCCGCGGCATGCTGTTCCGCCACGGCATCCGCGAACAGGTCGCGCGGAGTATTGTCTGCGACCACGTTATGCTGCACCAGCGAAACGGATGGCAGATCTCCATAATCTGGCTCGTTGGAACGTACGGGAGCAAAAGACTGATGCTCGGCACGTTGCATGAAATTGACGCGATTGGCAACATTACGCGCGTTGAACAATGCGGTCGGCTCGCCGGCACGCAGGTTGAGAATATCATCGACTGACATATCCGCCGCATCAGGCTCCTGCGGCACCTCGTCGGACACCGCGTAGGAGAACAGGTTGGAGACCGGAGCGGACGCATTGTTTTCGGTTTCGGGAACGGCGTGCTCGCTGCCGTGCTCGAAGGTGACGCGCACGTCGCCGAACTGCAGCGTCATCGGCGCGAACGGCAGTCTGAAATCTTCATCCGCCGGCAGACGCATCAATTGACCATTATCGGCCACCACGAACGAACCATTGGTCGACTTGAGATCGCGCACGGAAGCATTGCCCTGCGCATCGACTGAAAAAATGGCATGCCGTTTCGACATGGATTTGTTTGCATCCATAATGTCGAGGCGCGCGAATCCATCATCCACCAGAGGGCGTAACGGCTTGCGGCCGATTTCCACGCTTTCGCCGCTGCCCAGCTTCTTGAGTTCGGTTCCATCAACCTTGACGGTCCACTGCTGCGCCGTTCGTTGATCTTCGCTCACCGTTGTCGGCCTTCCTTTCACACACAACACTCTTTGCCATTGTGTCATGCCTTGCCACGTATTTCGGGATTATGACGCGATTAATTGACAACTTTCGCCTATTTCCCCCATTGTATGGCACGATATGGAAGCGTTCACGCTCAAATCGGGTTTTATTGGATTGTCAGCGAAAGAAAATCCCGTGAATATGCGGAAACCCCGCCGCCTTGTGGCGAACGGGGTTTCTACTCAAAATCGTGATATGCGGCTTCAAGCCGCGCGAATCACTTGAGCTCGACGGTAGCGCCGGCTTCTTCGAGCTGGGACTTAGCCTTCTCAGCGTCTTCCTTCTTGGCCTTCTCCAGGACAGCCTTCGGAGCGCCGTCGACCAGAGCCTTGGCCTCAGCCAGACCCAGGGAGGTGATAGCGCGGACGGCCTTGATGACCTGGATCTTCTTGTCGCCAACGGCGGAGAGGATGACGTCGAACTCGTCCTTCTCTTCCTCAGCCGGAGCAGCAGCGCCCGGAGCGGCAACGGCGACAGCAGCCGGAGCGGCAGCCTCGACGTCGAACTTCTCTTCGAAAGCCTTGACGAACTCGGAGAGCTCAACCAGGGTCATCTCACCGAAAGCTTCGAGCAGCTCATCGTTGGTGTACTTAGCCATAATGGCTTCCTTTCATTCTTGGCGACGGTTTGATTGAAGAGGTGACCGCCACCTAAAACAATTATTTTTTTCTTTTATGGTCACTATCATTCACGCGGCTAACCGCAATGAAATCAGGCGGCCTTTTCCTGCTTCTCGCGGAGCGCATCGATCGTACGCACAGCCTTGGTCGGCAGAGCGTTGAACAGGTACGCGGCCTTGGACATCGTAGCCTTGATGTCGCCGGCGAACTCGGCGAGCAGCTGCGGGCGAGACTTGAGGTCTGCCAGCTTCTTGGCGCCTTCAGCATCGTAGACGGTGCCATCAGCAAAGCCGCCCTTGATGATCAGTGCCTTATTGGTCTTGGCGAAGTCACGCAGGGTCTTCGCAGCTTCGATGAAGTCACCCTTCACGAAGGTTACAGCGGTCGGGCCGGCGAGGATCTCATCGAGACCTTCGATGCCAGCTTCCTTGGCTGCGATGCGGACCAGCGTGTTCTTAGCCACAGTGTAGGAAGTATCGCGGCCTAGCTTTTCGCGCAGTTCAGAGATCTGCGGAACGGTAAGCCCGCGGTACTCGGTCAGGTAGATAGCGTCAGCTTCACGGAACTTATCCGTAAGCTGGGCGACCACCGCTTCCTTTTCGGGCCTCTTCATGGCGTTCCTTCCTTAGTCAACCATTGACTGTGAAGCAGGAACGTTTCGCCGGGCAATAAAAAAGCCCTGCACGCAGGCAGAGCAACATTCGACCGCTAAGCGGAAAGCCCTTGGTGGGCGTATGTTCTTCAACCTGCGTTGGCTTGGCGAACCAAACTTCGTGAGCGCTTATGCGCCCCAACCAACGGTCTGTGGTTTACAGATGAATAACCTACGGCCATGCTTGGACTTACGATCATTCGGGCGTGTCGCACTTCACGAATCCTCATGACTTACTCAGGTGTTACGGTTAGGCCTTGTTTGGAATCCCACGATTCCATGAGGCGAGTCGCAATTCTCGCCGGAACGCGCCGCGCACCAGCCGGAACGTTCCTACCAACCCAAGAGATAGAGATAGAGAAAATGGAAAAATTCTTCCATCTGAAGGAGAACGGCACCACCGTGTCCACTGAGGTCATGGCCGGTCTGACCACGTTCTTCGCAATGTCATATATCATCATCGTCAACCCGCAGATCCTGTCGCAGACCGGTATGCCGTGGGGTGGCGTGTTCCTCGCAACCATCATCGCAGCCATTGCGGGCACGCTCGTCATGGGCCTGTTCGCCAACGTTCCGTACGCTCAGGCCGCCGGCATGGGCCTCAACGCGTTCTTCACCTACACCGTTTGCTTCGGTCTCGGCTTCACCTGGCAGCAGACCCTGTGCATGGTGTTCCTGTGCGGCCTGATCAACATTCTGATCACCGTCACCAAGATTCGTAAGATCATCATCCAGGCCATTCCGGAAGTGCTGCAGAACGCCATCGGCGGCGGCATCGGCCTGTTCGTGGCCTATGTCGGCTTCCTGAACGTCGGCTTCTTCACCTTCACCACCAAGGCCGATGCCAAGAACGGCGACACCGTGCAGGCGACCCCGGGCCTTGCTGTCATGAACAATCCGACCATCTGGCTGTTCATCATCGGCTTGTTCCTCGCCATCATTCTCACCGTGCTCAAGGTGCGCGGCGGCATGCTGATCGCCATCGCGGTCACCGCCATCGTCGGCATTCCGATGGGTCAGACCACCATGGCCAACTCCATCTCCATCGGCGACACCTTCGCCCAGCTGCCGCAGACTTTTGGTGCGATCTTCAGCGCCGAGGGCTTCCCCGCTCTGTTCTCCGACGTGTCGAAGCTGCCGATCATTCTGCTGACGATCTTCGCATTCTCCATGTCTGACACCTTCGACACCATCGGCACGTTCATCGGCACCGGCCGCCGCACCGGCATCTTCTCCGCGGAAGACGAGGAAGCCCTCGAAAATGGTTCCGGCTTCTCCTCCAAGATGGACAAGGCGCTGTTCGCCGATTCGATCGCAACTTCCATCGGCGCCATCTGCGGCACCTCCAATACCACCACGTATGTGGAATCCTCCGCAGGTATCGCAGCCGGCGGCCGCACCGGCCTGACCTCCGTGATCGTGGCCATCTGCTTCGCCCTGTCGGCCTTCCTCTCCCCGGTCATCTCCGCCATTCCATCCGCCGCAACCGCAGGCGTGCTCGTGGTGGTGGGTTGCATGATGGCATCCTCGCTGAAGGAAATCGACTGGAGCGATATCTCCGAGGCCGTCCCGGCGTTCTTCGCCTCCGTGTTCATGGCGTTCAGCTACTCCATCTCCTACGGCATCGCCGGCGGCTTCATCACCTACTGCCTGATCAAGACCTGCAAGGGCAAGGCCAAGGAAGTGCATCCGGTGATCTGGATCGTGTCTCTGCTGTTCATTCTGGACTTCGTCATCACCGCGATCCTGTAGTTCTGAACGTCAGGTTCAACCTGACCACCAGCCGAAATTACTGGTTCAGTAAATAAATTTAAATTCGGCAAATGAAATAGGGGCGATTCCGCTCTCACTGCGGAGTCGCCCCTATTGTTGTATCGCTTGTTTGTTGTATTACTTTTTATTGAACTGACTTACGCGATGGCTTGCGAGAAGGCGTCAACCAGACTTTCCATCCAGGCCGTCAAGGAATCGTATTGTTCCGGCATTTGCTCGGTCAGTTCAACCATGGGCACGTTTGCGGATTTCGCGGCATTCGTGATTTTGCCCGTCAGCTCGCTTTCCTCCTGCGTATTGACGATCAACAGTTTGATTTCACCTGATTTCAATGCGTCGGCGAACTGCCTGATATCCGTTGGCGTCGGCTCGCTTTCGTTCGCTGTGGCTCGCGCGTACCCGCTTGGCGTTGCGTCGGTCAAACCCATGTCTTCCGCCAGATAGCTTGCCACGGATTCCGTTGCCGCGTACGCCAATCCATCCGATTTCTGTTTCACTTCGGCGATTTTGCTTTCGACGTTGTTTTCTTCAGATTTCCACTGATCGTGCAGCTTGTCGAAATCACTCTTTTTCGCGGCGTCGGCCTGTTCGTACGCTTCGGTGATCGCCTGTGCCACTGCCTTGCGCACATCGGCGGAGAACCAAACATGCGGATTTTCGCCGTCATTCACCCCGCCGACTGCAGCGGCATTGACGATGGTTGCGTTGGCGGATTGCGCCGCTTTGACCGCCCATGCGTCGTAGCCGGCTCCATTGACGATGATGACTTGCGCTTTCTGCAGTTTGGCGATATCCGACGTCGTTGGCTCGTAATCATGCGCATCCACATTGGTGGAATTGATGATGCTGGTTACGTTGACGTTGCCACCGCCCAAGGTTTTCGCCACGGTACCCCACTGATTCACGGAAGCGACCACTTCGATGGTTCCGTTTTTTTCGGATGTTAATTGGCCTCTTCCGCACGCAGCAACCGACGCAAGCATTCCTACAGAAGCAAGTGCGGCAATCGCAATTCTCGCAATACGGTGCATGATAGATCCTCCCTAACGTGATACAACGCCATCATAACCTAAATTGAGAATCATTATCAATAGGGCGTGTCGTGATCAAGCATCACATACAAAAACTCCCGCTCAGGGAACGGCCGCCACGAACGGAATCGAAATGGTTAGCGAAGTAACCGCTTTCGACCGCACATTCGTACGACAATTCCCCGCAAGCGGGAGTAAGAGATGATCTGCCGATCAGCCAAAGCGTGCAAGCTCGCAGGAAAAGGAGCCCTGCCAAGGCAAGGCACTATTTCCTGCCTCGATGCTGTCGCACCTCGGCGCCGCCTACAAACAGCCCACTGGACTGTTTGCTTAACGGCGTCGCCTACCAAGGCAAGGCACTATTCCCTGCCTCGATGCTGTCGCACCTCGGCGCCGCCTACAAACAGCCCACCGGACTGTTTGCTTAACGGCGTCGCACCGGACCGACGCTACGCTTTGGCAGATCGGCTTTGCCGATCAGCCGCGTGCAATTAAGGAGCTTCGCAAAGCGAAGCACAATCCGCTGGCTCGCTAAAGCTCGCTTGCGTCGGTCCACTGGACCGACGCTACGCTTTGGCAGATCGGCTTTGCCGATCAGCCAAAGCGTCCCGATACGTAACGCTCGGCTTCTTCGTTCTGGGGGTTATTGAACATGGTGGTCGTGTCGGTGAAATACTCGAGGTGACCCGGCTGGCCGACGGCTTTCAGGTTGAAGAAGGCGGTGTAATCGGCAATACGAGCAGCCTGCTGCATGTTGTGCGTCACGATCACGATGGTGTAGTCGTTCTTCAGCTCGTTGATCAGATCCTCGACAGCCAGCGTCGAAATCGGGTCAAGAGCGGAGCACGGCTCGTCCATCAGCAGCACCTGCGGGTGCACGGCCACGGCGCGGGCGATGCACAGACGCTGCTGCTGGCCACCGGAAAGGCCGATGCCCGGATTATCAAGACGATCCTTGACCTCGTTCCACAGGTTGGCGCCACGCAGAGCCCACTCGACCAGATCGTCCGCATCGGACTTCGAAATCTTACGGTTGTTGAGCTTCACGCCGGCGAGCACGTTCTCGCGGATGGACATGGTCGGGAACGGGTTCGCGCGCTGGAACACCATGCCGACATCGCGGCGCACGGCAACCGGGTCGATGTCCTTGTCGTACAGGTTCTTGCCTTCCAGCAGCACCTCGCCTTCGCAGTGGGCGCCCGGAATGATCTCGTGCATACGGTCGAGCGTGCGCAGCACCGTGGACTTGCCACAGCCGGAAGGTCCGATGAAAGCGGTGACCTTGTTGGCTTCGATGTTGATGTTCACATCTTCAACGGCCAGGAAGTCGCCGTAGTAGATGTTCAGATGATTGACATCAATACGTTGTCCCATTTTGGTTCCTTATATGTTGTTTCTGTATGTAAGACTACCGCTCATCGTTCCGACTTGACTGCGAAGATCTTCGCCACGAGTCGACCGATAAGGTTGAGGATAAGCACGATGAGGATCAGCACGAGAGCCGCAGCCCATGCGCGTTCCATCGGGATGGTGGTCACGCAAGAAGCGTCGGCCGAAGCCGGGCAGTTCGCGTTGAGCTTGGAGTACTCCTGGTAGACGTACACCGGAAGGGTGGTCATCTGGCCGGAGAAGAGGTTGACATTCGTGGAAGCGATATAGCCTGCGGTCATCAGCAACGGAGCGGTCTCACCAATCACACGGGCGACGGCGAGAATCGCACCCGAAACAATGCCCGGCAAAGCGGTACGCAACACGATCTTCGTAATCGTGCGCTGCTTGGTAACACCCAAAGCGTACGACGCTTCACGCAAATCGTGAGGTACGATCTTCAGCATTTCCTCGGAAGACTTGACCACGGTCGGCAGCATCAGCAACGACAATGCCACGGAACCTTCGAAACCGTTGATGGTGCCAGGTCCAATCAGAATCACGAACATCGAGAACGCGAACAAACCGGCGACGATGGACGGAATACCGCTCATCACGTCGACCAGCAGTGTGATGACGCGAGCCAACTTGCCACGGTTGGAATATTCAACCAGGTACACGGCGCACATCAGACCGATCGGAATGGAAATGACCATAGCACCGAACGTGATTTCCAACGTACCGATGATGGCGTGCTGAATACCGCCGTAACCACCGGACGGTGTCGGATTGCCGCCGACCACGCCGGTCATGTTATAGCTCAGGAAGTTGAGATTCAGCCTCTTGACACCGTTGATTATGGTGGTGATCAGCACCGAGAACAGCGGAATCAGCGCCACAATGAACGCAAGCGCGATCAGCACGCGCATCGCGAGATCCTTACGCTTACGTGCAGCGGTAAAGGAACGGGTCGGCTTGAACTTGTCGAAATCGATGACGGGGGCACCGTCCATCGGAGAAGCGTTGTCATTCACTGCGGTCATCACACACTCGCTTTCTCGGTAAGCTTACGGGCGATGAAATTCACCACGAAAGTAATGAGGAACAGCACCAGGCCGGTGCCGATCAGCACGGACACGCCGAGATTGTTGGCTTCCGGATACTGCGCGGCGATGTTGGCTGCGATCGTCTGGTTCTGCGAGGCCTGCAGCAGCTTGATGGAGTAGTTGAGGCCCGGAGACAGGATCATGAGCACGGCCATAGTTTCGCCAAGAGCACGGCCCAAGCCCAACATCGAAGCGGACACCACACCAGACTTGCCGAACGGCAGCACCGCGAGCTTGACCATTTCCCAACGAGTGGCACCCAATGCGAGCGCGGCCTCTTCCTGAAGGCGCGGGGTCTGCAGGAAGATATCGCGAGACATGGAGGTGATGATCGGCAGAATCATGACTGCGAGCACCACGGCCACGGTGGCGACGGTACGGGAAGGATTGGCGGCAGGACCTGCGAACAGCGGAATCCAGCCAAGATACTTGGCCACCCAATTCCAGAACGGGTAGATGGCGGGCACCAGCACCAAGCCGCCCCACAGACCGTAGATAACGGACGGGATTGCGGCAAGCAGATCGACCACATAGCTCAAGGCGGTGGCGAGCTTCTTCGGCGCGTAGTGCGAGATGAACAGTGCGATGCCGACCGACACGAAGAAGGAAATCAACAGTGCCAGCGCGGAGATCAGCACGGTGCCGAACAGCAACGGTCCGACGTAGCTCCAGAAGCTGGAGGCCTTGCCGCCGGTGAAGTTGCTGATGGTTTCGCTATTGGCCTGCTGATCGCCGCCGATCAACGGCCATGCGCGGAACAGCAGGAACAGCGCGACGGCGGCAAGCACCACGAGGATCAGGATGCCGCAGGCGTAGGCCACGCCCTTGAACACCTTGTCCGCGTTTTTGCCGCTTACCGGCTGCTGTGCCGTTTTGCTTTGCGAACTCACGGGTTCTCCTTAACTTGCGATTGCTTGAACAGGTCTACGATGACGTTCGATGACTGGCGATGATGACGTTCGATGGTTACGATTTCCGTTTCATCTACAGGTACCGTTTCAGGCCGCACCCGCTTTCATGTTGCGGCTGCGGCCTGAAACAGACGGTCAGTTGCCGTTCACCGAGAGCTTATCGCTTACTGTATCAAAGCTCACTTGGTTTCGATGGCGTCGATGGACTTGAGGACCTTCTGGCGCATGGTGTCGGACAGCGGGGCGGAGCCTGCTGCGGAAGCAGCGGTCTTCTGGCCTTCGTCGCTGACCACGTAGGTGAGCCAGGACTTGACGAACTTGGCGGTGTTGGCATCCTTGTATGCCGGGCAGGCGATGTCGTAGGAGACAAGCACGATTGGGTAGGCGCCGGCCTCGGTGGTGTTGTGGTCGAGCTTGACGACTACACGGTTGTCGCCGGTGGCGGATTCGTCGAGCGGGGAGGCGTCCACGACCTTGGCGGCGGCTTCAGCGGAGAACGGCACGTAATCGTTGCCGATCTTCACTGCAACGGTGCCGAGCTCGCCAGCCTGGGAAGCGTCGGCGTAGCCGATGGTGCCGTCAGCCTGCTGCACGGTGGAGATCACGCCGGAGGTGCCCTTGGCGCCCTGACCAACCTCGTTCGGCCAGTTCTCGCCAGGCTCATAGCTCCAAGCGTCGCCAGCGGCATCCTTGACGTAGCTCAGGAAGTTCTTGGTGGTGCCGGACTTGTCGGAGCGGTGCACCACGGTGATGTCGAGATCAGGCAGGTCAACCTTCGGGTTCTGCTGCTTGATGGCGTCATCGTTCCACTTGGTGATCTTGCCGTCGAAGATCTTGGCGATGGTGTCGGCGTCCATGTTCAGGGTCTTGCCCTTGCCGGAGATGCCGTTGAGGTTGAAGACCACTGCGATCGGGGAGATGTAGACCGGGATGTCGAAGGCGTTGCCGGAAGCGCATACGCTCTTGGACTGCTCGACCTCGTCATCGGACAGGGAGGCATCGGAGCCGGCCCATGCGGTGGCGCCGGTCAGGAAGGTGGAAACGCCAGCGCCGGAACCAGACGGGTTGTAAGCGACCTTGGCATCCGGGTTGGTGCCCTGGAAGCCGGCGATCCAAGCTTCCACAGCAGCCTGCTGGGAGGAAGCTCCAGCGCCGGAGAAGTTGCCGGACACGGTCTCGGTGGTCTTGGTGTTGGTACTGGCTGAAGAATCAGTGGTGGAAGCAGTGTTGTCGCCGCAAGCCGCGACGGAAGCCAGCATCACAATGCCGGACACAGCTGCAATGGAACGTACGAGAATGGAATTACGCATTATTCTTTTCCCTCTGTCAACCTTCTGATGGCGCATGTTTCTGATATTTCATGTTCTGTTGTCGCCATCGTTCTTCATGACAATGTCAAGCCTATTGGTGGTTTGGGGCCTGCATAACCAAAATCGGTGAACGGAAGATGAACACTCTACGACACTTCGGACGTTTTCGTCATTTCCATTCACCGATCTTCGGCGACCACTGCGATGCAACGGTTTTACATTCAGTTATTAATCGATAATCAACACTTCGGCAACTTGCGATGATTACTGGAATCGCAGCATTTTATAATATATATTTTCAGCCATCGCGATATTTTCGCTTTATTCCGCAGGAACGTCGATTTTGTAGCCCAAACCACGCACGGTGGTCAGATATTTCGGATGCGCCGGATCCTCCTCGATTTTGGAGCGGACACGCTTGACGTGCACATCCAACGTCTTGGTATCGCCAACGTAATCGGACCCCCAAATGCGGTCGATCAGCTGGTGGCGGGTCATCACACGTCCCTTGTTCTGCATGAGATATTCGAGAAGCTCGAATTCCTTCAGCGGGAAGAACACGTTCTCTCCGCGCACCATCACCTCATGCTGGCCGATCTTCATGGAAATGTCGCCGCAGATCAGCGGAATATCGCCATCGGAGGTTTCCGTCGCGTCGGCCACCATCTGGTTACGTCGCAGCACCGCACGCACCCGCGCCAGCAGCTCGCGGAACGAATACGGCTTGGTGATGTAGTCGTCCGCGCCGATTTCCAAACCGACCACCTTGTCGATTTCCGCGCTTTTCGCGGTGAGCATGATGATCGGCACACGGCTTTGTTCACGAATTCTGCGGCATAGCGCGGTGCCGTCGAGCCCGGGCAGCATCAGATCGAGCAGCACCAGATCGATGCCGCCTTTGGTGAAAAGTTCCAGTCCTTCCTCACCGGTGGCCGCGGCGGACACGTCGTACCCTTCGCGGGTGAGCTGGTAAACCAGCGGCTCTCGATACGATTCCTCGTCCTCGACGATCAGAATGCGCGTCATCAATGCTTCTCCTCTGTGTGCTCTTGTTGATTGGAACGTTGACTGATTTGGTTATTTTCTTGAATTATTCGTTTTTCTTGAATTATTCGATTGGAAGCTGCTCTGATTCACTAATTTCCGCGGTTTCAGATTTCGCAGATTTCTCGTCTTGCTCCGATTGTGCCTGGGGCAAAGTGATGGTGAAGGTCGAACCTTCACCCTCACGCGACCACACGGCGATAGTGCCTCCGCAATCCTGCACGCAATGTTTGGTGATGGCCAAACCCAATCCTGTACCCCCTGTTTCGCGGGAGCGCGCGGGATCGACACGGTAGAATCGCTCGAAAATACGGTCCAGCGAGGATTCCGGAATGCCGATGCCCTGATCGACGACACGAATTGCGACCTTGCCATCGCCACTGCCGACACCGACCGCGACGGTAGTGTGGTCCGGAGAATAGTTGACGGCGTTCTCCACCAGATTCTTCACCGCGGTTTTGATGGTTTCATGGTCGGCGTTGATGAACACATCATCCTCATCGACAGCGTTTACGGCACCCTCGACGTGCACCAGCTTCTGCTTGCCATTCAACGAAAGCACCAGATTGATATGCTTCGATTCGGCCTTCACTTGGTTTTCGACGATCGCCTCGCGTACCAACGCAAGCACGGAAAGCCGTTCCGCATTCAGCACCGCAGCCGCGCTTTGCGCCTTCTGCAAGTCGATCAAGCGATGTACCAATTCCGTCAATCGTTCGGATTCCTTGGACACACGACCAGCGAAATACTTCACCATATCGGGATCATCTGCAGCATCGCCAATCGTTTCGGCAAGCAGGGAAATCGCACCTGCCGGGGTTTTCAATTCATGCGAAACGTTCGTCACGAAATCACGACGCATGATTTCGAAACGACGCTGCTCGCTCATGTCGGAAATGAAAATCGCAAACAGATCATCGGAAATCTGACCGACGCGCACATGCAGATACAGCGTGTCGGAAGGACGGAACTTGCCTGCCTCAATGCCCTTGCCGTCGGTGTTCTTCGCGGCCGCACGGGCGGCGCGATCCAACGGAATCGACAATTCACGCTCACGCACCACGCTGTCGGTCGACACCAATCGCAGAATATCGCGGATTTCGGCAAGCGTCACCGCACGGTCTTCAACAATGCCGAAACATTGCGCGCCCGGGGACACATATTTGACCGATGCCAGCGAATCGACGACGATCAACGCCTCCGGCATGACGGCAATAAGCTGACGTTCCGTGGACTGCACAGGCACACGCGGACCGAACAGCGACATGTTTTTCTGCGCGCCGAACAGGCTTGGATCGTTCGGATCGATCTCATCCTCCCTGAGCTGCACGCCCCGGGCACGCCCCAGCAGAAAGGCGACCACAGCGACGGCGACAACCACAATCGCCATCGCCACGTGCTCCAGCGTCATACGTTAACCTTCCGATAATCCGTCATTCTTCTTCAACAGTAGCGGTTCCGAAAAGCGATTTCCGTACGTGATTCCCTTACGCCATCGGAAGTTTCCCTGCAGTTCACTTTCATGAGATTCGCCATATCGAAATATGAGACGGCCCGTCCAGCAGTCGACGCGCTGGACGGGCCGTGTTGCGACTACATGCGCTTGACGATGTTCACTGCGATTTTCGCCGCAGTGTCGGCATATTCTGAAATGTCGAATTCCTTGAATTCCACGTAATCCGTGTCGGCATTGTCGCTCAACGCGCGAATGACCAGCACGGGCAGGTCATTGCGTGCCGCGACATGCGCCACTGCAGCGCCTTCCATTTCAACCGCGTCCGCACCGGTTTCGCGAATCACCAGCTCCACTTTCTTCGGATCATCCACGAAATAGTTGCCGGTGGCGATGATGCCGGTAATGTGATGCACATTCAGATCGGTCAGCACTTTATCGGCGACTTCAATCAGACGGCCGTCGGAGTGGAATTCCTCCACCGGCTGATCCGCAGTGCCTGGCTTCCATTGGCCGACGAGACGCATGTCAGTGTCGAGGTAGCGCAGCGTACCACCAAGCACCACGTCGTTGATGTGCAAATGCGTGTTGAGATTGCCTGCAATGCCGGAGAAGATCACGGCGTCAGGCTGGTCTGCGTCGATGAGATGCTGCGTAGTGGCGGCGATATTGACGGTGCCCATGCCGCCAACCGTTGCCGCAACGTTGACGCGCGTGCCCTTGTTGGTTTCGATGGCGCCGCGCGTCACACTGACGCCGGCTTCCTCCGTTACGGTGATGTCGCTCAATGCGGATGCGATATTGGCAACTTCCTCGTCCATGGCGCCGATGATGGCGATTGTGCTCATACGTCCGTTCCTTTCGATTGCTTCACGCTTTTCGCTCGATTTCGCTTATTTTTGCTTCGCTCACTTCCAGCGGCGCTTGCCCACGGCTTGCGCAAGTTCGCGCAGCAGCTGTTCCGTGGTCTGCCAGCTCAAGCATTTGTCGGTGATGGATTGACCGTAAGTCAGTTCGGCAAGCGGCGCCGGTTTTTGGCTGCCACCTTCGATGAAGCTTTCCATCATGATGCCGGCGATGCCTTCTTCACCGTCGGCGATGCGACTTGCGATATTGCGCACCACTTCGGCCTGACGATGCTCGTCTTTGCCGGAATTGCCATGCGAACAGTCCACGATCAGGCCGTGCGCGGCCGCGGATTCAGCTGGCATTTCCTCACGGATCAGCTTCATGGCGTTCGCCACGGATTCGGAGTCATAGTTCGGGCCGCTGCTCGAACCACGCAACACCACATGGCAGTCGGGGTTGCCGAGCGTTTTGACCACGGCCGCGCGACCCATGTGATCGACACCGAAGAACGTGTGCTGTTGAGCCGAAGCAAAACATGAATCGGTCGGCGCTTTGATGGAACCATCGGTGGCGTTCTTGAAGCCAATCGGCATCGACATGCCCGAAGCGAGCTGACGGTGCACTTGGCTTTCGGTGTTGCGAGCGCCGATCGCACCCCAGCTGACCGCATCGGAAATGTACTGCGGGCTGGTTGGTTCCAGGAATTCCGTGGCCGTAGCCAAACCGGCGTCCAATACGCCAAGCAGTGTACGGCGGGCCAACAGCAAGCCTTTCTTGATATTGCAGCTGCCGTCGATGTCGGGATCGTTAATCAGGCCCTTCCAACCGACTGTGGTACGCGGCTTTTCGAAATACACGCGCATCACAATCAGCAATTCGCCGGCCAACTCGTCTTTCAACGCGGCCAAACGACGGGCGTAGTCGAGCGCTGCCGCAGGATCATGCACGGAACATGGGCCTACAATCACCAGCAATCGATCATCCTGACCATATAGGCAGGCGCGAATCTCATCTCGAGAATAGGCGACGATTTCCTGAGCCTGATCGCTGAGCGGCAGATCGCCCAACACTTGCGCCGGTGTGGGAAGCACCTCAAATTCAAGCACTCGGCGGTTTACAATGCGGCTGATGCCAACCTGATCTTCCCATCGTGGCACATCCGTAACCACCAGCGGATTCTTACCTTCATCCATGGCCTGACGGATGGCACGAAGCTCTTCAGGCGTGTTCAGCTGCTGCTGCATCTCACTGCTCTCCTTGGAAATCACTATCTTTCCAAATCACTATCTTTCCCAAGAATAGCAATCACAATGCAAAAACCGTGCGATCACGCAGATTACGCGGTTTTTGCACGGTTTTCTATTTAGCTTATTTACGCTTATTCGCGATTATTCGGCAAGCTTGCGGCGGCTTTCGACCGCTTCGGCAAGCGTTCGCAGCAACTGTTCGGTACGTTCCCACGGCACGCAGGCGTCGGTGATGGATTTGCCGTACTCGAGCTGGTCGAGCGGAGCGGGCTTCTGATTGCCGGCTTTCAGGAAGCTTTCCATCATGATGCCGCTGATGCCCTGTTCGCCTGCTGCGATGCGGGAGGCGATGTTTTCGATCACTTCAGCTTCGCGCACTTCGTCCTTGCCGCAGTTGCCGTGCGCCGCGTCGATGACAAGACCGTGTTCGCTCGGGCCGGACGCCTTGGAAACCTTCAGATCGGCCAACGCCTTCGCCACGGATTCGGTATCGTAGTTCGGGCCGTGCGAGGAGCCGCGCAACACCAGGTGGCAATCGGGATTGCCCTTGGTTTCGGCGGAAATCACACGTCCGTCAAGATTGATGGACAGGAAATGATGCTCGAAGGCGGCCGCGAAGCAGGAGTCGGCTGCCGGCTTGATCGAACCGTCGGTGGCGTTCTTGAAGCCGATTGGCATCGACATGCCCGACGCGAGCTCGCGATGCACTTGGCTTTCGGTGTTGCGAGCGCCGATCGCACCCCAGCTGATCAGGTCGCAGATGTACTGCGGGGTGATCGGGTCCAGCCATTCCGTGGCTGCCGGGAGTCCAAGGCTCAGCACATCGGCCAGCACCTTGCGTGCAAGCCACATGCCCTTGCGAATGTTGAACTGGCCGTCGAGATCAGGATCGTTGATCAGTCCCTTCCACCCGATGGTGGTGCGCGGCTTTTCGAAATACACGCGCATCACGATGACCAGCTGGTCTTCCAGCTCTTTTTTGACGGCCGCGAGCTTTGCGGCGTATTCGTGCGCGGCTTTCGGATCATGAATCGAGCAGGGACCGACGATGACGAGCAGACGATCGTCTTTGCCGTTCAGCACATCGCGAATTTCCTGACGGGACTTCAACACCAGATCGCTCATCTCGTCGGTAAGCGGGATTTCCTTTAGAAAATATCGAGGAGCAGGAATCGGGTCCAACTGTCGAATATTGACATCCACGGTCTCCGGAAACACAGCGTTATCCAACAATTGTGCATCCCTCGAACTATCTGGACCGCGAAGACCTGACATCTCTTCTGCTCCTCCCCTGCATCATTATGCTTGCGTAGCGCGATAGCGCCACCGTCGTTACCTTAACGGATGGGGACGGAATATGGGGATGGACGACTGCATGGTGGAATGGGTGGGGGTGACGTGGGAAAGACAAAAGAAAAACCCGGGCTGGTTGACCCGGGCTAAATCTAAATGAAAACGCCTGTCGGCGTTTTCTCCTCGCTACGAGAGCCCACTGGGCTCTCGCTTAACGCTCGGCGCGTGTTGGCTACGCGCGCTTCGCACGCTACATAGCCAACGCGCCCATCGGGTCCCATGCGGGGAGCATGGTGGCCGGCTCGTCAAGAGCGGCCTGATATTCGGCAGGGAGCAGCGCCTTCGGCACAGCGACCTCGTACACGTATTCGGTAAACCAGTCGTCGCTCATGGTGAAGTAACCCTTGTCTGCGATCTTGTCTCCCCAGGAGTTCTCCACGCGCCAACGACGGGTGGTCGTGCCGTCTTCGGCCACGTCCACACCGACGAACGCCATGGCATGGTTCATTGCGGAATCGGCGAAACGCACGCGATCTTCCTTGTTCAGATCGAAGTCGACGCCATACACCTTGCCGTATTCAAACAGATCAGTAGCCCAAGCGCCGTTTTCACGATCCATCATCGGGTGGCAGTCGGCACCGAACCATACTGGAATACCCTGCTCTTCGAGAATCTGACGCACGCAATCCTTCATGAACTGGTTCGGCACGTTCAGGTATTCGGTCGGGTCTCCCCCGGCCACATTACCCAAGTGCTCGATACCGATCTTCTTGCCCTTCGCATGCTCCTGACGAGGATCGTCGACCAGGCACACGTAGCTTTCCAAATCGGCGGAACCGACGTACTTCTGCCAGAATTCCACAGGCGTGATCTCACCATCGCGGTGGAACTCGCCGTCCTTGTCGGTCCACTCCCAGTCGAAGCTCTTCGGCGGCTCGCCCAAGTGAATCGTCAGAATGCGGTGGCCGGCGGCGGTCGCTTCGGCGATCACCGAGTCAATCGAAGCCGGATCGGCATACATGTGCGCGACGGCGGTATGCAGCAGGCGACGCAATTGCACGTTCATTTCGCCGGTGTTCTTGGAGGATTCGGTTTCCGGGAACAGATCCTTCGGAACGGCACCGTACTTCTTGTACACGTTCATGGCCATGGTCCACTGACCGCCGTCGCCCATCACGTCGGCGAGCAGATGCTGAATCAGACGGGAGTCGGACGGTTCGCCGGCCTTCACAAGTTCGGCCACGTCCTGCAGGAAGTAGTTGACGCGCTCAAGCTTGTCGTAGTACATGGCATAGTTCTGGGAGAACTCGAACTCCTTCAGACCCATGTTCTTCTTGGCCACGAAGCGGGCCACGTTCAGCGAGCTGAATAGCCAGCAACGGCCGGAACGATCCTGATGGGTGGCGGTGCCATTGTCGACAATGGTGGAGAATCTGCGCTGCATGAGGCGGGCGCGGTCATAGTTGCGCGCCACCTTGTTGATACCCGCCGCGGTGACCGCGTTCATGGCCATACGGTTGTGGTCGCTGGCTTCGAAATCCTCAACCAGCGTTGCCAATGCATCAGCGCTCAACGGCGTGATGTCAGTCATTGTTCTGCTCCTCCTGTGCTTCCTCGCCCTGGTCAGACTGCTCGTCTTCGGACGGTTCTTCAAAGTCGTCATTATTCTGCTGTTCGTCGGAGACAACGTCTTCGTCGAAGGTCACTTCCGGTTCGTTCTCAACGGGCTCGCCCTCGTCGTACGATTCTTCCGGAGTTTCAGCTTCAGCTGCGGAATCATGCTGTTCGCCGTCGATGGAATTGACCACGGACAGGCCGTTCGCACCGAAACCGGAGAACGCGTTGGCAAACATGGCACGCAGTTCGCTGACACGCTGCGTGATCTGCGCTTCGCGGGTCTGCAGGTCGGCGATGCGCTTCTGCACGCCTTCCAATTCGCTCTTGGCTGCCTCACGACGCTCGTTGATCTGCTCGTCGGCCTCTTCGGTGGCCTGCTTGAGAATGCTGGCAGCCTGCTTGTCGGCGGCGTCTCGCTTGTCGGAAGCGTATGCCTCGGCCTCATCGCGCGTATGCTGGGCTTCGGAAATCAGCTCGTCGGACTGCTTCTTGGCGGTTTCACGGCGTTCGTTCAGGTCGGCGAGCAGCTCGTTGACCTTCTTCGTAGCCTCATCCTGCTGGGCGGAAATATCGGCGCGGATCTGCTCCACCTCGGCATTGACCTGGCTGATGGTCTTGGTGCGATGCACTTCGGCCTCGTCGGTGATCTCCTGCGCCTTGGCTTTGGCGGTATCCGTGATTTCCGAGGCACGTCGCTGCGCGTCCGTCATCATCTTGGACACCTGTTCACGCACGTCGGCCAGCTTCTTGTTGGCTTCGGCCAACGCGGATTCGATCTGGTCGTTGGTCTCGCTTTTCATGCGGTTGATCTCGTCATTAGCGTTCTTGCGCTGCGCCGCGATCTGCTCGGTGGCTTCGGCGCGCAGATCGGAGAGCTCACGCTCTTGCGTGGCGCGCTCCGATGCGAGACGCTTGTCGTGCTCCTCACGGGAGTTCGTCAATTCCAGGTCGACGGTCTGGCGTTGCGCCACCACGGCCTTCTGCGCTTCGCCACGCAGCTGGTCCGCTTCGCGCTGGGCGTTGGACTTCAACGTGTCGGCATCATTATTGGCCTTCGACAGCACCGCTTCGGCCTTGGCGTTAGCCTCGTCGAGAATACGCTTGGCGTCGAGCTTGGCATTGTTCAGCAGGGTTTCGGCTTGCAGCTGCACCGTGGCACGTGCCGCGGAAGCGTCTTTTTTGGCACGGTCAAGCAGCTCGGCGCTGGTCTGTTCCGCGCTGGCGAGCATCTGCTGCGCATTAGCGCCCAGAGATGCGAACGAATTCGGGTTGGCTTTCTTGTTTTTCTCTTCCTGCAGCTGTGCCTGCAGTTCAAGGATGGTCTGATCGTCGGTCTTGACCTGCTCACGCAGACGGTTCACCGTCTCCTGAGCCGAAGCGAACGCCTCATCGACCCTTTCCTTGTCATACCCCCTCAACACGATTGGGAACTGCTCAACCATGGTATTCCTTTCACGAATTCCCTTCCATCGCGCATCTTGCCCGCGCCTGTCCGTCTTGAACTTTAGCGCAGGAAAAACGTTCGGCACACGGCAGTTGCATAATTCTCACAGAGAGCACAGAAATCGTTCGAGGAAACGCCGACGCCGTTCAGCCGAGCAGGATCTCACTTGAGGATGGCTGCAGAAAATAACGCACCGATTCGCGGATCACATCGTTGCCTGCGGTGATTTGCTGCGCAATCGACAGTCCATGTTGCGGATGCGGCTGCTCGTTGACGATCGGCAGGCTTACGAAACCCGACAGAATGCGCTTTTCCTGCGCTGCCGACCAGTCAAGCAGATGGTAGAACAGCGAATTGCAGACGAACGTGCCCGCATCCGAGCTCAATGCGGCGGGAATCTCATGTTTGGCGAAATCGCGCAGAATCGAACGCAACGGCAAACGCGTCCAATATGCAGCCGGGCCTTCCGGATTGATCGGACGGCGAGGCGGAATCACATTGTCGGCGTCAGGCTTGGCCGCGTCCATCAGATTCGTGGCGCATCGTTCCAACAGCACGCCACGGGCAGAACGCTTCAAACCGGTGGCGATAACAATGTCAGGATTCGCCTGTTCGATGGCGTTCAACAGCATGGGCCAGGCGTTGGCGAAACTGACCGGAAGTGTCACCGTCGTCACGCTAATGGAAACATCCTGCAGAAGATCGTCGGACAACGCCACGGATTGAGATGGATCATTCCAATATTCGGCGAGCGCCGCAGGAACAAGTACGGCCGGATTCACGTCGATGCCGTCGTACGGGGTGAAACCTGAGATGACGATGTTGATCTGCTGCATGTGTTCCAGTGTACGTGGTCGAAAGGTAGGTTCGTTTACGATCAGTGCTTATGCATTTGCGAGAACGCTTCGGCGAACACCGCGTGCATGCGTGCTTTCGCTTCTTGTTTGGCGTGTTCCGGGTCGAGGCTGCGCGCGATGTTCTCGGCGATCGGCATGTCGGCCTGTGTGGTGATTTTGAGATTCGTTTCGGATCCGGCGACAATGGCGACCGGCTCGTTTGGCAGATAGTCCACCACCACGCGGGTGTCGTCGGTCGGGTGGAAGTCCGGATCGGCGGTGGCAAGCTCGTAAGCCTTGGTAATGGTGCCGAAACGGAAGGCCTGCGGAGTTTGCGCGCGGAATGCGTTCGTACGATCGGGCACGGAGCGCACCACCTTACGCTCTCCAAGATCTTCGGTCAGCAGAATCGTGTCGGTGGACGCGTATGCCACGGTCGCCGCGTTGAACTGATCGAGACTGTCGATGCAGCCGTCGATGGATTGCTGTTCGACGAACGGTCGCACGGAATCGTGGATGAGGATCTTCGCACCATCGGGAATGCCCGCCTGCTTGAGCAGGTCAAGCGCGGCGCGGGTGCTGTCCACACGCTCGGAGCCACCCGGAATCACCGCACGTACCTTGGTATAGCCGGCTTCGTCGATCAGCATGTTCACCATGTTGCCGACACGCTCGTTGACCACGACGATGATGTCGCTCACGCGATCGTTGCACTCGAACGCCTCAATGCTCCAGCAGACGATCGGTTTATCTTCCACCGAGACCAACTGTTTGGGATTGTTCTCATCGAATCGCGTGCCGAAACCGGCCGCCAACACCACGGCCACAACCGGCATCTTCTGTTCCTGCATCTGCTCTCTCTCACTCATACATCCCACCGTAAACCCCCGAATCGGTTTGCAACGCGCTTTGCCTCACGTTCTGCACGCAATCCGCAACAGCGCGTCGCTCTCCCACTATTCGCGTACGATCAGCGCAAGCATACGGCCTTCGTGAGCTTTGCCTGCGATGGTGGCACGGCGATGCGAGAACCAGAGCGGATTTTCCAGCGTGCACAGGCTACGGCGGATTTTCTTAAAACGTTCCGCGAGCTGCGGTTCACCTTCGCCATCGGATTGGCAGATTTCCGCCAATTCCTCATCTTCGGAAAGATACTGGGTGGCCGCGTTGACGCGGGGGCGAGAAGACATGACATTGTCGGCTGGAATTCCGGCCTTGGCAAGCTCCTGTAGCGCAGCGGCCGCAATATCGATGCCCGGCTGGCCGAAACGGCTCAGTGTGAAGGTTCCCGGGAACTGCGCGTCGAATTCGTCGGCAATGTCTCCGCCAACCTCGTAGCAGTCGCCGCAGATGCACGGACCGAGCGTGGCGACAATACGTTCCGGCTTGGCTCCCTTGGCCACCATCTTCTCGATGGTGGCGCCGATCACACCGTTCTGCAGGCCACGACGACCGCAATGCGCGGCACCGATCACACCGGCTTCCGCATCGGCCATGAGCACCGGCAGGCAGTCGGCCGCGAACATGCCGAGCGCCACGTTCTTCTGCGCGGTCACCTGGCCGTCGGCCTCGACCACTGCCGGCTCATCCGCGGTTTCGGTCATCTGCTGGGCGTTTTCACCCTTGCTGCCGGACACGTCGAAGCCGAACGGACGGTTCATTACGAACGATTCGTCCACATCGACGGCAATGCCGGAATGCACCTGGCTGACCAAGCTCAGTTTCGCATTGATGGCATTGGAGAGCGCCACGCGATTGGCGAGCACATGGTTCGGATCATCGCCGCTTTTACCACCGAGATTGCAGTGCGCATAGTCGCCTTCGCTGGTACCGCCAAGTCGCGTGGTGTACACGACTTTGACGCCCGGCGCAAGCATGATCGGAATGGTCACCGGAATCGGATTGCCGTCCACGTCGGTCGGGTCGATCGCATTGCTGTCAAGAATCGCGTCATCATACTGCTTGTCGGTCATTTTTCTGTTTTCCTTGATTGTTCTACGATTATTTCAACTAATTTCTGATGATTTTCTGCGTCTACACGATATTTTTCGCAATTATTCCGCTTTGAGCGTCGGCTTTTTGGTGCGCGATCGGATGGCAGCGTTCACCGGCACTTCCTGCGGACATGGCATGGAGAACACATGCGCCGGATTGTTGATGGCTTCAACCCAGTGACCTTCCGCGTCGCGGAATCCGCCGGCCGGAATGGTATAAGCGAGCGGCGCCGCACCCGGAAGCACGAATTCAACCTCCTGGCCGGCTTCGATCTTGTTACGGCTCATAATGGTCACGCGACCGCCGTCTTCCGGACTCCACGAAAGCACTTCGCCGACCACCAGCCATGCGCGGAAATACGCGGAACGATCGGTGCTTTGCTGCACTTTGTGTTCCGGATAATAGAAGCCGGTGGAATAGTCGCGGTGTGCCACCTTGTCTGGCTCGTCCAGCAGCCAGTCAGGCAAAGACACATGCTCCGCGGGGCGCACTCCGGCGTGATACCAGCCTTTCGGCAGAATTTCGGCAGCCGTGTTCGACTTACGCCTTGTACTGCGGGCGTGATAGCTCAGATCATCGGGTTCGCCAGCAGACGTAATAGGAACGGCTGCAATATCCGGCTTCCCCGCGAACGCGCCATCCGCATGTTCCATAATCGAATCCGTGATTTCCGGCTTGCCGTAATCCGGATCGGACGGACGAATCACACGATCGTGGAACGGCTTCAGCACAGTGCCATCCTCGTCTTCAAAACCGCGCTGCACCATATAAGCGTCAACGGCGGTCTTGTAAGCGTTCGTCATCGCCGCAATATAGTAGGCACTCTTGGAACGACCTTCGATTTTCAGACTGGTAGCGCCCGAATCAAGCAGATCGTCGATATGCGCAAGCATGTTCATATCCTGCGAATTGAACAGATACGCGCCTTCCTTGGTCTGTTCTATCGGAAAATACTGGCCGGGTCGCTTTTCTTCGACGATGGAATACTTCCAGCGGCACGGTTGCGCACATTCACCATGATTGCCGTCACGTCCGGTCAGATAGTTGGAGAACAGACAACGACCGGAGAACGCCATGCACATCGCGCCATGCACGAAGCATTCGATGTCAAGATCGTCGGGAATGCGTGCGCGAATGTCTCGCACGGCCTGCAGATCCATTTCGCGGGCAAGCACCACACGGCGTGCGCCCAGCTGGTAGAAGGCGTTCGCCGCCTGATAGTTGGTGACCCCGGCCTGTGTACTCACATGCAGTTCCAGATTCGGCGCCACTTCACGAGCCATAAGCATCACGCCAATGTCGGAAACGATCAGCGCATCCACGCCGGTGTCTTTGAGCTGGCCAATGTATTCGCGCATCGCTTCGACTTCATTGTTGCGTGGAAGCACATTGCAGGTCACGTACACGCGAGCGCCACGCTCATGCGCGTAACGGGAACCTTCCTCGAAATCCTCCAAGCTCAGGTTCTTCGGCGCCGAACGCATGCCAAACGCCTTGCCCCCGCAATAAACGGCGTCCGCACCGTAATCGACGGCGGTTTTCAGTCCTCGCAGATTGCCTGCTGGAGCCAATACTTCAGGCTTGTTTCTTCTTTGCACGCTTGTTCCTCTTGCTCGATTTTGTCGCTCTATATTCTCAACTATTCACGGGACACTTCTGCCGCATCCGGGAAATACATGCATGGAAAAACACATGCGGAAAACAAAGGCGTCCATCGATAAGACGGACGCCTTTATGCAAATCGTTGCGAATATGGCACTCAGCCGAGTTTGGCAAGTTCCTCTTCGGTGAGTTCAAGCTCGTCGGCCTTGAGGGAATCAAGAATGGTTTCCGGTCGGTGAGCGCCGGGAATCACGAACATATGGTCGCCCTTGGCCAGCTCCCAAGCGAGCACCACACGCTGATAGCTCACGCCACGGGCTTCAGCCACCTCGCGGAACGGATCGAACAGGTGCTCGTCATACGGGTGACGATAACCGCCCAACGGACTCCAGCACACGAATGCCAGACCCTGCTCGGCGCAATAGTCAAGCGTGTCCTGGGTGTCCAGATGAATCGGAGAATACTGGTTCTGCACGGCCACAAGCTTGTCACCGAGGATCTCCTGCGCGATCTTCAACTGTTCGATGCTCACGTTGGAAACGCCCGCCCACTGGGCCACACCCTGATCGAGCAACGCCTTGATGCCTTCGCAGGACTCGTTGTACGGCACTTCCGGATCATGACGGTGCAGGTAAAGCAGATCGATGCTGTCAACGCCAAGCGCCATCGCGGACTGCTTGCCGTATTCGATCAGATGCTCCGGCTTGCCGTCTCGTGGCCAAACCGGCTTGTCACCCTCCCAAGCGCGGCGCAAGCCCACCTTGGTGGCCACGGTGACTTCCTCACGCGGGCCCTTCCACGAGTCAAGCGCCTCACGCACCAGCTTTTCGCCGGTCTGTTCCTCTTCGCCCGGCGTGTAGTACGCCCAAGCGGTGTCGATGTGACGGCATCCGGCATCCAACGAGGCGTGCAATGTTTCGATACCGACATCGTGACCACGATTGTTTTCAATGGTCAATGGCATTTCGCCATGGCCGATGGCCGTGGTGTGGAACGGTCCAAGATTACGGAACAAAGCCATCCCGATCTCCTTCAACAACGTACAGAGTGTCTTTCCGAATGCAACCTTACCAGCCGACTCGCCTCAGCAGACAGCAAACCCACCAAACATGCGCGTAATGCCGCAGGTCAGCGACCGCCGAAGCTACCGCCACCGGAACCGCCGGACGAACCGCCGAAACCGCCACCGGAGAAACTGCCGCCGGAACCATTGAAACTTCCGGACGGAGACGCCGCCGAAATCGTCGATTGAATATCCGCGAAACCTGATTCCAACTGCGCGCCAATATCACCAAAATTGGCGCTGAATTGCGAGAAATCCATCGAATTCGTCTCAACCGAAGCAGGACCGGCGTAACGATGGTTGAAATACCATGAACGGTAACTCCAGTAGAGCAACGAATCGGAAGCGTTGGCATCAAGCCAATTCGGATCAGCCAATTGCGGATACGCCTTCAACATCTGCTTCATCGCCTTTTCGGAAATGCCGAACGCGGTGGCATACACCATGTACCGGCCCCACAACGTCATATCGGCCACACCGCGATCCTTGAATTCACTGAAATCCTCCATATAATGCTTCAATCCGAGCACCTGGCCAGCAAGATACTGCCCATTATCGGTAAGCCCCTTCAATTTGAGGTAGCTCAACGCAAACACGGATGCGAACATCATCGGCACGGAAATTACCGCGAGCAACGCAAGATTGCCGATGGCTCCGAAATACAGCATGGACAGGAATGCCAGCATCACAGCGCAAATGCCCGCGGCAAACGCTCCCCCACCGCATATCGACGTGGCACCCAGCATGGCGAATTCATTGTCGCACGTATTCGTGAACTTCTCCTGAAGCTTGTAACCGTTCTCCCAATCGGAGAAATTCTCGTTCATCTGATCCAAATCGAACACCGGAGAGCCGATGCGTTCGGACGCCGTCACCAGCAAGTCGAGCGCAGCCTGCTCGCTCGGGCACAACCGCAACGATTGCACGTTGTCAAACACCACGGGAAGTATCACCACCGTGCTGGTTTTGCCCACATCGCGGGTTCGAGCGGGATCGTTGGCGATCAGCCGTGCAATATCGGCATTGTTCGCTTGGCTCATATCAATGCCCTGATACATGGCGGCCACACCCGGGTAGATGGCGATCGCTCCACGCGAAGCGAGCGAGAGCACGGAAGCCGACATTTTTCTGCTCGACAATGTCTTCGAATGCTTGTCGGCGACCATATGCAGCAACTCCGCAGCACTGGCAGGACTCATTTCCGGCTCGTCACGCCAATACTCGATGTCACCGTGGTATTGCGAACGATTGAAACTGCGCAATGCAAGCGCAACGGCGATCACACACAACACCAGGCCGATCACAGCGATGGCGATCCACGTGATCAAGCGGATACGCGCTTTTTTGCGCTGCTGATCACGCCACTGCCGCTCCTGTCGGGCCTCGCTTTTCATGATGCCGTTTTTGATGGTGGTATCACGAGTGCGTGCCACACCGCTGGTCGCATCGACATCGAACATGGCGACCACGTCAACATAGTCGCCGGCACGAACGTCGTGCACGGTGAACTGCAACGACCCTTTATCACCACGTTCAGTGGTTGACGTGCGTTCGGTGTGCAGCCAAGCCCATGAATTATCTGCTGTGATGTCGTTCGGGAACGTGATGGTGCCGGTGACTTTGCCGATGGGAATCTGATTGTTCGCGCCGAACGGCTCCCATTGGAACGTGGCCACGTCTTGATAGGCGGTGGTCACGCCCTGCATGGTCATGGTGATGTCGAATTTCATGCTGCTTGCCGACGTGGTGACGGGAATGTTCCATCCGATTTCGATCTTCTTGGAACGATCGTCGGTATTGCCGGCAACAAGACCGTCTTTTGCTGGATCGAACGGTTGCGGATTGCTGTCACCTTGCGAAACATCGGCGATATACCACTGCTTCGCATGTTCTTGATTCCATTCGCCGGTGCTGTAGCTGCTTGGGATTGCGATATCGCCCTGCTGATAGGTTTCCCCCGTTGTCGCATTGCGCACACTGATATCGGTGATATTGGTCAGATCGCTTTCCTTCAGCATGTACTGCTGGTACAGCTGCTTCCACGGATGATCGCCGTCGTCATCGCTGCGGTCAGCGAGTTTCATGTCGATATGCTGGGTGACCTTCAAATCGCCATTGCTTTGCACCTGCACATCGTAGTCGAGCGTTTTGTAGCTTAAGTCGGCGCTGCCATCATCCAGCGCTATTGCCAGCAACATGATCGCCACAACGCCGATGGTGGCGGCAATCGCGATAAAAACGCTGCGCACTCCTCGTGATGCGTATTGTTTGGCCGCCATGATCCCTCTTTCTCATTCCTTCTTCTCTCAGATGTCCGTACAACAGACGGCCGTACAAGTCGAACTGAACAGTAAAACCCCATCGTTATCGGACGGGGCTTTACGTGCATGTCAGAACTTGACTTGCGGAACCTGACGATCCGCTTCGTCCACCTGGAAGTAGGGGGCCTGTTCGAAATGGAACAGTCCTGCGATGATGTTGGTTGGCACGACTTCAATCCGGGTATTGTACTTCTGCACGACATCGTTGTAGAACTGGCGTGCGTAAGCGATTTTCTCTTCCAACGATTTCAGCTGACTCTGCAGATCCATGAAATTCGTATTTGCTTGCAGCTGCGGATAGTTTTCGGATACAACCTGCAGATTCATGAGCGCGCGGCTCAGCTGGTTTTCCGCGGCGATGCGCTGCGCCACGTCACCGCTTTGCGCGGCCTGCACCACGCCGGCACGGGCCTGCGTGACCTGCGTGAACACTTGGGATTCGTGGGCCGCATAACCTTTGACCGTTTCCACCAGATTCGGAATAAGATCGGCACGCTGCTTGAGCTGCACATCGATCTGCGCCCAGCCGTTCTTCACACGATTGCGCAGTGTGACCAGCCCGTTGTAGGCGCTAACGGCCCAAAGCACGATGAGAACAACGACGACGGCAATGATGATGCCAACGACCATGATGACTCCTTCGTTAATGACTCTTCAAACCATTCTTGCATGCACCTAGGCATGTTATGACAAAACCCCTGCCCCCGTATCTCATTTTCATACATTCTGCACGAAACGAAAAGTGCCCCGCACCTTTCGGCACAGGGCACTTCAGTCAATCAGTTATGCAGTTATGCTGCGAGGGATCCTCTTGAGGACGTCAGTCTTCGAACGGATCGAAGTCGCGGCGGACGCGGCGGCGAGGACGCTCAGAACGCTCTTCGCGATCGGCACGGTACTCGTCGTAGTTCTCATCGGCTGCGTAACGCGGATTGCGGTCGTCGCGGCGGCTGCTGCGGCGACGGTCGGAACGACGATCATCACGATCATAATCACGATCGTCACGATCGGAACGACGGCGACGCGGACGATCATCATAATCACGATCGTCACGATCGGAACGACGGTCATCACGATCATAATCACGGTCATCGCGGTCGGAACGACGACGGCGCGGACGATCATCGTAGTCGCGGTCATCGTCACGATCGGAACGACGACGACGCGGACGATCATCATAATCACGATCGTCACGATCGGAACGACGGTCATCACGACGGTCATCGCGACGGTCATCGCGACGGCCACGGCTGCCGCGACGGTCATCGCGATCGGAACGCTCACGACGCGGAGCGGAAGATTCCTGATCTTCGTAGCCCGGAATGGCCAGGGAGATCTTGCCACGATCGTCAACGCCCTGCACGACCACCTCAACGGTGTCGCCTTCCTTGAGCACGTCTTCGACGGCGTCGATACGCTCGCCGTTGGCCAGATTACGGATCTGGGAGATGTGCAGCAGGCCGTCGGTGCCCGGGGTCAGGTTCACGAAGGCACCGAAGGAGGTGGTCTTCACAACCTTACCGTTGTAGGTTTCGCCGGCTTCAGGAACGTGCGGGTTGGCAATCTGGTCGATGATCTGCTTGGCCTTTTCAGCGCCGTCGCCACCCTCGGAGGAGATGAACACGGTACCGTCATCTTCAATGGCGATTTCCGCACCGGTCTCTTCCTGGATCTGGTTGATCATCTTGCCCTTCGGGCCGATGACCTCGCCGATCTTGTCGACCGGAACGGTGGTGGTGATGATGCGCGGAGCATACGGGCTCATCTCGGCCGGGCCGTCGATGCACTCGTTGATGACTTCGAGAATGGTGGTGCGGGCTTCCTTGGCCTGCTGCAGAGCGGAGGCAAGAATGTCTGCCGGAATGCCGTCGAGCTTGGTGTCAAGCTGCAGGGCGGTGATGAATTCGGAAGTGCCTGCGACCTTGAAGTCCATATCGCCGAATGCGTCTTCGGCACCGAGAATATCGGTCAGGGTCTTGAAGATGTGCTGGCCGTCAACATCACCGGACACGAGGCCCATGGCGATGCCGGCAACCGGAGCCTTCAGCGGCACGCCTGCGGCGAGCAACGACAGGGTGGAGGCGCACACGGAACCCATGGAGGTGGAACCGTTGGAACCAATGGCTTCGGAGACCTGACGGATGGCGTACGGGAACTCTTCACGGCTCGGCATCACAGGCACGAGAGCCTTCTCGGCCAGAGCACCGTGACCGATTTCACGACGCTTCGGGGAGCCGACACGGCCGGTCTCACCGGTGGAGTACGGCGGCATCTCATAGTTGTGCATGTAACGCTTGGACTGCGGACCGGACAGTGCGTCGATCTGCTGTTCCATCTTGAGCATGTTCAGGGTGGTGACGCCCAGAATCTGGGTTTCGCCACGCTGGAACAGTGCGGAACCGTGCACGCGCGGAACGATGTCCACTTCAGCGGACAGGGTGCGGATGTCGCGCAGACCACGGCCGTCGATGCGGTAATCCTGGGTTAGGATGCGGCGACGCACGATCTGGCGCTGCAGCTCCTTGAACGCATTGCCGATCTCCTTTTCCTTTTCGGCATCGTCCATGTCGGTGAATTCACCGGCGAGAGTGGCTTTGACGCCTTCCTTGATCTCATGAATGCGATCCTGACGCGGCAGCTTCTCGGCAATGGAGAGAGCCTCGTCGAGATCAGCGTGGGCGATTTCGTCGATGCGGTTGTACAGATCTTCGGTGTACTCCGGGAAGAGCTGGAATTCCTTGGTTTCCTTCGCAGCGATGTTCTTGAGTTCGGCCTGAGCCTCGCAGATCACCTTGATGAACGGCTTGGCGGCTTCAAGACCACCGGCAACGACTTCCTCGTCCGGCTTGGTCTGGCCTTCGTCGTAGATGAGGTGCCAGGCGTTCTTACCTGCGCCAGCTTCGATCATAGCGATGGCAACATCGCCGTTCTCCACCACGCGGCCGGCAACCACGATTTCGAACACGGCGCGCTCACGCTCGCTCCAACGCGGGAAAGCGACCCACTGACCGTCGATCAGAGCCAGACGAACGCCGGAAACCGGACCCTCGAACGGCAGACCGGAAATCATGGTGGAAGCGGAAGCAGCGTTCAGAGCAATAACATCGTAAGCATCGTCCGGGTTGACGGCGAGCACGGTTTCCACAACCTGCACTTCGTTGCGCAGCGTGTGCGGGAACAGCGGGCGCAGCGGTCGGTCGATGATACGGCAAGCGAGAATAGCTTCGGAGCTCGGGCGGCCTTCACGGCGGAAGAACGATCCCGGAATCTTGCCGGCGGCGTACATCTTCTCTTCCACGTCCACGGTAAGCGGGAAGAAGTCGTAGTTCTCCTTCGGGCTGGAACCGGCGGTGGTGGTCGACAGAATCATCGAATCATCGTCAAGATAGGCGGCGACGGCACCATCCGCCTGCTGGGCGAGACGACCAGTCTCGAAGCGCAACGTGCGCTTACCGAATGAACCATTATCGATTACGGCTTCAACAGCCTTGATTTCGGGACCCTCCATAGGGTTCCTCCTTTTTTTCTTTTCTTTTACCAACTATCGGCAGTCCTCTTCAGCGGACTCCAACCGATTTCTGCATGCGTGACGCGACGTTACCTTCGTCGCTTCCTCATCTTTAGATTCTAGACCTCATGCGCCCTAAACCTTGGGCTTTCAAACTGTCTTTTCCTCAACGCGGCTGTCATGCAAAAACGCCCGAACGCCAAGGAAGGCATTCGGGCGAAAGAATTTAACTATCGGCGCAGACCCAGACGCTCGATCAGGGAGCGGTAACGGTTGATGTCAACGCGCTTGAGGTAATCAAGCATACGACGACGATCGCCGACCATCAGCAGCAGACCACGACGGGAGTGGTGATCATGCTTGTGCTCCTTGAGGTGCTCGGTCAGATCAGCGATACGCTTGGTCAGCAGAGCAACCTGGACCTCCGGGGAGCCGGTGTCACCCTCGTGGGTAGCGTAAGTCTTGATGATTTCCTGCTTTTCCTCAGCCGTAAGTGCCACGGCATCCTCCTTATGTTGCTGCGCGGTGCTGCCGGTCCAATACCGACGCGCTCTCTATCCGCGGGCGAAATACGCCAAAGGGAAATCATACACGAGGGGCAGACCAAATCAGACCATGCCGCAAGCGACGCTTCAGACCACGTTCAGCAGCCCGCCGAACAGCACCACCGCGAGCGAAATGCTCTCAATTACGAAAAACAGCAAAAACGACGCCCAACTGCGCGTAAGCACATTGAATTTCGATTCCTTTTTGATGCAGACCAGCAGTCCAACCCACAGCACCGCGTAGACGGCGACACCGCATCCGGCCGCGATAATGCCAAGATTCGCGGCGTTGGCAAGCCCCGAGGAATCGCCATACATCACATAAGTGGCGTTCCAGAAGTTGAAGCTCAGCAGGCACATGCCGGCAACGAACTGCTCGGCGGCGAGTCCCACCACAAAAACCGTACCCCACAGCCATTTCTTCACATCGGCGACCATCAATCCCAAGCCGGTCATCGCCATGATGGTGACGGTCCACGAAATCAACGCAACACCCTTGGGATCAAGGAAACCGAGGTTGTCGACAATCCAAGCCGCATCCTTGACCGCGAGAAAACGTCCCCACCAGTAGGGCACGATCAGAGCCACCAGCACCAGCGCGATGAACAGCGCCCAGTGTGCCGGATGCGATTTACGACGCTCGATGTCGGCCAAGGAAAGATCAGACGCTTCAATGGACGCCGTCGGATGCTTGGAAACGTCGACCTGTTCGATCACGCCGTCGACGACTTCCGTCACCTTGTTGCCTTGCGTTTGTGCCATACCCGCTCCGTTGTATTGCGATTACCGCCTGCTGCGACCGTCACGCCGCTGTCACGACACGTCCAGCATACCCAGTCGTCGAAGCAATCGCACGGCAGGTATGCAAAAGGCGTGCCATTAAGCACGCCTTTCTTCTTCTCTAACGATTGTGTGGAGCGGATGACGGGAATCGAACCCGCGTAATCAGTTTGGAAGACTGAGGCTCTACCATTGAGCTACATCCGCGCACCGTCTATGCCGACCGAAGTCAACACGAAACGACTCGAGCTATTATACACATTCCCTCAACAATCGCAAGTCGAAATCGCAATAATTATTTTTCGACCACGCAAACCTGGTACGGTTCCAACGCGACCTCAGCGGGAAGCACGATGTCGCCATCCGAATCAAGACGTGCGATCTGACGCGCGGACGAGAAATTGAACAATCCGAGAACAGTGCGTCCTTCAACATGGCGCACCACCGCAAGAACCGCATCATTATGCGCGTCCCAAGTGGTGACCCACGCTTCGGGCGCGAAAGCGGGATCGTCGCGCATCTCACGAACGCTCTTCAATCCGTCCCACATCTGCTTCTGCAGGGTGCCAGTCTGCTTGCGCTTGGCCGCATTCTCCCAATTGAAGGGACTGCGATGCAGATTACGCGAATCCTCGACGCGGTCAGGATCTTCCTTGTATTCCCAGCCGTTGAGCTGCACGATTTCGTCGCCGCAGCTCAACATGGGGAAGCCACGCAGGAACGACATGGCGGAATGCATCATCAAATCGCGTTTCATCGAAATGTCGAGCAACGGCTTGTCATGCGTGATCAGAGCGCGTTCCACACCGCACAGACTGGCCGTGGTGCCGCAGCTGCGCGCATCCTTCGACGCCTCGTCGTAGTTGTACAGCTCGCCCATGGCCCAGCTGCCAGGCACCGAGCCCTCGTAGAAGTGGTACAGGAATTCCTTGTGCTTGAGCGGGTCGATGCCGAGGCTCTCCTCCATCGGCTCGTCCAAGCCCCAGCCGATGTCGTCATGACAGCGCAGGTAGTTGACGAACCAGCAGTTCTCCGGCAGCGCGTTCAGCTTGTCGAGCTGGTCTTTGAGTAGGCGCACGTCCCCACTGGCAAGCGCACTCCACAGATTCACCATGATCGACACGTTGTAGAGCATGTGGCACTCCGGCTTTTCCGGCGTACCGAAGTAGGCGGCGAGCTCCTTGGGGGCCATCACCACTTCGCCCTTCAGCACTACTGCCGGGCAGACGCATTCGAGCACGATGCGCAACATGCGTACGATGGTGTGCACTTGCGGCAGGTTACGGCAGTTGGTGCCGAGTTCCTTCCAGATGTAAGGCACCGCGTCGATGCGGAACACTTCGACGCCAAGGTTGGCGAGGCCGAGCACGCTGGAGAGCACCGACACGAGCACGTTCGGGTTGCGGTAGTTCAGATCCCACTGGAACGGGTAGAACGAGGTGAGCACCCACTTGTGCATCTGTTCGTTCCAGGTGAAGTTGCCGGGGGCAGTGGCCGGGAAGACTTCCGGCACCACGGCGTCGTACTGGTCGGGAATGGTGCGGTCGTCGTAGCAGTAGTAGTAATCCTGATATTTCGGATCGCCCGCTTGGGCCGCCTTAGCCCAACGATGGCTGGATGCGGTGTGGTTCATCACGAAGTCGAGGCACAGGCTGATGCCGGCCGCACGCAGTTTTTTGGTGAGCGCCGCGAGGTCTTCATTCGTACCGAGCGACGGATCGACGGTGTCGAAATCTTCCACCGCATAACCGCCGTCGTTCTGCGGATGCGGCATTTTCAGCAGTGGCATAAGGTGCAGATACGTGAGCTTCTGCTCTTTCAGGTACGGCACCTTGCCTGCGAGTTTCTTTAGATCTCCGGCGAATAGGTCGGTATACATGGTCATGCCGAACATGTTGCCGCGCTTGTACCATTCCGGATCGGCGAGACGCTTGGTGTCGAGGCGTTTCAGATCGGCGGGGCGTGCCGCATGCGACGCCTTCATCAACTCGGTGAGGTTTTGGAAGGCTTCTTCGGCCTGTTCCCCATACAGATCCGTCAATAGTTCGCGCAGTTCTTCGCTGTTCTTCGCGATGCGCTCGTCAAACGCTTGGTCGGACTTGGAACGTGCCATTCCTCTACTCCTCTTCTCAGGGAACCTCGTTGTTATGAGTATTGGGTTTCACTGCTTTCATTGCTGCGATGCTGGCACAAGTGTAACGTGAATCAACGGTTTTATCAAACCGGTTCGAGGCGTTTTGACGACCAATGTCAATCGATTGACGAAATTACTGGTTATTGTGCGATTGCCCGCGATTGCGCAATCGCCATTCACGCTTCTATTGTCACCACCGCGGATGCAACAGCTCCGTCATGGCTGATGGAAATATGCATTTCGCACGATTGGCCATCCCCGTCAACCGGCAACCCCAACGATTGCCGCAACTTGCATCGCACCTCGGGTGAGAGCATGACGTGGGGCACGCCGTGGGAATCGTCAAGTATTTCGATGCGCGACCAAGGAAAATCGTCAAGCGTGTACGGATATGCAATGTCGCCATCTCCTTTCGCCCTACACGAAATCGCCTCGCACCACGCCTTGAGGAAGGCCTCCTTGCCCGCCCAGCGGGCCGCAAGATGCACCGCCTCGCCATCCCGCTTGACCCGCGCCCGTTGAGCGGTCTGCCATAGCTCGCGCGCGGAGAACAGGTTTCGCATGCGCGACCCAGGTTCGCCCAGTTGCTCGGCGAACGCAGGCACATCCACGACGTCATGCCCCAAACCCAGCATTTTCCAGCCTTTCGAAAGTTTTCAGGAAGAAACGAGCCATGTCGACTTCCGCAAAACAGGCGGGCGACACTTCGTTTTCATGCAAGGATACCATCATACTTAAGCGCTTCATCCTCTGTCGTCCGCACTGTGCAGACATGGAACGGGAGTTGTGCAGACGGGCAGTAAGGTGATTCAAGAATATGAAAATCCCGTATCTGCCGCGAAATGCTGAGATTGCGACAGATACGGGATTGATAATCGTGCGCTGAGCGCCAGAAATTTCAGGCGCTCAGACGCGGGGATCAGGCTTCGAAGTAGCCGGAGGCGCTCAGACGCGCGTTAGGATCGAGCAGCATGGCCTTCTCCACTTCGTGCGCGTTGTAGCCGCGGCCATCTTCATGGAAGCGACGGTTGTCGATCGGCTCGTAGAGCGCGGCGCGTCCCATCATGCCTTCCTCAAGGCGACGCTGACCAGCGGCCAGACGCTCGTTGGCGCGATCACGCCATGCATTCAGCGCCTCGACGCCCGCGGTGTTGGCCACCGCAGCTTCAAATGCGCCCGGATTGACGATCGCAGCGAAGCCGGATACGTGACCGAAACCGAGCGACGTGGCCAGGCCTGCCTTAACGGAGCCGACCTTCAGCGGCTCGCGCAGCCAGACCATGTGGTCGTCGCGCATGAGCTTCGGATCAACGCAGTCAAGGGCGGCATTGGCCGGGATCACACCGGACTTGAACAGCTGGGTCAGACCGTTGACCTGGAAGATGCAGGCACCGCCCTTGGCATGGCCGGTAAGCGTCTTCTGCGAGATCACGAACAGCGGGTTGCCGTCAGCACGGCCAATGGCGTGGGCCAACGTGTTGTGCAGTTCGGATTCGTTCGGATCGTTGGCGTTGGTAGACGTATCGTGCTTGGAAACCACGGCGATGTCGTCCGGAGTGACGCCGAGACGGGCCAGATCGCGCACCAGCTTGGAATCCTTGCCGCCCATGCCCGCTGCAAGCGCGCCCAAGCCCGGAGCCGGGATGGAAGTGTGCGCGCCGTCGGCGTAGGAGTGCACGAATCCGATCACGCCGGCAACCGGCAGGCCGAGCTTCAACGCGATATCGCCACGGGTCAGCAGAATGGTGCCGCCACCCTGGGATTCCACGAATCCGCCGCGACGACGGTCGTTCGCACGGGAGAAGAATCGCGCGTCGATGCCCTTGGCGTACATCTCCTCGGAGTTGGCGGTGGCGTTCATGTTACCGAAGCCGATCACGGATTCGACGCCGATGTCGTCGATTGCGCCGGTGACCACGAAGTCGGCCTTGCCGAGCGCGATCTTGTCGGCGCCTTCCTCAAGGGAGACGGCGGCGGTGGCGCAGGCGGAAACCGGCTGGATCATGTTGCCGTAACCGCCGATGTAAGACTGCATCACGTGCGCCGCGACGACGTTCGGCAGGGCTTCCTGCAGGATGTCGGTCGGGATCTCGTGGTTGAGGAAGCGATCCAGGTAGAGCTTGCGCATAGAGGCCATGCCGCCGAAACCGGTACCCTGCGTGGAGGCGACCATCGACGGATGCACCGCTTCGAGGATTTCGGTCGGCGTGAAGCCTGCGGACAGGTAGGCATCAACCGTGGTGACGATGTTCCACAGGGCGATCTTGTCGACGTCGCCGACCATGGAAGCCGGAATGCCCCACTTGACCGGGTCGAAGCCCTTCGGGAACTGGCCGCCGACCGTGCGGGTCATTGCCGCGCGACGAGGCACGCGAATCATGGAGCCAGCATGGCGGGTGACGTTCCATTCACCGGATTCGACATCGGCCGCGAAGCTGGTGTGGGCTTCGTCGAGCTTGACGTACTCTTCGGCGATCTCACGAGTCGGAACCGAGAAGGTCACATCGTGGTCAAGGAACACCTCGGCCTCTTCCTCGTCGGTGCCGTCCTTATAGTCGTTGCCCATGCCTTCATCGAACGGACGCACGCCGGAGCGGGCCACAACCTCGTCATGGTAGCGTTCCGCGATATCCTCCTCAGGCACGAGGTTGCCGTCAACGTCGTACCAGCCCGGCTTGGGACTGTCGTTCCACGCCAGCAAGCCCATGTTCCACGCCAGTTCGAGCACCGCGCCGGCAGACAGATCCACTTGGCCGTCGGAATGGATGCCGAGTTCGGCTTCGAAGCGGGTGCGGCCGGAGCCCCATGGGCCAAGTTCACCCACGGACACGATGACGATTTCGTCTTCCGGACGTGCGCTGACGTTCTGCCAATCGGCAAGATCGACCTTGGCCTGACGCGGAGCACGCGGGCTTGGCAGCGCCTTGATGAGCGTCTTGACCGCAGTATCGGATTCGTTGCCTGCGATTGCGTTCTTGGCATTCGCCGCTTCCGCCTGAGCCGCGTCTTCCATGGCTTCCGCACGCAGTGCCTTGATATCGATCGGCTCGTTACCGAGTCCGCCGGTCAGATCCACGTCGAGCGGAGCCTTGGCCGCTTCGATACGGGATTCGCGGGTGGAGAGGTTCAGCAGTTCAACCGCGATTTCGGCGGTGGAGTAAGTCTTCAGACCGTGACGTTCCACCACTTCGACCAGCGGATCATTGCCGCCCATCAGGCCGGTGCCACGCACCCAACCGATCTTCGGATGGGCGAAGGTCACACGGCTCGACCACACCTTTTCAGCACGAGCACGGTTCACAATCGCATCAAATGCGCTCTTCACCTCGCCGTAAGCACCATCTCCGCCGAAAATACCGCGGTTCGGAGAGCCCGGCAACACCACATGCAACTTATGCTGCACATCAGTGTCGGCACCGATCTTCGCAAGTCCGGCAATCGCACGCTCAACACCCCACAGCATGAGGCGAGCCTGAGATTCGAACAGCTCGCCGGAATCAGCGAGGCTGCCATGCACCGGCGGAGCCGCGAACGGGAAGAACAGGCTCGGCTCGTAAGCAGGCTTGAGAATCGTGGTGGTCGCACCGGAAGTCTTCTTCTGCACATTGCCAACCCAAGCGACCAACGCGTCCACGTCACGGTAACTCGAGAGGTTCGCAGGAACCAGCCACAGCTTGGCATCGCCCGCCGCATGCTCACGGTAGGTCTGCTTAGCCCACGCCTTCACGCTCGGCTTGAAGCTGTGCGAGGTGGCAACCACGGTGGCACCACCGGCAAGCAGGCCGTTGACCACCTGCGCTGCGATGGAATTCGGGGCAACACCCGTCACCACGGCGATATCTCCAGCGAAACGGCTGGTTTCCGCCGATTCGGAAGCGTTCTGAACGGCTTCGTCGGCAACACGCTTGAAAGCAGCCTTCAGATCCGCACTATCGCTCTTGTCTGCATACCAGGCGGCTTCGTCGGCAATGGTCTCACCAAGACCGATGAAGCTGCCGTTCAACGCGGATTCGTCGTTGTTGTAGTAGGCGCGTGCCAGATCCTCACGTGCGGAAGCCCAACGATCGTCGAACAGAATGGCCTTGCGCTCGTCGAAACGAGGTTCGACCTGCTTCGGCCAGTCGGCGCCAAGTTCAGCTTCGACCGCGGCCACAACAGCGGCATTCTCGTCGGTTGCGTCTTCGGCAACCGGAGCGGCAACGCCCAGCTGGTTCAGCACGAACTTCGCGGTGGAGGCGAGCACGCCATCGGCGCCGGTCACCTTGGCCGCGAATGCGTCCAAAGCAGCGGAATCGACAACTGCGCCACCGGCGGCACCACCAGCGCTCGGCATGGCAACGGTGATGCCCTTATCGGCGGCAACCTTCTGCACGGCCGCATCGATCAGCGCATTGGCTGCGGCCGCATTGGAAGCCGCGTCAGTGCTCAGGGAGGCAAGATCGCCACCGCGGGAGCTTGCGCCTTCACGGGTTTCGAGCACGAGAGCAGCCACCACATGGCTGGCCCAGCCTTCGCCAAGCTGCCAAATGTCGGTCACACGCTTAGTGATTTGGCCGAGCTTCACACCGGCGGCGCCGAACATGCCACGCACACGGTCGCGCACAATGTCAGACAGCACCGGACCGAACGCCTTGTAGTTCGGAGCGACCTTGTTGACCAGAGCGCTCAGTGCCTTGACCGTCGCCTCGGCAGCGCCATCCACGGAAGCCACACCCAGTTCGGAACTGATGTCCATAAGCAGCTGATTACGGCGAGAAGACACACCATTGGTCAGCGTATCGGTGGTATCGCTTTCACCGATCTGATCGGGGCGAACCTTAGCCGAGTAAGCCAGCAATGTGGCAATCGCATCGGATGCCTTGAATGGAATATCCGCGACAGCAGCGCCAGACGGAGCACCGGCGGGAGCTGCAGCAACCGGAACTTCCGCAACAGCAGCAGGAGCAGCTGCAGGAGCCGAGGCAACAGCCGGAGCAGCAGCCGCAGAAGAGGCAGAAGTCGCAACTGCAGAATCGTCAGCATCTTCTTCCGGAACCAGCGAATCGGAATCGGTCATGTATACGCGGCCTTCATCGCGACCAACGTTGTACACCGTCACATCGCGACCGGCAAACTGCGGCAGACGCAACGTCTTGGACCCCAGATTGGCGAGCGTCGGAGCATTGCCAAGACCAACCTCCACATACTCTTCCACACCAAGACCGCCCTGCTCGGCGGAACCGAACAGCAGAGCCTGCGTCTCGATCCAACGCACCGGAGAAGCGAACTGCCAAGACAGCAGTTCCGTAAGCAGCAAACGACCAAGCTTCTGATCATCAGCAGCATAGGAATCCCAAATCTGCGGATCATCCAAAGCGGCCTGAATGCGCTCGGACGGCACGACTTCGAGAATCTTGGCCGCGAATTCCTTCGTCATTTCGAACGGCGCCGCAACCAGGTTCGGAATATAGCGTCCGACCAGACGGCCACGGTAATCGATGGTCTGAGGCAGGAGTGCGTCGAGCTTGTCACGGAATTCCGGCACACCCTTGCGTAGCAGCGTGGAATGGAACGGCACATCGATGCCCGGCACCAGCATGAACGCGGGCTTGCCGCCATATTCGGCCACACGGCGGGCGGAATCGGCCTTCAGCGCCTTTAGACCGGCGATGGTGCCTGCCACGGCATACTGCTGGCCCGCCAGGTTGTAGTTCACGATTTGCAGGAACTCGCCGGAAGCCTTCGACACGGATTCGACGTACTCGCGCACGCCGTCATCGCCCACACCGAACTGGTTCGGACGCAACGCACCCATACGGTAGTTGGAACGGCCCTTCTCATCGCGCGGAATGAGGTGATGCATGGTGGAGCCGCGGTGGAACACGAGTTCGATCACGGTTTCCAGCGGAATCACGTTGGCGAAGGAGCTCAGCGCGTTGTATTCGCCCAGCGAGTGGCCTGCGAAATAAGCGGGCCAAATGTCGGCGCCGGCTTCGCGCAGACGTGCGGTCTGGGCGAATGCCACGGTGGCGAGCGCCACCTGCGTGAACTGGGTCAGGTTGAGCAGGCCTTCCGGATGGCGGTAGGTCACGCCGTTGGCGGTCAGTTCCTTCGGATTGTCGCGTACGACGGCAAGGATCGAGAATCCAAGCTTCTCGCGGGTCACCTTGTCGGCGCGCTTCCACACGTCTCGTGCGGCCGGGGACTTGGCACGCTCGTCGAGCACCATACCCTGCTGCTGTATGCCCTGGCCCGGGTAGACGAAGGCGGACTTCGGCGCACGCACGATGGCGGTGCCACGGGACACGATATTGCCGTCGATGCGGCTGGTCACTTCCAGCACCATGCCGGCGTGGGCCACACGGCCGACGCGTTCGATGGAGATCTCCACCTCGTCGTCGAGCTGCACCATGCCGTACATGTTGTACGTCCAGCCTGCGATCTCGTAATGCGCGCCCTTCTCGTCGAGCGCCTGCACCGCGTACTGGGCGGTGGCGGACAGCCACATGCCGTGCACGAGCGGCGCGGCGAGACCGGAGACGGCGGCACCGCGATGAGAGGTGTGAATCGGGTTGAAATCGCCGGAAGTACGGGCGAAAGCGGTCATCTCGTGTGGAGCGGTCACCTTGACGCGGCGCAGCAGTCGGCGCGGAGTGCTTTCGATTTCGGCTTCGATTCCACCATAGTCGGGCGCTTCCGGCGGCAGCGCGTCGGAGTACGCGCGGCCGCGGATGGCGAAACGCTCGGTTTCGTTGGCAAGCAGCGTACCGTCCTGAGCGGTGTGCGTGACGTGGATGGTCACCACACGGCCGGAAGCGGATTCGAAGTAATCGTCGGCCCAGCTGGTGAGCTCGATGCGCTCGCCGGTGTGCTTCAGCAGCTCGTCCTCGCTCACCTCGAGTTCGATGAGGTGGTCGAGATGCACGGCGTTGAGCAGGCCTTCGATGACCGGGAAGCCGTTGACGTACACGGAGCCGAGGGCCGCGTAGATGGCGGGCCAAGCCGGTCCGACGAGCGCGTCCGGGGCGATGCGGGACGGCACAAGGTCGCTCGGCAGCGCGCCGCCGGTGGCGGCCTCATGGTCGAAACCGAGGTTGGCCGACAGCGTGTAGCTGGCATGCGCCTGGCCGAACGGGAAGGCGGTCTTGTCGGACACTTCCTCGATCTGCGGCATGGCGGTGAGCTTGTCGCCGGTGATGGCGGTGTTGCCGATGCCCGCGGTGTCGGCGAGCATGCGGTAGACGTGCTCCGGCAGACGGTCGCGGTCCACGACCGGGAACAGGCCGGATTCGTTGCCGTCGACGTTCAGCGGAATGACGATGTCGCGTACGGCGTGCTTGGAGGCGCCGCCGTCCGGATCGTTGTCCCAGAAGGTGTCGAGATGGATGTCGAGGTCGTACTTTTCGACGCTGCCTTCAACGGCCACCTTGCGGATCTCGTAGTTGGCGTCGCCGTTGGCGGTGCCGTACGCCGGGTTGGCCATGAGATGGCCCACCCACGAGATGTTCGGGGATTTGCGAATGAATTCTTCTGCGGAAGATGCCGCTCCGAGCTGTGCGAACGCAGTTTTGTCCGCGCTTGGCGATTCTGCGGAAACGCGCTTGACCATGGCCGCTTCGAAGCGTCCAAGAATGTCGGCTACAGGTTCGTCAACGGTGGTGATGCCCGCAACGGAGATCGGACCAGGAATAATGCGCACGGAATCGGCGGAGTAACGGGAGTCTTCGGACTGCCACAGCTGATCCTGGCCCCACCAACGCAGCAGGTCGTTGTCGATGACGGGCACGAACGGCATTGGCTTCGGGTATTCACGCACGAGCACCGGGAACCAGGCTTCATCCATCGGGGTGACGGTCAGTTCGTCGGCTTGCGGATAGGCTTCGGCAAGCTTGGCGATGGCCGCATGCGGATCGGCTTCCACATCGGCGCGGGATGCGAACAGCGATACGAATTCGCCGCTTTCCTGCGTGGTGACGCGGGCTTCAATACGCTGCAGCAAGTGCAGGAAGCGATCGGCGTAGGTTTCGTCGACCCACGGGAAGGCGAGATCGGCGAAACGCTGCGCCCATGCGAGATATGTCATGGCCTTCAGGTCGCCGAAATACGGCTTTGCGGTGGCGTTCAACGCTTCGATGATTTCCTCGCGGCGGCTTTCCAGCTCTTCCGGATGCTTCATCACGCGCACCAGCAGGCGTCCGCAACGTGCGGAAGAGTTTTCCAGCTCGTAGATGTCGGCATGCAGATGGCTCAGGCCGGAAGTGACGCCGCCCTTGGCTTGGCCGCTCGGCACCCACTGCTCGCCCAACGGAGCGAACGGATCGCCGTCGGCTCCCTTGGCGGGAATACCCGGAGTGTTGACAAGCATCTGCTTGACTTCAGGGCTGGTGTGCGCTTCCTTGGCGGTCATCACGGCAGTGCCAACGAGCACGCCATCCACTGGCATGAGCGGACGGCCGTACTCTGCGGACCATTCGCCGGTGATGTAGTCGGCGCCGCGTTCCGGCGTGCCGATACCGCCGCCGACCACAAGCACCAGATTGGTCTGTTCACGTACTTCGGCATAGGTGCTCAGCAGCAGATCGTCCAATGATTCCCACGAATGGTGGCCACCTGCGGAGCCGCCTTCAACTTCGATGAGCACCTTGACCGGAGCAACAGCCTTGGCGATGCGCACCACCTGGCGAATCTGGTCGACGGTGCCCGGCTTGAAGCTCACATACGGGAATCCGTCGGCGTTGAGATTGTGAATGAGTTCCACGGCCTCGTCAAGTTCCGGAATGCCTGCAGACACGACCACGCCGTCGATCGGGGTGCCGCTGGCACGCTTCTTCGGCACGATGCGCTGGGATCCGAACTGCAGGTTCCACAGGTAGCGGTCCATGAACATTGCGTTGAACTCAACGGTACGGCCTTCTTCAAGCTCTTCTTCCAGCTTGGCGACATGACGGTCGAACACGCTGGCGGTCACCTGGCCGCCGCCTGCGAGTTCTGCCCAGTAGCCGGCGTTGGCGGCCGCTGCCACGATTTCCGGTTCCACGGTGGTCGGGGTCATGCCGGCGAGCAGTACCGGAGCCTTGCCGGTCAGTTCGGTGAATGCGGTACGCACCTTGTCTCCGGCGGAAGTGTGGATGATGCTTGGTGCGAAGCGGGTCCAGTTCTGGGTGCGCTCAGGCAGGGTTTCCAACGTGGAGAGCGTGCCACGATCGGCCACGGTGGAGGCTTCCACCACGCCAACACCAGTGCCTTGGGCAACGGTGGAGAACAGCTTGCCGACGGTGGTTCCCGGACCGAAATCCAGCACCCACAGGGCGCTTGGATCGGTGGATTTCATGAGCGCGCGCACGCGGGCGGCCCAATCCACATGGTTGAGCAGCACTTCGGCAGCAAGCTCGTGAGCGTGGTCGACGTTGATTCCGCAGGATTCCGCCCATGAAACAGCCTGTGAAACAGCCTCGGCCATAAGCGGGCTGTGGAACGGCAGGGTTACGTCAAGGTATTCGAGCACCGGTTCGAACACGCGACCGCCACGCACCTTCTCTTCGCGCAGCTTGGCTTGGTGCTTGTGTTCCTTGGCCACTTCCACGCCGAACGCGGCCAGGTCCTCCGGGTAGCCGGAGAGCACATAATGCGTGGCGGAATTGGTGACGGCCACTGCGATCGGGCCGCGAGCGCCGGAAACACGCTCGATCAGCGCGTCCACCTGCGCGCGGGTGATGTCTTTGACCGACAGCATCGGCGTGGCTTCGCCGTGACGTGCGGCAAGACCAAGCTGACGTGCCTGACGGGTGCCGGCAACACCGATCAGCGTGGCAATCGCAAGAATTTCATCGATTTGTACGGAAGCCGCCTCAACGGAACCTGCTTCAACGATCGCCTGCACCATGTGCACGGCGAGCACGCCCTGGGAGTGGCCGAGCACGGCCACCGGCTTGGCAACGGCGGGATTGTAGCCGAGAGAAGTAGCGTCAAGCAGCGCACCCAACTGGGCGAGCGCAATGCCAGGGACGCTGGCGGAAGCCGCCGCGGCAGCGCCGAGTCGCGCCGGATTCGGTTCGAATCCGAACAGGTCGACCGGGCGGCCGGTGGTGGCGAGCAGGTCGGCTGCCACCGGGTACAGCAGCGCCTGGGCTGCGTCGACATGGGCGTGCAGCGCTTCGCTGAGCATTGGATTGGCGCTTTGGTCGGCGAGCGCCACCGGCCATGGGGTGGATTGTCCGGCGAAGGCAAGCGCGTGCGGCTCACCGTTCAGTCGATCAAGAAAAAAAGTATTCATGATGTTCCTTACTTGTTTTAAAAATCTTGCGATGTGTTCTAGCGATTGATTCTTGCGTTTACGTTTGCTTACGATTCATCCGCGCACTTTGCACCTGTCACAATGGCTGGTTGCCATGGTGTTTGGTGGTTTTACGCACGCGCTTCTTGCTGGAGAGCAGTTTGAGCGATTCGATGATGGTTTCTCGCGTTTGCTCGGGGTCGATCATGGCGTCGATTTCACCCATTTCCAGCGAAAGATTCGCGTTGACGGTGGTGCGTTCGTAATCGGCCACGTATTTGGCCCGGAGCGCTTCGACGTCTTTGCCTGAGTCTTTGGCTTTCTGCAGGTCTTTGCGGTGGATGATGTTCACCGCTCCGGCCGCGCCGAGCACTGCGATTTGGCTGGATGGCCAAGCGTAGTTGAGGTCGGCTCCAATGGCTTTGGATCCCATTACGATGTAGGCACCGCCGAAGGCTTTTCGCAGGATCACGGTGACCAGCGGCACTTGCGCGTTGGCGTAGGCGTAGATCACTTTCGCACCGCGGCGGATGATGCCCGCATGTTCCTGTTCGGCTCCCGGCTTGTATCCGGGGGTGTCCACCAAGGTGACGACCGGCAGGTTGAACGCATCGCACAAACGCACGAATCGTGCCACTTTTTCGGAGGAATCCACGTCGAGGATGCCCGCGTTGACGTTCGGCTGGTTGGCCACAATGCCGACCGGATGCCCGTTCACGCAGGCGAATCCCACCACTGCGGAGCATGCGAACAGCTCGTGCACCTGCACGAATTCGCCGTAGTCCACGATGCAGCGGATCACGTCGAGCACGTCGTATGGCTGGCGATCGTTGTCGGGCACGATGGTGGCGAGTCGTTTGGACACGTCACGGTCGGCGCGGGTTGCGGCGTACGCGTAGGTGGGCGGCTGCAGGTCGGAGTTGGATGGCAGGTAGGCGAGCACGGTTCGCGCGTAGTCGATCGCGTCGGCTTCGTCTTCGCCCAAATAGTGTGCCACTCCGGAGGTGGCGTTGTGCACATAGCCGCCACCGAGATCGTCCATGCTGATCACTTCGCCGGTGGCCGCTTTGACTACGTCAGGACCGGTGACGAACATGTTGGAGTTCTCGCGGGTCATGATGATCAGGTCGGTCAGCGCCGGGCAGTACACGGCTCCGCCCGCGCAAGGGCCGAGAATCAGCGAAAGCTGCGGTACGAAACCGCTGGCGTCACAGGTTTTACGGAACAGATGCCCGTATTGCGTCAGTGCGGCTACGCCTTCCTGAATGCGGGCGCCGCCCGAATCGATGAGCGCGATGATTGGCACCTTCAGGTCGAGCGCCTTGTCCATCAATCGGCAGATCTTGCGGCCTTCCGCAACGCCTAGCGTGCCGCCGCGCACGGAGAAGTCCTGCGCATAGACGGCGACTTTGCGCCCGAACACTTCGCCGAAACCGGTGATGACCGCCGCTCCCGCACGACCACCGTTGATGTCGCCGCCGCAGAATCGTCCGATCTCTTCAAAAGAACCGGTGTCGAGCAGCAGATCGAGACGTTCGCGCGCCGTCAGCTTGCCTTTGACGTGCTGGCGATTGCGTGCATGGTCTTCCGCTTCGTGCGCAAGTTGCGCCGCTCGCAGTACGGATGCGCGGATTGGCTGGGACGCGCCCGGCATGTCGGCCGCGGAGACGGCTTCGGCTGAGTTTTTGCCGAGTCGCTCCTGCTGTTCCATCACGATTTTCACGGCTTCTTTAACGGCCGGGCTTGCGATGATATCAGTCATCACTCACCCCCTTCCACAGTGTCGCCAACAGCGGTTCCGTCAGTTTGCTTCCCGTTACCGCTCGCGCCACTCGCTCCGGTCACATCGATGGTCATCAATGTTTCGCCGGCTTCCACGCCCGCCGCAGGCCCCACGAAAATCTTGGTGACGACGCCCTTGACCGGCGCGTACACGTAGTTTTCCATCTTCATGGATTCGAGTACGACGAGCAGGTCGCCCTTGGCCACCTGCTGGCCTTCGGCCACGTTGACGCGCGTCACGACGGCCTGCATCGGGCTTGCGATCACACCGGATTGGCCGTCGTCGCTTTGCTGTTTTTTCTGCGCATGATGCAGTCCCTGACCGCGCAGAGGCTGGATGGCACGTTTCGCGTCACGCGCTTTGGCACCGCCCGTCAGGTTGGCGACGATGTCGTTCGGCACGGTCAGCGACACTCGGCGATTGTTGACTTCGATAACGAAGGTTTCGCTGGATTCCTTCTTGTCGACGTCAAGAGAGCCCGTCGCGCCAGACACGGATGCCGGCTGCCCGCCTTGGGACGATGCGGCTGCTTTGTTGAGGTACTTGCGTTCCAGCCATTTGGTGCTGGCATCGTATGCGACACCGTGTTCGGCGGTGAATTCGTCGTCATTGAAGATCTGTTCGAACAGGCTTGCCGGAGTCGGCACGCCTTCCACTTTCAGTTCGCTCAATGCTCGGCGCACACGTGCCACGGCCGCTGCGCGGTCGGAAGCGGTGACCACGAGTTTGCCCATCATCGAATCGAATTTCGGCGAGATGGTGTCGCCTTCGACCACGCCGGAATCCACACGGATGCCCGGCCCGGACGGCCAACGCAGAGAAGTCAGCGTGCCGGAGCTTGGCGCAAGGTTCTTTGCCGGATCTTCGCAGGTCAGACGCAATTCGAAACTGTGTCCACGAAGCGGATGATTCACGGTCAATTCCCCGCCGTTGGCGATGGTCAGCTGCTCGCGCACCAAGTCGAGTCCGCAAACCTCCTCGCTGACGGTATGCTCAACCTGCAGGCGAGGATTGACTTCCAGGAAGTACACTTTGCCTTGTTCGGTCACCATGAATTCGCAGGTGCCAAGGCCTTCGTAATCGACCGCTTCGAACAGTCGGCGGGAGTAGGCTTCCAGCTGGTCGGTCACCTCGGAGGGAAGGAACGGTGCCGGAGCCTCTTCAACAAGCTTCTGATTGCGGCGCTGCACGGAGCAGTCGCGCGTGGAATACACGGTGAAGTTGCCGTGCGAATCACGACCGCACTGCGTTTCGACGTGACGTCCCTTGTCGATGAATCGTTCCACGAAATATTCGTTCAAATCACCGCCCTGCAGAGCGTCATGATTCATGTAGAAGCCGCGCAGCTCATCATCATTACGTACCAGCGTGATGCCTCGACCACCGCCGCCATCGGTACGCTTGAGCATCAGCGGATAACCGTGCGTGTGTGCGAAATCAAGCAGCAATCGCATGTCGGAAATTGACTGGGAAATGCCGGGAACCGGCGGAACTTTTGCAAAAGTCGCCACACGACGTGCGGTGATCTTATCTCCCAAATCCACGAGGGCTTTCGGATTGGGACCAACCCAAGCCGCGCCCGCGTCGATCACTTTCTGTGCGAATGTAGCGACTTCGGAAAGGAATCCGTAGCCGGGATGCACTGCGTCGGCACCGCTGCGCTGCAGAATGTCGATCAGCAGATCCTCGTTGAGATACGTGTCTTTGTATGTATCTCCGGAAAGCAGATATGCGTCGTCAGCCATCTGCACATATTGCGCATGGCGATCCTGTTCCGCGTACACCGCAACCGTGGGAATCCCCATCTCGCGTGCGGTGCGCACTACGCGAAGCGCGATTTCGCCGCGATTCGCCACCAAAAGTTTGTTGACATTTTTAGGCATAACGTCAAGTTTGGCCAAACGAACGAAAAATCGCGAACTCGTTTCCCACAAAAGACACGCAAACTTTTTGTAAGGCTCCACAAACGTTACCGAAACTCAGCAAGCCTACGATTGGGGGCATAAGTTGACAAATCCTGCATTTTCGTCACTTTTGCGATCGCCGTCATTTCGGCTGCCAATAATCGTCGATTCATCAACAGTAATGCAATCAAATTCAAGGAGAATTATCGTGCGTAACGCAATGCTGACGCTCAAGACCACACTGAAAACCGCTACCAGCGGCACTCTTGGATCCGTGCTCAAGCCCGCACTGTTCGCCGTGCTCATGTGGGCGGCTTCCGCGGCCGGCGCCGTGCCGATTCCGGGCACGCCCGTGCCAATCACCCTGCAGACGTTTGTGGTGATGCTGGCCGCGCTGATGCTGCCGTGGAAGCAGGCCGGCACCGCGATGCTCATGTATCTGGCGGCAGGCGCGGTCGGTCTGCCGGTGTTCGCAGGCGGCGCTTCCACCATGGCATTGGTCGGCCCGAGCGCTGGCTTCCTGATCGGCTTCCTGCCGGCGGCCGTCGTCACCTCGCTGCTCAAGGGCGAGGCCCGCACCGATTCGCTGAAGCACGGTGCACTGACCGCCGCACGTTATCTGTTCGCCTGCGTCGCCGGCTGCATTGTACTTGACTATCTACTTGGTTTCATCGTACAGTCCGCCATTACCGGCGTTGCGCTGCCGATCGTTGCGGTAGCTTCCATGGGATTCATTGCCGGCGACGCGGTCAAGGCCGTCATCGCTTCCGCCGTGGTAGCAGGTCTTGCCAAGCTGAAGTGAATAGAACGCGTTACGAACGTTTTCTCACTTGCCGAACACGCCCACATCGGCCGTGCTGACCTGATGCAACACGCCTTCCTGATCCTCAATGGTCAGGGAGGCGTCGTCGTTTAAGGCGACGGCCTTGCCCCGCAGGGTGGTTCCGTCCACGAAATGCGCTTCGCAAGACTTGCCAAGCGTCCAGCAGATCGGAATCATGGCCTCTCTGGCACGCACAGCCTCACGATGGGAATCCTCCTCAAAATCAGCCAACCGCGAGCGCAAGCCTCGCACCCAACGTGCGGCGATCGCATCGCGCATAACGGCAACATCCGGCAGATCGTGCGCAATCAACTGCAACGACGTGGCCTTGTCTATCGGCAACCGCTCCTGTGCGACGGCAAGGTTCAAGCCGACGCCGATCACAATGGCGACGCGATCCTCGCAACCCGCAATCGGCACCATTTCGGCGAGCATGCCACCGAGTTTCTGTCCATCCACGAAAATATCGTTCGGCCATTTCAATGCAATATCCTCGATATTCTCGTCAAAGCCGCCGCCGCAATCGCGTACCGCACCAACAATCGCCTCACGCATCTCGCAGCCGGCGATCATCTGCAGCCAACCATTGACGGACGAATCGCGCATAATCGAAACGGGCACGCTTACCACCAGCGACACGATGAACGACTCGCCGGGCACGCTCGTCCACGTATGGTCGAGCCGCCCGCGCCCGGCCGTCTGCTTATTCGCCGCAATGACCACGATTTCATGCCCGCTCCTCGCAGACTTCCCTGCATTCACGCCATTCGCGCTACTCGCACCATTCACGCCGTGCACACCGAACAGCAATCCCTCGTGCACCAAATCCGCGGCATACGTATTCGTGGATCCCACGGTGTCGAGCAACAGCACCTGATCCGCCACAGCACAAGTACGCGGCATAACCACTGCCGAATCCAAAATCGTCATCATTACTCCTTATCTACTGTGGCATGTTCGACGCAACGCAACAGCCAACGCAACAACCATGCAGCTGCTATTCGTCCTGCCGCACTTGGCTGGCCTCATGTTCGCTGACCACGTTCGCCTTGACCGTCTGCCGCGCATTACGCGACTCGCGCCAGAATTGCAGACATACGAAACCGAACACGAACGCGACCGGTAGCATATGCCGTTCGAAATTGTTGGCCGGAGCGGTGATCATCACTCCCATGAGCAGCAGCAAAGGCAAATGCCACGACAGCGAGCGCCACCGTCGCAGCACCACTTCGGCGGCGCCGACCAGCAGCATCAGCGTTACGTACAGGTTGCCGTGCGTCACCCAGCCGATCACGGGAATATTGCCCCATCCTTTGGCGAAACCGGCCACCGCATCGCGCCAATCATGGTTATACAGGTGGATCCACGCATTGCCGCTCTGCACGTAATCGTTGTTCACGTAGTAGTCCATCGACACGTACGGCATGTCGGTCACGTCGAAATAGCCGAAACACTCCGCGAAAAACGCGTCGAGCGCAATCACGGGATTCGCGACGACGATTTCAAGCCATGCCTCGTTGAAGTTCTTCATGTCGTCTTCGGTGACGGTACGCCACTTGTAGCTGACTTTTTTCGATTGGATGCCGGAGGATTTCACCGGGTCGGCGTCCTGCTGGGAGTATGCTTCGGCCATTTGGTCGAGGTTGAAGATGGGGTCGAGCTTTTTCGCCGCGTCCGCCGGAATGCCTTTTGGATTGTATTTGGCGACGCGCGCGATCTGCTGCAGTTGGATACCCCGGCTTTCGATCGGGTCGCCGCCGATGATGGCACCCGTGTTGGTGAGGAATATGATGCCGCCATGAATGAGGATGATCGGCAGCAGCAATGTCACAAGATAGGTTTTCCAACGCTTTCGATCATTGATGAGCGCCAGGATCAGAGCGAAGAGAATGATGTACCACGCGTATTTCGCACTGACGAGCATCACGCAGCTTGAGATGGTGAACGCCATGATCGAGCGTTTGCGCAGACGAGTCGGTTTGCCGTTGATGGTAGGCAGCGCTTTGATGTGCGTCATATGCAGTTCGTACCACACGCCGAACCACCATACGAATGCGAAAGCGAACAACGGCGATTTCGTCAGGGAAATCGTGGCGAACACCGCAAGAGGGCACACCATGAAGAACAGAAGTATCACGAATCGGGTTTTCGCACCGGCACGCAGTCTGGAAGGACGTGCCACAACGCCCGCTTCGGGATGCGTGTAATCGCGCATATTCCAGCAATCGTGGCGTTCCGGATGCGAGAAGTCGAATGTGCCGACGCCCAGCCTGCGCCACGGCAGGTTGAAGAATCGGTTGGCGGTCGCCGAACAGCAGAATGCGGCGAATAGCCATTGCAATGCGGCGAGCACCACAATGCCCGCATCGTTGGAGTCGGTGAAATAGCGGGAAACCGACGCCACCGCGCCGTAGAACACGGTGAGCACAACGTTATGCTGGTCGGTCAGGTACGTAGGATTATCCGGCCACATGTAATGCGCGGTCGGGTAGATATCCATGGGCACGAACGAGAAGAAGCCTATATACGGCTGCTTCAGACCCGTCCACTGGTTCAACGCCCAGCTGAATTCTCGGATTTGCGAACGTATGTCGGCGCCGAATGCGGCCAATAGCGTGGTAGGCACCCACAGCCAGCCGGTCACGAACACCAGCATGAGTTTCCACCAGCAGTCGGTGCAACGCGTAAGTTTGCGCCCAAACCATACGATCATCGCATGAAGGGCACGCCCTGGGCGACTGTGCGCGACGTCATGCAGGTGTCGCAACATAATGCCAAGCACAGTGGTGGGCGTTCCTGCGATCTCGTCGCATAGTCTTTCATGCCGACGTACGAAATATCGCGGAAGCACGCGACGGCCGCGTCCGAATCTGACCAGCGCGACGACAATCGAAAACCATACTGCGAAAGCGACCGCCAAATACAGCACGTTCAGCCAGCCGAAGTCGGAAAGTCCGCCACCGAACCAATACAACGGCCCGATGGCGCAACACCACGCCACCCACAGGCATGCCAGCACGGCCAGCGTCCAGCTGAGGAATGTGCCGACCTTTTCGCCACGCTTTCCGGTTTTTTTGACTTCGCTCATAAGCGGCATAATAGCGGCACTCCCCGAATGAGCCTCACCTTGTTGTCACCGCCTGTTCAGCGATTCGTTGGATAGGCGGCTACACTTGACACTTATGAACTCCGATCAGGCAGACATTCTCGACCTTCTGGCAGGGCACACCGACGATTCAACTATCGAGCGGCTCGCTTTCGAATGCCTGATGACGAATCTTACGGATGATCGCGTCGCCTCGTTGATGAATGTGCTCGGATGGCGCGGAAATTTCGATTGCTTTGCGATTGGCGGCACACCGAAGGTAAGTCCCGCCTCGGCTTCGCTTGTCGCGCGCAATGCGGTGCGTGATTTGGGTGGGGAGCACGCGATCGTCGGCACGTACGGCAGTTTTCTGCTGGTGCTGGTCTGCCAGATGGGGGCCGCCACCGCCGAGGTGACGTGCACGTCTGTCATTTCCGCGTTCAGCGAGGATGAGCCGGTGTATTTGAGTCCGGTACGTTCCGGTGTCATCGGCGCCTCGCATGTGTTGCGTGAAACCTTGTTCTCGTTGCAGGCCGCTCCCGCTTTGGCTTCGCCGTCCCGCCCATTGCGTGCCGACGAATTGCTGCCTGAGAGGGCACTTTTGGGCGATGACTACGCTCGTGAGGAGCTGTATCAGAACGTGTATCGGGTGCTTCATGGCGATAATCCCGACGATCCGACTTTTGTGACGGTTTCCACGTTTTTGAGGAACGGCAGTTCTTTGGAGAACACCGCGAAGGATTTGAACGTGCATCCGAATACGGTGCGCTATCGTTTGAAGCGTGCCGCGGAAACGACTGGTTGGGATGCGACCGATCCGCGCGACGCATACGTGTTGACGACCGCGCTTGCAATCGGCCGTATGCGCGATCGTTGAAATTACTTTTCTGTTTTTAATATCTGTCTGATATCTAGTTTCATTGAAATTCCTTGATATTCAGCGATTGCAGAATCATTATTTATTAAATGAGATGGATAATCACAAGATATATACGAAAAGACCCGCATCTCGCGTTGAGGCAGGATGCGGGTCTTTTGCAAGCTATATAGAAGCTATTTGCAAGCTATATTGCTCAGGCGATGACCGTCGGATCAACCGGGACGCCCGGGTTCATCGTGGAGGTGATGGTCGCCTTGGTGACGTAGCGGCCCTTCACGGTAGACGGCTTCAGACGCTTGATTTCGTCGGCAACAGCCTTGAAGTTCTCGTCGAGAGCCTGCTCGGTGAAGGAGAGCTTGCCGATGAGGAAGCTCAGGTTGCCGTTCTTGTCGACGCGGAAGTCGACCTTGCCGCCCTTGATGTCCTTGATGGCCTTGGTGACATCCATGGTCACGGTGCCGGTCTTCGGGTTCGGCATGAGGCCACGCGGACCGAGCACGCGGCCGAGGCGGCCGACCTTGCCCATCATGTCCGGGGTAGCCACCACGGAATCGAAGTCAAGGAAGCCGTCGGCGACCTTCTGCACGAGATCATCGTCACCGACGATGTCGGCGCCAGCCTCGAGAGCCTCGGTGGCCTTCGGGCCACGGGCGAACACGAGGACCTTGGCGGTCTTACCGGTGCCGTTCGGCAGGTTGACGGAACCACGGACCAGCTGGTCGGCCTTGCGCGGATCGACGTTCAGGCGCAGCACGGCCTCAACGGTCTGATCGAACTTGTACTCCGGCATGCTCTTGACGAGAGCGATGGCTTCGTTGGCGGTGTAAAGATTGTTGCGATCGATCTTCTCAGAAGCTTCGCGGTACTTCTTGGAACGCTTTACCATTTGTCCCTCTCCTCTCAGTCGGTAACCGTGATACCCATCGAGCGGGCGGTGCCCTCGATGATCTTCATGCCGGCTTCGACGTCGCGTGCGGACAGATCAGCCATCTTGATTTCGGCGATCTCACGGACCTGGGCCTTGGTGACGGAGCCGACCTTGTGGGTCAGCGGGTTTTCGGTACCCTTCTGGATGCCCGCAGCCTTCTTCAGCAGAGCTGCCGCCGGCGGGGTCTTCAGAATGAAGGTGAAGGAACGATCTTCGAAAACGGTGATCTCAACAGGGATGACCTGGCCCATCTTGTCCTGCGTGGCAGCGTTGTACTGCTTGCAGAAGTCCATGATGTTCACGCCATGGGAACCCAGTGCCGGGCCCAGCGGCGGGGCCGGGTTGGCCTTGCCAGCCTGAATCTGGAGCTTGAGAAGCGCCGAGACTTTCTTCTTAGGAGCCATTGTATGGTTCTTCTTTCTGTAGAAGCGGTGGTAGCGGCACCGGAGTAGGTCTCCCGCGTCCGGTTCCTTCCGCAACGTATATTGCTGTGCTGTGCTAGCGGATTCCGTACCCTCATTCAGGCACGCCAAACCCTCCAGACACAAGCCTTCCTATTATGCCCACTTCCCCCAGACAAAAAAAGACCCCGCACATTGCGGGGTCTTTCAAAATCCTTATTACTTACTGAAATTCAATAATGCGTGCGCCTTCACGGCAAGCTGCTCACTCCGCCTACAGACTGTCCACTGGATTGTCTGCTTAACGGCTCAGCGCAGCTAACGCTCCATTATTAAATTCAGGCTAGTTTCTCTACCTGGTTGAAGCCCAACTCCACCGGCGTGTCACGACCGAAGATGGACACGAGCACGGTGAGCTTCTGGGTGGTGGGCTCAACGTCGGAAACGACAGCTGCCATGGTGGTGAACGGACCGTCGGTAACGGTGACCTGATCGCCAACTGCGTAGGAGACTTCGAGGACGCGCTTCTTGTTGGCGGCTGGCTTGTCGCCAGCCTTCTTGAGCGCTTCGGAAGCAATCATCGGAGCCATCATGGAAACGACTTCCTTGCGGCTCAGCGGCGCCGGTTCCTTGGTTGGGCCGACGAAGCCGGTAACGCCTTCGGTCTCGCGAACGATACGACGGGCGTTCTCATCCGGAAGCATGCGAATCAGCACGTAGCCGGGAACACGCACGCGGGTGATGACCTTCTTGCCCTTTTCAGTGTGCTTTTCGACCTCTTCCATCGGCACTTCGATCTGGAAGATCTTGTCTTCCATGCCGAAGCTCGCCACACGGGATTCGACGTTGGTCTTCACGCGCTTCTCATAGCCGGAATAGGTGTGCAGCACATACCATTTGCCCTCGAGGGTGCGCAGGCTGTTGGAGAAGTCTTCGACGGCCTTGGCGCCGGCATCCTGCTCGTCGTCTTCCTCGCCCTCTTCGGACTCGTCGGAAGCGACTTCAGCAGTCGGCTCTGCCTCAACGGTCTCATCGGCAGTTTCCTGAACGCTTTCACCTTCGGCCGGTAGCGCCTCAACGGCGGCCACGGCCTCGAGATCAGCTTCGGGAGCCTCATCGAGGTTGTCGGAAAACACTTCGTCAGTCATGCAGTTTCACCTTCAAGTTGTTGATCAGCCGAAGATCCACAGGGTCAGCTTGCCCAGACCGAAGTCCATGCCGGTGACCAGTGCCATCAGGAGCAGCACGAAGATGAACACGGCGAGTGCCCAGAAGAACAGCTCTTTGCTGGTCGGGGTCACGACCTTGCGGAGTTCGTCGATAATCTGTTTGATGAACAAGCCAATTCGCATGAAGATGTTCGGCTTAATGGCCTTTTCGCTATTCTCTGCCTTCGCCATAATAATCCTCCGCTGAGCTTGTTGCAAGAAGCTTGGCAGGGAAGGCGGGACTCGAACCCACAACCTACGGTTTTGGAGACCGTTGCGCTACCAATTGCGCCACTTCCCTAGGTGTACTCTGCCGTTTCTACTTGCTGGCGAGGATTTTATGCGAAAAACCACGCAAGAAGTAAGCGGCAAAACTGCCAAGTCGAAATAATAGCGGGTATTTGCGACTTAGTCCAACCGGTTTTTGAAGAAACCTTTCAAAACCGCTATTTTCCAACGAAAAAAAGATTCGCACCCGGCATGTCACCGTGGTGCGAATCGTACGAAAAGTTTCAGTCAGGTCAGTATCAGGCTTCGACCCACTGCTTCATGCGTTTCATGCCCTCGACCAAATCGTCGTCGGCAAGCGCATACGAGAATCGCAGGTAGCCGGAAGCACCGAACGCTTCACCTGGCACGGCTGCCACATGGCCTTCGTCAAGCAATGCCGCAGCCAGCTCGGACGTGCTCGCATAGGAGGCCTTGCTTGTACCGAGTGGCTTGTTCAGCAGGGCGCTCACATCGGCGAACGCATAGAATGCACCGGTCGGAGTCGGGCAGTTCACACCCTCGATATCGTTCAGCGCGGCGACGATGGTCTGACGGCGCTTGTCGAAAGCCTCGCGCATCTCGTACACGGCATCGAGCGAGCCGGATACGGCCGCGATTGCGGCGCGCTGGGAGATATTGTTCACGTTGGACGTCATATGCCCCTGCAGCTTGGACGCGGCCTTGGCCACGTCGAGGGGAGCGATCATCCAGCCGACACGCCAGCCGGGCATGGCATACGTTTTGGCCACGCCGTTGAGCACCAGCAGCTGACCACGCACTTCGGGCACTGCAGCGCCGACATACGTGGTTTTTGCGCCATCGTAGTTGAGATGCTCATAGATTTCGTCGGAAATCACCCACACATGATGTTCCACAGCCCATTCACCGATCGCTTTGACGGTTTCCGGCTTCCACACGGCACCCGTCGGATTGTTCGGCGTGTTCACGATGATGGCTTTCGTACGTTCGGTACGCGCTTGTTCGAGATCTTCAAGACTTGGTTCGAAATTGCGGTCGGCGCCGGCGAACACTTCGACAGGCACGCCTCCGGCCAGTTTCACCGCTTCCGGATAGCTCGTCCAATACGGCGTCGGAATGATGACTTCGTCGCCTTCGTCAAGCAGGATTTGGAATGCCGAATACACGGCCTGCTTGCCGCCGTTGGTTACGATAACCTGGTTCGGATCGACTTCGTAACCGGAATCGCGCAACGTTTTTTCTGCGATTGCCTTACGCAGTTCCGGCAAACCTGCCGTTGGAGTGTAACGATAGTTTTTCGGATCCTGCACCGCTTCGGCCGCAGCCGCGACGATCGGAGCCGGAGTCGGGAAATTCGGCTCGCCCGCGCCAAATCCAATGACGTCGATTCCTTCGGCTTTCATCGCTTTCGCTTTGGAATCAACGGCCAGAGTAGCGCTCGGAGCCACGTGGTTAATACGTTCGGAAAGAGTCTGCCAGTCAGCCATAGTCATGCTTGCCATGCTAACTCTCCCACCCGAAAAACAACAGCCTTCGGCACATTTTGATCGATTGTTCTGCTTCCTTTTTCTTTCCTGCATCTGGTGTCCGGCAGGGACTGGCAGATAAATTTTTTAGACTAAGACAAGATTGTCGCGGTGAACTAGGGGGTGGGCGTATTCTTCGCCGAGAAAACGCTTGAGCTGGGCGGTATTACGGCCGAGCATTTGCGGGATCTCTTCGGAGTCGAATCCTACGAGGCCTTTTGCGAGATGCTCTCCCGCTTCATTGTCGATCCATACCGCGTCTCCGGCGGCGAAATTGCCCTTCACTTCGAGCACTCCGGCTGCGAGCAGACTGGCCGCTCCCCCACGCACCGCGTTGGATGCGCCCGCGTCGGCCACCAGAGTACCTTGCGGGTGGGCCGCGAAGCCAATCCATAGGCGGCGCGAAGAGCCACGGTCGTTGATTGGTGCGAATGCGGTGCCGACCGGGTCTCCCATCATGGCCGGGCCTGCGTTCGACGCGCAGGTGAGCACTGCGGGAATGCCGGAAACTGCCGCCACGCGGGCTGCTTCCATTTTGGTGACCATGCCGCCGGTGCCCACATTTGATCCTGTGCCGCCGACCTGCACGTTGGCGAGCGCGTCTTCCACGTTCGGTACGTAGCTGATGCGTTTCGATCCGGGTTCGCTTGGGGGTGCCGTGTAGAGTGCGTCCACGTCGGTGAGGAGTACGAGGGCGTCGGCGACAACGATGTTGGCGATCAATGCGGAGAGGCGGTCGTTGTCTCCGAATCGGATTTCGTTGGATGCGAGCGAGTCGTTTTCGTTGATGATTGGCACCGCGCCCAGGTCGAGCAGTCTTTCGAGAGTGCGTCGTACGTTGCGGTATTGTTGTGGCGCGATGGTGTCGGATACGGTGATGAGGATCTGCCCGACGCGCAGTCCGTAGCGCGCGAAGGCGTTTTCGTATTGTGCCATGAGCAGGCCTTGGCCTACGGCCGCGCATGCCTGCTGGTCAGCCACATCGGTTGGTCGCGCTTCAAAGCCAAGGGGGCCGAATCCGGCTGCAATGGCGCCGGAGGAGACGAGCACCACGCGCCCGCCCATGAGTCGTACGCGTGCGATGGCCGCCACGAGCGCGTTGAGCCGTTCCGGATCGAGGTGGCCGCTTGGCTTGGTCAGCGAGCTGGATCCCACTTTCACCACGATGGTTTGCGCTTCGGCGATGGCTCGGCGCACTTGGGCTTGCGATGGCGTGTTCATGGTTCCTCCAGGCGTTCGAATGGCCGAAAAGAAAACCCGCTGATATGCCGATCGGCACATCAGCGGGCGTATTGCTGCTTCTATTGTTCCACGTTTTCGGATTCGGTGGTTTCGCCGCGTCCGAAGAGGCTGGTTTCGTCGTGTCGGTCGTCATCCACGGAAGGATCGGCCCAGTGTCCGGCCTTGCGCTCGGCCATCATGGCTTCGCGCACGGCCTGGCGTGCGTCCATCATTTCGTGGTATTGGCGGCGGCGTTCCGCGTTGGTGCGGCGCTGAGAACGGCCGTCCTGTTCCTGCAGTCGCAGGTCGACTCCTCGTGCGCCAAGCTGGGCGCCGTCGAGCATTTCCGCACCTGCCGCAATGGTCGGATCCCAATCAAATTCCACGGCTCGCGCACCCTTGCCGATGCGTACTTCGTCACCCGGCTTGGCGCCCTTGTTGCGCAGTTCGTCTTCAACGCCGAGCTTGGCGAGGCGGTCTGCCAAGTAGCCGACCGCTTCGTCGTTGTCGAAGTTGGTTTGCATGACCCAACGTTCCGGCTTGGTGCCAAGCACTTCATACCAGACGTCGCCGTTGCCGGCTTCCTTGCGTTCCACGGTGAAGTCAAGCGCGGTGCCGCCTTCGTCGTTGCGACGGCGACGATTGCGAGGCTCTTCAAGCGGCTTGATGACCACACGCGCCTCTTCTTCGGCCTGTTCGCGTTTGGCGACTTCCTTGCGCATGTCGGAGACCATGGCTGCCAACGCCCAGTTGAGTTCTTTCAAACCTTCATGGGATGCAGTGGAGATGACATACACGTTGAGGCCGAGTTTTTCGAATTCCGGTTTGACGAATTCAGCCAATTCCTTGGCTTCCGGCATATCGACCTTGTTGAGGATGATGATGCGGGGGCGTTCGGGGATTGGGATCGCGCCCAATGGCAGTTCCAGCTTGTCTGCATATTCGGCCAGTTCGTGTTCGAGCGCCTTGTAGTCGCTCATCGGATCACGGTCGGGTTCCAGCGTGGCACAGTCGATTACGTGGGCGATGATTTCGGTGCGTTCGATGTGGCGCAGGAATTCAAGGCCGAGGCCTTTGCCTTGCGAGGCTCCCGGAATCAAGCCTGGCACGTCGGCGATGGTGTAACGCATGTCTCCCGCCATGACCACGCCAAGATTCGGCACGAGTGTGGTGAACGGGTAGTCGGCGATTTTCGGCTTGGCGGAGCTCATGGCGGCGATCAGACTGGATTTGCCTGCGGACGGGAAGCCCACCAAAGCCACGTCGGCGATGGATTTGAGTTCGAGGATGACATCTCGTTCCTCACCCGGCTCACCCAAGAGCGCGAAGCCTGGAGCACGACGTGTGCGGTTGGCCAGTGCGGCGTTGCCAAGGCCGCCGTTGCCGCCGGCCGCCACTACGAACTTGTCTCCGGCGTGGCGCAGATCGGCGAGCTGTTCGCCCGGATGCTTGGGCTTGCCTTGCGGCCCTTTGGCTTCGAAAATCACGGTGCCCACGGGAACTGGCAGAATCAGATCGGCACCTTTGGAACCGTCTTTGGTATCTCCCAAGCCCATGGTGCCGCTTCCAGCCTCACGGTGGGGCATGAAACGGTAATCGAGCAGGCTGTTGGCGTTCTGGTCGGCCATGAAGATCACGGAACCACCGTCACCGCCGTTGCCGCCGTTCGGGCCTGCCAACGGCTTGTATTTTTCTCTACGGATGCCGGCGGAACCGTTGCCGCCGTCGCCGCCCTTCACATGGACGGTCACGCGATCGACGAAATCACTCATGTATCTACCTTAATCGTTTGTTCGAAACGGTCCGATTTATTGTCCGTTCGCAAGTCTGCATGCATGTTCTGCATGCAACGTTACGTGACGTTTGGGACGGACTGGAGGAAAACAATCCTCAGCGATCATCAAAATAAAGAAAAGCCGCGTCCACAACGGGCGCGGCTTTATCTTATAAGCGTTGATTGCGCGTATCTCAGGCGGCGATCACGTCGACGACCTTGCGGTCACGACGAACGCCGAACTGCACGCTGCCGTCCTTGAGGGCGAACAGGGTGTGGTCCTTGCCCATGCCGACGTTCTCGCCCGGGTGGAACTTAGTGCCACGCTGACGAACGATGATGTTGCCGGCCACGACAGCTTCGCCGCCGAACTTCTTCACACCGAGGTATTGCGCGTTTGAATCGCGACCGTTGCGCGAGCTGGACGCGCCCTTCTTATGTGCCATGTCTGTTCCTTTCGGTCCTTGACTCTAACCCTGCGTCAATCAGGCGATAGCCGTGATCTTGACAGCGGTCAGCTGCTGGCGATGGCCCTTGCGACGAGCAACGCCGGTCTTGTTCTTATACTTCATGATGCTGATCTTCGGACCCTTGGCCTCATCGTTGACAACCTCAGCCTTGACGCTGACGTTGGCGAGATCCTTGGCGCCGAGGACAACCTTGGAGCCGTCCACAACGAGAGCAACCGGGAATTCCACGGTTTCGCCCTTCTTAGCCTCGAGACGGTTGACGTAGATGACGTCACCGACCTCAACCTTTTCCTGATGGCCGCCGGCCTTCACAATCGCGTACATATCCGTTCCTTTATTAACTTGGAAAGCTTACTGCCCGGCACGTTCGAGCCTCGCGGCCAGACACCAGCAATCTAATCTACACATACCCGCGTACAACCGCAAGTCTGTTCCCGGCGTGTCAGGTTGACAGACCGGAATAATCATTTATTCTTCTATATCTCCTCGCCCAGTTCCGCATTGTTGGCTGCTACAGCCGCCGCCGCGATCTGCGCGAGTTTGGCCTTCACGTCCGGCGAGGAGCCTTTCGGCACCTGCACGTCCGTGCCGTGACCATGCTTGTTGGTTTTGACGAACGGGTCACCGCCCTTCAGGGCGTACGGATCGTCATAATCCGCGGACACGGTTGGCTCGTCGTGAAGAATGAATCCGCGACCCTTGCAGGTCGGGCATTCCTCGGAGAAGGCCTCCACCAAGCCCTGTCCGATGCGCTTTCGCGTCATCTGCACCAGGCCAAGCGAGGTGACTTCGGCCACCTGATGCTTGGTACGGTCGCGGGCCAGGCATTCCACCAGTCTGCGCAACACCAGATCACGGTTGGCCGGCATGACCATGTCGACGAAGTCGATCATCACCATACCGCCGATGTCACGCAGGCGCAGCTGACGTGCGATCTCTTCGGAAGCTTCGAGGTTGCAACGGGTCACCGTCTCCTCAAGGCTCTTGCCGCGGCCGATGAAACGGCCGGTGTTCACATCGATGGTGGTCATGGCTTCGGTGCGGTCGATCACGATCGAGCCGCCCGACGGCAGGTAGACCTGACGTTCCATGCCCTTGCGCAGCTGGGAGTCGATCTGCCACTTGTCGAACACGTCTTTGCCTTCATGTTCGGCCGGATCCCACTTTTCAAGCTTGTCTTTCAAGTCGGGAGCCATGGTGTCGAGGTATTCCTCGATACGGCCGTACACGCGCTCACCTTCAACAATCATCTTGGAGAAGTCATCGTTGAAGATGTCTCGCACCACGCGGATCGCCACGTCCGGTTCGCCTTGCAGCAGCTTCGGACGCTTGCCATGCAGGAATTCGTCACGCTTGGCGGTGATGCGTTCCCACTGGCGCACCAAGCTTTCGAGATCCTTGGTGATCGCCTCTTCGGAAGCGCCTTCTGCAGCGGTACGAATGATCACGCCCATGTCTTTCGGAGCTACCTTCGACACGATGTTCTTGAGGCGGGAACGCTCGCGCTCGCTAAGCTTGCGGCTCACGCCCGTCATGCCACCGGACGGCACGAGCACCAGGAAACGGCCCGCGAGAGTCACCTGCGAGGTCAGTCGTGCGCCCTTGTGCCCAATCGGATCCTTGGTGACCTGCACAAGCACAGGGTCTCCCGACTTGAACGCGAGTTCGATGCGGCGAGGCTGGCCTTCCAAACGTGCGGAATCCCAGTTCACCTCGCCCGCATACAGCACGCCGTTACGAGCCTGACCGATGTCGACGAACGCGGCCTCCATGCTCGGCAACACGTTCTGCACGCGGCCAAGATAGATGTTGCCCACGGTGGCGACTTCCTGAATGTCGGACACGTAATGTTCGACAAGCACATTGTCTTCGATCACGGAGATCTGCGTGTGGCGTTCGCGCTCGCGCACCACCATCAGACGGTCCACATGCTCGCGGCGAGCCAGGAAATCCTGTTCCATGAGCTGGCTTTGGCGGCTACGTTCGCGGCGATTGTCACGGCGACGCTGCTTCTTGGCCTCAAGTCGGGTCGAACCCTCGACATCGGTAATCTCGTCGATGTACTGCTGCTTACGGGAACGGCGTACGAGCGGCTCCTCCTGCTCCTCGGTCTTCGCGCCGCCACGGCGACGGCGACGGCGACGGGTCACCGTGCCCTCTTCCTCGTCATCCTCCTCACGGCGACGGCGAGACTCACCTTCGACGTTCTCCTGCTGCTGTTCGTCAGCTTCCTCACGATTGCCACGACCACGACGGCGACGACGGGTGCGCGTCGGCTGCTCGTCATCATCATCGTCACCACGATTGCCACGTGTTTCGTCGTCGATAGGCGCGTACGTGATATCGTCGAGGATCAAATCCTCTTCAATCTGCTCGACCTCGGCCGCAGCCCGACGTTCCTGCGCGTTCAAACGACGGGAACGACGGGACTTGCGAGATCCGCCTTCCTCATCGTTTTCCGCATCATCATTACGATTGTCACGATCGTTGCGTTCACTGCGATTGCCTTCGGAACGCTCTTCGTCGGCAACGTCACGATTACGACGGCGACGGCGACGGGTCGGACGGTCCTCATCCTGCGCATCGTCATGATCCCGCATATTGCGATCATTGCGAGATTCACGGGAATCGTCACGATCGTCATCGGACCCGTCACGAGAATCCGCAGCAGACGGCAAAACCGGCTCCTGGAACAGCAGCGACATCATCGGACGCGGATTATGACGGACCTCATGGCCTTCCGGCAACATATCGACCGCATCAAGCGCACGTTCTTCATACGATTCCTCATCGCGGGAATCATCGACGGCACTGCGACGGCGACGACGAGGCATCTCGCCATACTCATCCGCATCTTCAACGGAACGACGGCGACGACGAGGACGATCCTCATCACGCTCATCCTCGACCTGCACCGCGCGGCGGCGACGAGTATGTGTCGACTGCTCATCGGCAATCTCACGAACATCATCGTCGAACTGGGCCGAACGACGACGGCGACGAGACGGGCGAGACACGACATCGGAATCGCCATCATCACTGGAAACAGCGTCGTCGCCAACACCATGCACAGGCTGCGCAACCGGTAACTTCGGCTCTTCGAACAGCGGGGTCGCGGCATGCTCCTCGACCTTCAATTCCAAAGACGCGCCGGCAGCTCCAACCCCACGCACCACACGACGACCGCCACGACGGCGACGCGGCGCAGAATCGGACTGGGACGATTCGAATTTCACAACATTCACGGCATGCTCAGGCGATGCCGCGGCTTCGACCTGATCGAAGCCCTCATTGATATCAGGCACAATGACTCCTCGACGGCACGCTGCAATCGCGCCGTCCATGCTTAGGCCTCATACGGTTCTCACACCACGCTCTCACCGTGGCCGCGCATCATGGCGCCCGTAGGAAGCAACTTCCGTCAAAAGTCTTCATCATGCGACGGCGGACACCGGCGCTCGCGGGCACACATGAATTTCACGCGAGGGGATCAACGCCATCGGATGCATTGGTGATTTGCAGAACCACCGTCTATAAGTATGGCACAAAAAATAACGGAACATGACATGACGGGAAATTTTCCGACTCCCACGTTCCCCGTCCGCAAATCCCAGTCCTCGTCTGCACAAGTCACAATCTGCACCTGCGCAACCTGCATTTCCCGTCTGCACAAGTCACAATCAGGCCTTATTCCCGACTTGTGCAGACACGGGACGAGACTTGCGCAGACAGCAAATGCAGAAATCTGATTATCTCTGATTATTTCAATCCAAAGCAAGCAAAATCAGCAAGTCAAGCAGACAGCCGTCAGTCACGAAACGGCTACTTTAGCCAGTCTTCAAGCAGATTGGTCATCAACAGCAAATCCGATTCCGGCAGCTGCTCGTCGTGCTTGTGTGCCAGCAACGGACTGCCCGCGCCTAGATTCACTGCGGGAATGCCCAGCATCGAGAATCGCGCCACATCCGTCCAGCCAAGCTTGGCCAGAGGCTCACGCCCAGTGCGCTCGCGCACCAATTCCACCAGCGACTGCGCGAGCGGCGACGTCAGCCCCGGGCGCGCGGAAGGCGACTCGTCCTTCATTTCAATGCCGAAGCCTTCGAACACGCCGCCCGTGGCAACATGCTCGCCGTTGCCCAATTCCGCACCGGCATCCGCGCCAATCATCAGCGCCTTCGCCTCAGCCAGTGATTTGTCCGGTGCGAAACGGTAGTTGACGTGCACGCGGCATTCGTCGGGGATCACATTCGTGCCTTTGCCGCCTGAAATCAGCGTGGCATTTAGCCCCTCCTGGTACGCGAGGCCATCCACTTCGATCGCACGATTCTCATACGCGTTCAGCCGGTTCAGAATCTCTGCGGCCGCATGAATGGCGTTCCTGCCCATCCACGCGCGTGCCGAATGTGCCGCAATGCCGTGCGTGATCACGTCGAAACGCATCGTGCCATTGCAACCGCCCTCAATACCGCAATCGGTCGGCTCGCCAATAATCGCAAAATCGCCGGAAATCCAATCAGGATGCGCCTCAACCACCTTACGCAGGCCGTTCTGTTCGGCAGCAACCTCTTCGTGATCGTAGAACACGTATGTCAGATCGTATTCCGCATCCGTCAATGTGGCCGCCAAATAGAGCATCACCGCGTCGGAACCCTTCATATCGGTGGCGCCACGCCCCCATATCACGCGCTCATGCTCATGGCCGTCGGCAACATCCTCGCGAATCAGCGGATCACCTGGTTCCAGCCATCGCGGCGGAAAATTGTCGATCACCGGCACCGTGTCGAGATGCCCGGCGAGAATCACGCGGCGTTCACGTCCGAAATTCGTGGACGCAACCAGCGTATCGCCATGCCTGCGCACTGTCAGATGCTGCTGTTTGTTCAGAAACACTTCGACGGCATCGGTCAGAGGGCCTTCGTCGTCGCTCACGGAATAGGAGCCCATGATCTGTTCCATCAGCCCGTTCAGCTGCTCCTGCCTGGTGGCGGAAGCGGAAAATCCAATCTCAAGTTCGTTCATACCGTCCATTATCCAGCACCACCGGAACCGACATCGCCGTTCAACAACGCTTTTGAGACGGGTCGGATGTTATCCATATGCATGGTGCAACACTGGATAGCGGCCAAACCAACGGCCGAGAGCGAAAGGAAGATTGTCATGCTGGGTCTGTTAAGCGCATTGGAAGGCTTCTGCGTCATTGGCATCGTCATCGGCACCGGTTACGTGGCCGCGCGCATGCGCATAGGCGGACCTACCGCGCAGATGGTACTCAACAGGTTCAGCTTTTTCGTATCGAGCCCGTGCCTGATGTTCGCCATCCTGTCCAAGGAGAGAATCTTCGAGATATTCCACTCCTCCATTGTCGTGGCGTTCTTCTCGGCCGTGCTGGTCGGATTGGTGTTTCTGATCCTCAATAGGCTGTTCTTCCATCTGAAGGCGGCGGATGCCACCATCGGCGCGTTGAATTCGCTGTATCTGAACTCCAACAACATCGGTCTGCCGATCGCCACATACATTCTGGGCAATCCCGCTTTGGTCGCGCCGATTCTGGTCATGCAACAGGCGGTGTTCACACCGATCGGCCTGACCGTGCTCGATGTGACCACCAAAGGCAAGGTCTCCACGAGGGAGATTCTGAAGCAGCCGCTGCATCAGCCGCTGCTTATCGGTTCGCTGCTGGGCATCGCCGTATCCGCGATTTCCGCAAAAGCCGGTCATTTCGTGGTGCCGGACTGTATTTACGATCCGATCGACATGATCGGCGATTCCGCAGTGCCAATGATTCTGATGGCATTCGGCATGTCGTTGCACGGCACGAAGCCGCTGCAGGACAAGTCGAACATTCCCGCGGTGTTCACGGTAGCGGCGTTGAAGAACATCGTGATGCCAATCATCGCGTTCCTGCTGTCGTATTTCGTGATGGGCTTCCGCGGCGCCACATTGTACGCGTGCGTGGTGCTCGCCGCCCTGCCGACCGGGCAGAACGTCTATAACTACGCGGCGCGGTACAACGTGGGTCTCTCGTTCGCACGCGACGGCATTCTCTTCTCGACACTGACCTCACCGATCTTCATCGCAATCATCGCGGTGCTGCTCGGCTGACCTCGCCAGTCCTTGCCGCGGTATCCACGACCGCCGCGGCGAGGCCATCAATCGTCCGTACGGTAGCCGGCATGACCGAGCTCGTGCGCCGCATGATTCGCGGCACACCCTCCGAGCACCATCAGCGCATAACACAAGCCGATTCCCGCGGCCAACGTAAGCAACGAAGCCGGATTGAGCAACGACGTTGCCAGAATCGGAAACAGCAACAACACCGAGCACCCCAACGAAACGGCCATCACCGTGTTGAGCGGGGTGATCACTTCCATCATGCGTGCCTTGTCGAGCGTCGCCTCATCCGTGCCTTCCAACGCAAGCATGCGGTACTCGTCGGCCTGGTCGTAGACGTTGCCCGTCTGCATCACGCCGGAACTGACGGCGGCGAGCACCGCGGCAAAGGCGAGCGTCAGGAAACCACCCATCGCTATATCGCGCATGTACAGCATAGATGGGTCGAACGGGTCGTGGTTGCCTCCGATTCCGGTGGCGAGCAATCCGCACACCGACGTCATCCCCGCGATGAACACAGCGAGCGCCACACCGGACACGTTGCGCCAAGCACGCTTGGGATTGTCGAGGATACGGCGCATGGCAATCATAGTGGCCGCGTCCTTCGGGTGTTTCGCACGCGATCTGGCGCGCATCGCCACCACCCAGGTACCGACGACGTTCACCATGGCGAAGCCGAGGAAGAAGACGCCGAAGATGATGGCGTAGACCACCATCTGACCCAAGTGCGCGAATGCGGAGATGCTGTTGAGCAGCAGGTAGCCTACGGCCAACACGGCAAGAAAAATCAGTGCGCGCCATGCGGACGGCATGGGTTGTCCGGTACGTTGCATCACGCCAAGCGGGGTGATGGACACGCGGCGTAGGGCGACCAGCGCGGAGACCAAGGCAAGCAGCGTGACTCCGACGGTCACAGCCGCCAGGGCAGGCAGTCCCACCCACAACTGTTCGAAGGTGAAATGCTGGTTTTGGAAGTCGAGCAGCATGATCGCCGGTATCAGCGCGAAGTAGCCGGCCATGCCAACCAGCGCGCCAAGCAGAGCCTGGCCACCCGCATCGAGCGCGGTGAGTTTCGTGACCTGCGCGGTGGTGGCGCCCGCAAGTCGCAGTGCGGCGAGACGTGCGTCCCTGCGGGAGGCCGCGAGACGGGCCGCCGAGCCGGCGAGCGCCACGAACGGCACGATGAGTAGCAGACTGGCGAATGCGGCGAGCATCACATAGCCGTCGGAATAGGTGTTCATGACGGCTGTGGCCTGGTCGGCCGTCCAATGGCCGTCGCCGACCGTGGCAACGAGCTTGTCGGCGTGCGCCAGGGCTTTGGACCATGTTTCGTATGTACCGGGCGCGCACTTGTTGGAATCGATCATGCAACCGAACGTGTGGTCGGCGGAGGCCCGCCAGATGAAGCCATGCAGGCCTCCGAGCACGGTTAGGAAGACGGCGGTGGCGGATGCGAAGGCAACGATGGCCAGCGCAGAGGTGCGGCCGGATGTGCCGCGGGTGCCGGAGCGGTGGAACAATCGCCATAATCGGAACATGTTCATCGTGCGCCTCCGGCGGTAGGCTGGGATTGCTGCGGCGAGCTCAGCCTGCCGTCACGCAGGGTAACGGTGGCATCGCAGAATGCGGCCACGTTCGAATCGTGCGTCACCACGACCACGGCCGCGCCGGTCTGTTGTGCGGTCCGCATGAGAATGCTCATGATTTCGTGGCCGGTGGCCTGGTCGAGCGCGCCGGTCGGTTCATCGGCGAAGATGACTGCCGGCTGCGCGGCGAGCGCACGTGCGATGGCGATGCGCTGCATCTGGCCGCCGCTCATTTCGCCGGGACGTTGTTGCGCGAGCTGGCGCAATCCCAATCGTTCCAGCCATAGCATGGCCGTGTCGGTGGCCTGCTGGTAGCTTGCGCCGCCCAGCATCATCGGCAACGCGATGTTTTCGATGGCCGGCAGTTCCGGCAGCAGCTGTCCGGATTGGAAGACGAAACCGAAGGCGCTGCGGCGCAGTTTGGTACGGTCAGCGTCGCTCAGCCGCGCCAGGTTGGCACCGCGAAACATCACATTGCCGGCTGTCGGGGTGATGATGCCGGCGAGTGCGTGCAGTAACGTCGATTTGCCGGAACCGGACGGTCCCATGACCGCGATGCTTTCGCCTGCCTGGATGCCGAAATCCACGTGATTGAGCGCCAGCATGTGTGTGGCGTTTGGTGTCGCCTGTTGGGTCGAATAATCCATGACCAGATCGGTCGCCTGAAGTATGTGTTCCATGTTTCCTACGGTACGGAAACGGATTGGTGCCGGCCATCAGACGGCGGGATGAACTTACAGGTTTCCTTCCGGCATGCATCATCCGCAAGGATTAGCGTAATCGCGGACTGCGGATGAGATGCCGTATGTCAGACGAGGTGCCAGGAAAGGCGGTGCAGGTCGCTGGGTCCATGTTCGGCGATGGCTTCGCGGTGGGCCGCCGATCCGTAGCCTTTGTTGTTGGCCCATTCGTAAGGCGCATATTGCGGCTGCGCGGCGAGTTTGACCATGAGTCGGTCTCGTGTGACTTTGGCGATGACGGCCGCCGTCGCCACGGTCGCGCAATGCCGGTCGCCTTTGACTTTGCAGGTCACGTCCGCCGGAATTGGCACGTCGGGTGCGTCGAAGGTGTTGAGTGCTTTGGTGATGTAGTCGTTCGGACCGTCAAGAATCGCGCCGATTTTCAGATTATTCAATGCTTCCGATGATTCAGAAGATCCTGCAATTCCAGCAGATCCACTCCCGCCAATGCCAAGCTTGCGTTCCGCTTCGGCGAGCGCCCGCAGTGCCGCCACGCCGAGTGCGTACGAAATACCCCATTCGTCGATTTCCGTATTGGAGGCTGCTCCGACCGCCCATGCGGCGCACCATTGTTCGAGTTCGTCGAAGATGGCTTCGCGTTTGTGTTCGGTCAGCATTTTGGAGTCGGCCACGCCTTTCGGCACTTCCAGAGGCGAAGATTCCTGCGAGTCTCCTTGCGAAGCTCCAGCCGACCCATCCAAGTCACGCGCCCAAATCGCAGCCGCACCAACCATTACCGGCCCTGCGAGAGATCCACGCCCTACCTCGTCAAAGCCGACGATCACATCGTAGCCCTGTTCGGCAATAGCGCGTTCCAAATCCAATGTGGGAATTACGGAAACCGCCATCAGACCGCCGAGCCTCCTTCCGGAACGTCGGCGAACACTTCATGGTGCGAATCGAGTCCGCTGATGCGGTTCAATGGCCAATATCTCGCGAGTCCAACACCCACTACGTCGGAAATAGGCACGAGTCCATGTGAGGAATCGTTCTGATGGTAGCGAGAATCGGCGGAATTGGCGCGATTGTCGCCCATAACGAACACGTGTCCTTCGGTCACGGTCACACTGAACGCGAATGAGCTGGGGTCCACGCCTGGGCGAATGTATGAGCTTTCGCCAATCGCCACGCCATTGACGGTGATCGGCTTGCCCGGCCCTTCGCAAGCTACGGTGTCTCCTGGCAGTCCGATGAGTCGTTTGATGAGGTAGTCGCCGCCGAATTTGCTGTTGTCTTCCTGCTGCAGCCAGTGGTCGGGGTCTTTGAACACCACCACGTCGCCGCGTTTCAGGTCGAAGACTTTCGGGGTGAGTTTCGAGGTGATCACTCGGTCGCCTGGTTCGATGGTGTTCATCATGGATTCGGAAGGAATCACGTAGAATCCGATCAGGAAAACACGTATCAGCAGCACGACGATAACAGGAATTCCGCACCAAACCAGGGTGTCGCGCAAGCCAAAGCTTTCGCCGCTATTGTTTTTTTCTTCGGCATGCTTCATACATGATTCCTTTATCGTCCGGTTTGCACACTGACCCTTATCATAGCGGCTAAGAATAGCAAAAGGCCCTCCTGCCGTAAGGCTGAGGGCCAATTTCACGCTTTATTTGCGTTTGAAACTCACTTCTCGGAGTTGTCGCGGCGCTCGGCGATACGAGCGGCCTTACCGCGCAGGTTGCGCAGGTAGTACAGCTTGGCGCGACGCACGCGGCCCTTGCGGACCAGCTTGATGGAGTCGATGACCGGGGAGTGCAGCGGGAAGCGGCGCTCCACACCGGTGCCGAAGCTGATCTTGCGCACAACGAAGGTTTCACGAACGCCGCCGCCCTGACGAGCGATCACAACGCCGGTGAAGGCCTGAATACGGGAGTTGTTGCCTTCCTGGATCTTCACGTTGACTTCAACGGTGTCACCCGGACGGAATGCCGGAATTTCCTCGGCCGGCTTCATGTGCTTGGCGTCAAATGCCTCAATAGCGTTAACCATTGTGTTTCCTCGAGTCGCCGCCGCATATCAGCGCACAGGTAAGGGCTTCACGATTTTCGCAAAATCGTTCTGCCTGGTATGTTCTTCGCAGGTCTGCCTGCGAAGGATTGCCAATCCGCCGAAAATCGCGGCAACTTGCGTTCGTGCAATATTCCACTCAATCTTGCGATCGTTTTCGGCTGGACCCGAAGGGATTCAGGATTATGCGGCGTCCTGAGTCCCGGCATAGCAATACTCAAAAATACCTCATCCACCAGACCTCATGCCGTCCAAAACTCGCCGCAAAAGTTCTTGATGATTGATTATTTAAAGAATGGCTATTTTCTGCGGAAAACGCTACTTCCATGTACGATATGCAGAACTTCATGGTGCTGATTTCGCACGAAATGCAAAACTTGGATATTTGAAAATGATGATTCAGGGGTAATGAAAAGGGCTCTGCACTGAAATGCAGAGCCCTTTGGAAGTTATTGCGCTACGGCGCTATGCATGTCGCTGAACGCAGCGTTCCGGTTTCCCTAGAAATCAGAACTTGCGATTTGCGCGGTAGAACTGGATCAGGGACTGGGTGGAAGCGTCCTGAGCAGCCAGAGCCTCGTCATCCTGGGAGATGGCCGGGGTGATCTGCTTGGCGAGCTGCTTGCCCAGCTCAACGCCCCACTGATCGTAGGAGTCCAGGCCCCACACGGTGCCTTCAACGAAGGTGATGTGCTCGTACAGGGCGATGAGCTCGCCGAGTGCGAACGGGGTCAGTGCCACACCGAAGATGGAGGTGGTCGGGCGGTTGCCGGTGAACACGCGGGCCGGAACGATCTCTTCCGGAGTGCCTTCTGCGCGCACTTCGTCAGCGGTCTTGCCGAAGGCCAGAGCCTTGGTCTGTGCGAAGTAGTTGCCGAGGAACAGCTCGTGCACGTCCTGATCGCCGTCCTTGGTCGGGTTCGGGGTGTTCACGAACGCGATGAAGTCGGCCGGGATCAGCTGGGTGCCCTGGTGGATCAGCTGGTAGAAGGCGTGCTGGCCGTTGGTGCCCGGCTCGCCCCAGAAGATTTCGCCGGTTTCGGAGGTGACCGGGGTGCCGTCCCAACGCACGGACTTGCCGTTGGATTCCATGGTCAGCTGCTGCAGGTAGGCCGGGAAGCGGTGCAGGTACTGGTCGTACGGCAGCACGGCGTGGGAGGCGACCTTGAAGAAGTTGCGGTACCACACGTTCAGCATGCCGAGCAGCACGACCACGTTCTTCTCGAACGGGGTGTTGGCGAAGTATTCGTCGATCTCGTGGAAGCCGTGCAGGAACTCTTCGAAACGTTCCGGTCCGAACACCACAGCGAGGGAGGTGCCGACGGCGGCGTCCACGGAGTAGCGGCCGCCAACCCAGTTCCAGAAGCCGAAGGCGTTGGCCGGGTCGATGCCGAACTCGGCGACCTTCTCCAGGTTGGTGGAGACGGCGACGAAGTGCTTCTTGATGGCTTCGGCGTTCTTCTCGTCGGAGCCGTCGACTGCGCCGGCAGCCTTGAGGGCGTCGAGCAGCCAGGTGCGGGCTTCACGAGCGTTGGTCAGGGTTTCCAAGGTGGTGAAGGTCTTGGAAACAACGATGAACAGAGTGGTCTCCGGGTCGAGGCCCTTGGTCTTTTCAGCCAAATCGTTCGGGTCGATGTTGGAAATGTAGCGTGCGGAGATGCCTGCGTCAGCGTACGGCTTCAGCGCTTCGTACACCATGACGGGACCCAGGTCGGAACCGCCGATGCCGATGTTGACCACGGTTTCGATCTTCTTGCCGGAAACGCCGGTCCATTCGCCGGAGCGAACCTTGTCTGCGAAGGCGTAGATGCGGCCGAGCACTTCGCGCACGTCCTTGACGGTGTCCTGTCCGTCAACGATGTACTTGCCTTCGTCTTCGGCCGGGCGGCGCAGTGCGGTGTGCAGCACGGCACGGTCTTCGGTGTTGTTGATGTGCACGCCGGTGTACATGGCCTTGGTGCGCTCGTCGAGCTTGACGGCCTTGGCGAGGTCCGCGAACAGCTGCAGGGTTTCCGGCTTGATCAGGTTCTTGGATAGGTCGAAGTGCAGGTCGCCCGCATCGAAGCTCAGCTTCTCGACGCGCTCGGCGTCATCGGCGAACCACTGCTTGAGGCTGATGCCTTCGGACTGCAGCTCATCGTAGTGCTTCTGCAGTGCGGCCCACTCCGGGGTCTTGGTGGCGTCAACAGGAGGATTGATGGCCATGGTATTAGGTCCTTTCATCATCACTATGAAGCGGAACAAGCTACGGATCTTCGTAGATTTCCGTACGTCGCATTCCGTATCTCTTCACCTCACAAGATACTCACAAAATAAGACAGAACAACACAAAAATGTTTCCCGAGTTAACACATTCGCTAGGATTCGCAATATAGCGCGGTTCCGACCACTTCCATCTTCGCCAAGCATACTTTTGACGCTTACTGAAATCGTATGCACAGTTCCGCCGTAAGCCTTCGTCACACTTCTACGCAATCGACCGTACGTCGGCACCAAATCCCCACCGCAGAACCCGACCAGACCAAAGCGCTCAGCATGGGCCCCGGTAAAAATCTTCTTGCCGCTCTCATGCGAGCGCGACGAACAAGAAGTGAGCGCCGGTCATCATCAGCAAACTGATAATCGCAGTAATCGACAGCGTAAAACCAGCAAGCTTCGCATTGCCAAGCACCTTGTCGGTAAACAGCGTGGAAAACACGGCAATCGGCGCCAGACAGCACATGGCGGCCGTCTCACGAATCTCAGCACTGAACGGAAGCAGCAGCCAAGCCGCAGCGGCAAACGCAATACCGAACGGCAGTCGCCAACCAATCACCTTGAGAAGCTTCAACACATCCTGCCTGCCAGACGGCAAATCCATAAGCATGCCCACCATCAGCATCGCGCAGAACGAATTCGCGTTCGAAAGCGGCTGCACAAGCGTGGCGATAATGTCAGGAATCTTCACGTTAACGAGCGTGAGAATAATCATCACCAAGTACGTATCGAACGGAACCGAGCCGAAGAACCCCTTGAACACATTGCGGGCCAAAGCCTTGCGGGCAAGACACTTGGCATCCTTGTCTTTCAGCTTCACATGCGGGAGCGTGGGCGCATTGCCCTGATACTGCTCGATAAGCGGCGTGCCAGGCTTGATATGCAACAGCGTTTGCGTCATCACATTCGTGCCGGCGGCAACCATCACGCAATTGCCAATGTCGAACATGGCGGCGGGCACGATCGCGCCTGTGCCAAGAAAAGCCTGCACTACGGGGAAACAGAAGCAGCCAACGTTGAAGCCGGAGCCATTCAACATCATGAACGCGCGATCCTGCACCGGACGATGGCGGGACGTCAGGAAAACCACGACCGGCGGAATGAACGCAACGATCAGGCCGAACAGCGAAATCAGCAACAGGCTGGAATCATGCGGATTCGTAGCAAACGAATAGACGATCGCACCCGGCAGCACCAAATTGAAAATAGCGGTCTGCATAATGCGATAATCGCGATCCTTGAACAGACCGGCACGCTTGAACAAATATCCGGCAAGGATAATCAGCAGCAACGCAACAGGCTGAATCAGTGCAGACACAACACTCCCCCTAATCCTTAAGCTTCTCTTCCTCTTCCTACCCACAGTCATCTTAGGAGCATCCCCCGCCACCAAGCCGACTCCCTGCCGCGCCCTAATTTCCCACCCACTGGAAGAATCCACCCGCCCAAAGCCACCCCAGCGGGAAAAACATCCACTCACTGGAGGAATCATCCCGCCAACAAGCCCCTCAGCGCACCGAATCCCCCAGTGAGTGGAACAATCCTCCCGCTTGCGCGCCTCTCAACGTCCTGATTCCCCACCCACTGGAACAATCCACCCGCTCGCAGGCTCCCCAACGTCCCAAATCCCCCAGTCACTGGAAGAATCGGGACGCAAACGTGCGAAATGTTCTCAAAATGTTCTCAAAAAGGCTTATTGAATGGTCTGCGATGGCCAAGAACAGGCAGGCTGCCGCCATTTTCTGAAAGTGCGCGAGATGGGACTTGAACCCACACGTCAAAGACACAGGAACCTAAATCCTGCGCGTCTACCAATTCCGCCACTCGCGCAAGTAGCCATACCGGAGCGAAATGCTCCTGATATGCAAAACCCTAGATGCTTTCACATCTAGGGCACTGGAGCCACTTGACAGAATCGAACTGTCGACCTGCTCATTACGAGTGAGCCGCTCTACCGACTGAGCTAAAGTGGCAATGCCCGGTAAGCACACGCCATCCGCGCACAGGACACAAAGCGTATCAGAAAAACTCACCCCGCGCAAATCCGCGTCGCGCCAAGCAGCCCCAGCACCCCCGAGCTAGCGGCGAAGGAGTTTGTGGGCCAAATCGTTCACGCCGTAGCGCAGCTTGCTCACAGGAAGCGTGAATTCGCCCGGCAACTCCTCCACATAGCCGTTGAAGCCCTGCTTAAACTCCAACACGCCACGTCCATCGTCTTCCGGATCGTCGAATACACCCGAAATGCCATAGAAGTTGTACCGCGTCACTCCGCGTTCCAAACAACGCGACATCATCTCATGCTGCAAGGCGGTGGGCGCGTAGAACTTGGCGTAACGATCGTCAGATCCGCTGGAGAAATACACCAGCTCGCGCTCATGCCACATGAACAGACCTACGGCGACCGGTACCACTTCGCCATCACGAGCGATGCGCTCGTTCGCATCCTCAATGCGGCGTCGTGCGGACTCCACATTCTTCTGAGCCGTATCGAGCTTCTTGCGCACATCATCCGGGTACTTCGTATGCTCAAGCGAACGCTCCAAGCGTTCCACGTCTTTCGAGAACTTCGCCAGCTTTTCTTCCCAGGACTGCAAATAGCGGTCAAGATGCACTTCCGCCACCATGAATTCGGCCTTGTCTCCAAACGCATCATATACGCGTTCGAAATAATCAAGGCTACGGTTGGCGAAATGCTGGCGTTCGCTACTCAGCTCGCAAATATCGTGGAACACATTCAACTCTCTGCGATTCAGGCGTCGAACCTCCACGCCGCTGTTCCGCGCGATCTTGACGTTACGACGTGTGTTCTTCGCATACGAAGCGAGCAGTCCGCCGGCGTCCGAGAACTCACTCAGGTCCTTGACGTAATTCCAACGGTTCATCAGGGCATCGTACCCACGGGTGAAGCCAGCATGCTTCCAACCCAGCCGCTCGTACTCCCGCACCATCGCATCATTGGGTTCGGTCACAGCCTTGCCTTGCGAATCACGAACGCAATACACTTGGTTGGGCCAGCACGTCAGACTGATGGCGTGAACCCGTTCGGCAACCTCGCGCAAACCGTCGGTCAACGCGGTCATCCGCTCGCTGTCATTCCCATTGCACAACGGGCCAAGCCACAACGAACCTTCCATGCCGAAACGCCCTTGTGAAAAGGCCACCAACGCTCCCGCCACCGGAGCATCGTGCGAATCCACCAATCCAACGTATTGCGTCTGCATGCCTTCAGATTGCGCCAAAACCGCCATTTCGGAAGTCTGCTGGAATCCGTCGTACTCGCTCGCAGCAGAAAGCGCATCAAATTCATCGGCGCTCAGCTCACGCACATTCCATTCAGACGATTCTCGCTCTTGTTCCTCACTCACATCCATTTCTCGCACCATGATCCGCGCTGCCTTTCATTATTCAAACCGGCTAAAAGCCCCATTTCCCAAGGGAGATAACCTAGTCTGACCTGCAGCCGCCGTCAACCACGTTCACATAACCCTCGCGCGCTTATAAGTCCGCGCCCAGAGACCTCCATGCGAATGACGAGCTAGCGGCGAAGGAGTTTGCGTACGACAGTCTTGAACTTGAACGCCAACGGGCGCACGGGAAGCACGAACGAACCCATAAGTTCCTCAACATACCCGTTGAAGCCTTGCTTGAATTCGAGCACGCCACGGCCTTCGCTGTTCGGATCATCGAATACGCCGTCGATGCCGTAGAAGTTGTAGCGGGTCACGCCACGCTCCACGCACAGGTGCAGCATGGCGTCATGTTGCACAAGCGCGGAAGCGTAGAACGGCTTGTACTTCTCCACGCTGCCAGAGAACAGATACACCGTTTCACGCGCATGTTCCACGAACAGGGAGGCCGCCGCCGGAAGCACGTCACCATCTTTGGCATACTCGGCCGCTTCAGCCAAACGCTTTTCCGCCGCCGCAAGGTTGCGGGACTCCTCCCCTAGCTGACGTCCCGTTTTGGTGGTCGGATGCTCATCGTATTTGGACTGCAGCGTATCGACCTTCTTCTGCAAGACATCACGCTTGGATTCCATGTCGGCAATGTATTCGCCGATGTGAATCTGCGCCACCATGAAGTGAGCTTTGCTGCCATAGGCTTGTTTGAACTTGCGGAAGTACGCTTCACCGCGATATTCGAAATTGCGACGTTCGGCGGTGGCCTGCTCGATGTCGGCAAACACCTGCAGCTCGTCTTCACCCAGTTCGCGCACATGCACGCCCATGGATGCGGCACGTTTCACGCTCCACTGCGTGCGCTTGTCATACGACTTGAGCAGTGACTTTTCGTCGGTAATGCCAGTCAGGTCTTTCAAGTAGCGCCAGCGCGGCACTGCGGTGTAGCCGATCGTGAAGCCGTCATGTATGAAGCCGAGGTTTTTCAACGTTTCCACGGCATCCTCAGCAGGAGCACCACCTTGGTCAGCTGGCAGTTCACCGCCGCGCGAATCATGCAGGCAGTATGGCATTTCCGGCACGATTTCCATCTGTGCGGAACCTTTCGCCTTCGCATGCTGCTTCAGCTGGGTCATGAAGTATTCGGTCAATTCGCGATCACGATAGTCGCACAATGGTCCGTCATGCACCACACTGAATGTGGAAAGGCGGCTGCGATGCGTTTCGAACAGCGATCCCGCAACGATTTTGCCGTTTTCTTGAACGCCAAGATATTCCACTTCGATTCCTTGGGCGGCACGCAGACGGCCTGCAGCGGAGGTTTGCTGGAAGTTGCCGTCCGGGTGGTGTGCGGAAAAATCGTCAAACGCCTCCGGACTCAACGTAACCAGAGAAAATGCTCGCATGTAATCCTACCCCTTCATGCTGGTTGATTACGAGATTGATTGCCGTACGCAACCAGCATGATGGTAGCACGAGTCAAAGGACTGTGATTTCGGTGGGGATCACCGGATCGCCCTTCATGAGGCTTTGCGCGCCGATTGGCAGTTCGGCCAGTGCCTGAGCACGATAATTATGCGCGTTGACGATGGCTTCGTGCCCCTGATAGTCGGAGTTGATTTCGCCGTCGGTCACATAGTCGACCAGCAGATCCTTCCAGCCTTCTTCCGGCTGATAGGAGGCAAGCTGCTTTTCGGATCCGGAAATCACATGTTCGCAGTCGGCCAGCGAATATTCGTACGAGCGGAAGGCGAGCTTGCGTCCCGGAACCGTGGCCTTGTCTTTCGACTTCTTGGCCACCGGCTGCATGTCGCCAGCGGAATTTTCGCGTTCGGTCAGCTTGTACACCATCGCGCAGGTCGGAGCGCCCGATCCGGTGACGAGCATGGTGCCCACGCCATACGAATCGACCGGCGCAGTCTGCAGCGATGCGAGCGCATACTCGTCCAAATCGTTGGTGACGGTGATCTTCGTATTGGTGGCTCCCAGCGCGTCCAGCTGGTTACGCACACGCTGCGCCAGCGACGCCAAGTCGCCGGAATCGATGCGCACGCCGCCCAATTCTGGGCCGGCCACTTCAACCGCCGTCTTCACAGCCTCTTCAATGTTGTACGTGTCGACCAGCAGCGTGGTGTTCTTGCCAAGCGCGGCGATCTGCGATTCGAACGCGCTCCGCTCGTCATCGTGCACTAGCGTGAAGCAGTGCGCAGCCGTGCCAATGGCCTTCAAGCCATACATTTGCGCGGCCAGCAGATTGGCCGTACCTTTGAAACCGCCCACTACGGCGGCGCGGGCTGCGGCAACGGCGGCCCACTCGTTCGTTCGGCGACCGCCCATATCCATGCACGGGCGGTCCTTCGCGGCGCTGACCATGCGGGACGCCGCCGACGCAACCGCGGAATCGTAATTCAAAATGCTCAGCAGCAGCGTTTCCAGCAGCGTGCACTCGCCGAACGTGCCTTCGACTTGCAGAATCGGCGAATTCGGAAAGAACATCTCACCTTCGCGATAGCCCTTGATTGAACCGGAGAAATGAAAATTCTCAAGCCATTTGATGGTTTCAGGGCCCACCACCTTGCGATCTGCAAGGAATTTCAGATCATTATCGTCAAGATGAAAGTTTTCAAGCGCGTCAAGAATGCGTCCTTGCCCGGCGGCTACTCCGTAGTGGCGGCCAATCGGCAGGTGACGGGTGAAAATTTCGAATACGCACTTGCGATTGGCGGTGCCGTCCCTCAGACACGCGTCAAGCATGGTGTATTCGTACATGTCGGTCATGAGCGCAGGTGAATAATCCAGCATTTCCAAAGCCTTTCTGACTTTTGGTGAAACTGACCATGAGCGTAGGCCTCACTGTGGCCAAGCACAGGTTTTCACTCCATCATACGTGCTTGAATGCCTGTATTACGTGAGATAAACGCGGAAAACGACGCAAAATGATCGCAAGACAATTACGAACGATTCACGCACCTCAAGATGGGTTTTCGGCTGGTGATACTGTTTTTTCGGAAAATACAAGCGATTGTTGATCGTGTAATCAATCGAAAGCAGAGAAATCAGCGATGGTAGCGATTAAAGACATGTTGGACGGGCAGACGATAATTCGCGCGGACGGACGTAAGGTGGATGAGCTGCGTCCGGTGCGTATCACCCGTCATTTCACAGACGTTCCGGAGGGGTCCGTGCTTGTGGAATGCGGCAATACACGCGTGATGTGCACGGCTACGTTCACCGCAGGCGTGCCTCGTTGGCGCAAGGACTCCGGCCTGGGCTGGGTCACCGCAGAATATGCGATGCTGCCGCGAGCCACCGCAGACCGCACTGATCGCGAATCTGTGCGCGGCAAGATCGGCGGACGCACGCACGAGATCAGCCGACTGATCGGACGCTGCCTGCGTGGCGTGGTCGACATGAAGGCGCTCGGCGAAAACCAGGTGCAGATCGACTGCGACGTGCTGCAGGCTGACGGCGGCACCCGAACCGCATCGATCACCGGCGCATATGTGGCGCTCGTGGACGCCATGCATTGGGCCGAGAAGCACAAGCACATCAAGTCTGCCGACCGCGTGATCAAAGACAGCGTTTCCGCCGTGTCCGTGGGCGTAATCGACGGCAAGCCGATGCTTGATCTGCCGTATATCGAAGACAGCAAGGCTATGACCGACATGAACGTGGCCATGACCGGCTCCGGCGAATTCATTGAGATTCAGGGCACCGCGGAGCATCGCCCGTTCAACCGCACCGAGCTTAACGTGCTGCTTGATCTGGCGGAAAAGGGCAACAAGGAACTGCAGGCCGCGCAGCAGGCCGCGCTCGCACAGGACTGAAACGGCCGCAAGCCGAACGCAATCCGACTGTAGGCTGGCCTCCGCAGGCCGACCGTCGGCCAGGCACGTCAGACGCATGTCAGGCAAGCTGACATCAACGAAGCAACGAAAGGAATCGGAACGTGAGAATCATCGTCGCAACCCATAACGAAGGCAAACTCGCTGAAATCAATCGCATTCTGGAAGATTGCCTAGGTGCGGACGCGGCTCGGGTGGAGCTGGTTTCCGCCGGTTCGCTGAATCTGCCGGATCCGGTGGAAGACGGCGTGACCTTCCAAGAGAACGCGCTGATCAAGGCCCGTGACGTGGCCGCGCGCACAGGCTGCCCGGCGATTGCCGACGATTCCGGCCTGATTGTGGACGTGATGGGCAATGCTCCCGGCATTCTTTCCGCACGTTGGGCAGGCAGGCATGGCGACGACAAAGCCAATAATGCGCTGCTGCTCGCGCAGATGGCCGACATTCCGGACGCCAAGCGTACTGCGCGTTTCCGTTGCGCGGCCGCGCTGGTGATGCCGGAAACCGAAGCTGGCGCCGGTGCAAACGGCCGTTATGCGATTGGCAGCGAGACTGTGAAAACCGGCGAAATGCCGGGTGTGCTGCTGCATGAGCCTCATGGCGAGCATGGTTTCGGATATGACCCGCTGTTCGTGCCCGACGATCAGCCCGCCCGCGCCATCGAAGCCGGCGAGAAACTCACGTCCGCACAGATGGAACCGGCCGAAAAGAACGCCATTTCCCACCGCGGCAAGGCCTTGCGTGCTCTGCTGCCGTCCGTAGCCACCTTGCTGAAGTAAGAGAAGCAAGGCCGACGCGGGGTCGAACAAGCCGCCGCAACTCGAACAAGCCGCCGCAAGACAAGACGCAACAATTGCTATCAGGTGCGGAACCGTAGTTTACGGTTCCGCACCTTTTGTTTGCTGATTTTCACCGGACGTCACCGAACCTCACCGTTTTGGCCTTCGCCAACCGGACGCCGCCGGACGGCACCGATCTTCACCAACCGTCGCCAATCCTCACCGATCGTCGGCTCGAAAATCCTTGCCATCGTAATTCGCCCAATCCGGGTGCGGCCCGCCGGTTTCGATACTGCGCTGAATATCGCGATACAAGTGCAGTTTGCGCAACACATGCATATACGCTTCTTCCAGCGCGGCCCGCTGCTCCAAAATCGCCTGATGCCGCGATTCCAACAATTCCAACATGTCCGCGATATGTGCGCGCTCGTCTTTTTCGTATGCGAAGAAGCGCCTGAGCTCATCGATGCTCATGCCCGCATGCTTGAAACAGGCGATCGCCTTGAGCCGCCCAATATGCGCGTCGGTGTACACGCGCCGCCCAGCATCGTCGCGTTCCACATTGCACAGCAGCCCCTGATCCTCGTAATAGCGCAAGGTTGACGTCTGCACATGGAATCGTTGTGCAACCTCACGAATCGTATATGTTGCCATCTTCCCGTCTCATTTCTACGTTTTCTGCGATTGTGCGATTTCTTGCGATTGCCATATCGGCAGTTTCCTGCGATTTCCTGCGAACGACAATCATCGAAAAACACACTATCGACGATATTTGCATTCAAGTTTACTTGAAGTGCGACGATAGTATCGTCGACAAACTCACGATATGCGCCAACTCAAGCAGCACGGCGCACAGCGAAATGCGCAGAGTCTTCAAGGAGGAACAATGCTCGAACCGACCACCGTCTACACGCCGTCACCCACCCGATACGACTCCATGACCTACAACCATGTAGGCACAAGCGGTCTGAAACTCCCAGCGGTTTCACTCGGTTTTTGGCATAATTTCGGCGATATTACGCCATACGCCACCATGCGTGACATTGTGTTCACCGCATTCGACAACGGCATCACGCATTTCGACCTCGCCAACAATTACGGTCCCGAACCGGGCAGCGCCGAGAAGAACTGCGGCCGTCTGCTGCACGAATATTTCCATCATCATCGCGACGAACTGATCATCAGCACCAAAGCCGGCTACGAAATGTGGCTCGGCCCCTATGGCGATCTCGGCAGCCGCAAATATCTGCTCGCCTCTCTCGATCAGAGCCTCGAACGTCTCGGCCTCGACTACGTCGACATTTTCTACCATCACCACATGGATTCCTCCACACCGCTCGAAGAAACCATGGGCGCACTGGCAACCGCCGTGCAAAGCGGCAAAGCGCTATATGTTGGCTTGAGCAACTACGACGGTCCGACGCTCGAAAAAGCCACCGCGATCCTTGACGAACTGCATGTGCCGTTCATCATCAACCAGAACCGTTACAACATTTTTGACCGCACTGTGGAACGCAACGGACTGAAGGAAACCGCCAAAAAGCTCGGCAAAGGCCTCATCACGTTCTCACCGCTCGAACAGGGCCTGCTCACGAACCGTTACCTCAACGGCGTGCCCGCAGACAGCCGCATCGCACATGACGGCCGATTCTTGCAGGAAAGCGCGTTGACGCCGGAACGTCTGCAGCAAATCCGCGATCTGAACGACCTTGCCGCCGAACGTGGTCAGACGCTTGCCGAAATGGCGCTCGCATGGCTGCTGCACGACGGTTACGTGACCTCCGTGCTTGTCGGCGCGTCCCGCCCGCAGCAGTTGCTCGACAATATCGGCGCGTTGAAGAACACCACGTTCAGCGATGAGGAACTGCGTCGCATCGACGAAATCTCGCTGCGCTAAGCGCGGATATTTCAAAAAAGCAAGCCGACAATAAAATACAACAGCAATAAAAATCTGCCGAGACAATCTGAATTATCGAAAATAACTTCGACACAGAGACCATCTCGGCAGATTTTTTATATGTAATCACGTTCGGCAATCTTCGGAAATTTCAGTGAAATTCCAACATCACCATACGACGAGAAAAACGATCAGAAGTCGGAGTTCATCATTTCGTCGTAGATGCGCTTGCAATCCGGGCATACCGGGAACTGCGAAGGATCACGCTTCGGCACCCACACCTTGCCGCACAACGCCACCACCGGTCGGCCGGTGCGACGGGACTCGGCAATGCGATCGCGCGACACATAATGTGCGAAACGATCCGCATCACCATTGCCGCCATCATCCAGCTTCGTCTCCTCTTCGGGACGTTCCAGCACCGCAGTGCCGGTACCAGCATCCGGATTGGAAAGCGGCGAGACCGGATCAGCCTCGTCAATGAAGCCGTCGCGATCTCCAAACATCGAAAATGCCATAATCAACTCCTCAAATACGCCGCAACCGCGGCACCACTGCCTCCATCATAGCCATGAAAACCCACATATTCGCCGACACTTCGCGTAATTTCACGCAACCGCGGTACGCTTGAGGCTATGACAATTGCAGTTTGCCCCGGGTCGTACGACCCAGTAACCGCCGGACATTTGGACGTCATCGAACGTTGCGCGCGTTTTTTCGATGAAGTGCATGTCGTGGTGGCGGTGAACGCGGCGAAAACACCGATGTTTTCCGAAGAGACCCGCGTTGAGATCATCCGTAAGGCGCTTGAAAAGCGGAATTGCCGCAATATCAAGGTTTCTTCAACAACCGGACTGATTACCGACTATTGCAAAAAGGTCGGCGCGACGGTTATTGTGAAGGGTCTTCGCCAGAATGGCGATTATGAGGCCGAGTTGGGTATGGCGTTGGTCAATCGCAAGCTTGCCGATGTGGAAACGCTGTTTTTGCCGGCGGCACCTGATTTGGAACATATTTCTAGTTCGATAGTGAAAGATGTGGCTCGCCACGGCGGCGATGTGACTGGCATGGTGCCCGATTGCGTGATTCCGCTGCTCGGCGAAGCGCTCAACAATGAAAAGAGGGCATGATGGGTGAAAAGACCACGAGCTACGATCCGCTTGCGGACGGCGTCGACGATGACACGACGTCGCAGCGACCGGTGATCGCCATGTCTGATTTGCCAGATTTGCGCACCACGTTCGACCCGGACGCGCCTTTGACGGATTCCGGCAATCTGAGCCGTGACGAGTTCACCACCGTGTATGACATCATCGACAAGCTCGAATCGGCGTTGGATGAGGCAAAACCGATACTGTTCTCCCCCGGCACCGTGCGCGTGGACCGTGACGAGTTCACCGAACAGCTCGACCAGTTGAAGAGAATGATGCCGGTGCAGCTGGAACGCGCCTCGGCATTGATGCGCGAATCGGAACGACGCTTGGAAAGCGCTCAGACGCAAGCCAACGTCATCGTGTCATCCGCGCAATCGCGTGCGGCCGACACTATACGTGAGGCCAACGAACAGGCGCAGTTCCTCGCCGGTCAGGAAAATGTGACCGAGATCGCACGGCAGAAGGCACGTGCTATTCTCGACCAGGCGCAAGCCAGGGCCGACCATCTCACGCAGGGAGCCGACAAGTACTGCACCACGGTGATGGAAACGCTGCAACAGCAGCTCGGCAAGCTTGGCAACGACGTGCAGGCGGGATTGAACGTACTGTATGATCGCCAGCGCGAAGCGAGCACGCATGTGCCGCATCTTGACGTAAACGACTATCCGGAAAGCTGAATGGAAGGCTGAACATGGCACGTATCGAAGATTCCCCGTGGGCGATTTCCGTGGCGCAGGTCGCTTCACGAGCCGGGCAAAGCAAGGAGATCGACGCGACTTTCCCCGCGCCGAGCGGCATCGGCGATGAGATCGTCGGCGTTGAAGAGGGTGCTGACGTTACTGTTGTCGGATCGTTTGATTCGATTGTTGACGGCTTGATTTTCAACGCCCGCATCAGCGCCCCCGTGCATGCGGAATGCACCCGTTGCCTGAAACCGATCAAGCGCGATTGGACGGTGAACGTCACCTCGTTCTTCCCCTATGAAGACAAGTCCGCAAACGTTGCATCCGGTAAGGGCGGCAAAAACGGCAAGGGCTGCGCCAAGGAAGAGGAAGTCGACATTATTGCCGGCGAAGACGAGTCGGAGGATTCGTATCCGCTGCTTGAAGGCGGCTCCTGGGCCGACATCGAGGCTTTACTGCGTGACACGTTGGTTGAGGAACTGCCGCTGCAGCCGTTGTGCAAACCGGATTGCTTGGGATTGTGCTCGCAGTGCGGCGCCGATTTGAACGAGGAACCGGACCATCATCATGATGTGACCGATATTCGTTTCGCCGCTTTGGAGGGGTTGAAGGCCCAGCTGAAAGGCAACGAATAAAGGCTCGGCCTAGTGCAACTAGGAGTCAGGCGGGATACGAGCAGGGTACAGGCAAGGCTGATTTTACTTGGTTTTTACATGGGTTTCTGATCGAGTTTTGCAGTTTGTACGGAGCACAAGTTAAGATACTGAACGCTTAAGCTCAATCGTTCGAACGAAACAGAGGAAACACAATGGCACTGCCTAAGTACAAGACCTCGCGCGCGAATACTCATTCTCGCCGCGCAAACTGGAAGGCCAAGGCCGCCCAGACCGTTACCTGCCCGAACTGTGGCGCTCCGGCGCTGCCGCACATGGCCTGCCCGAGCTGCGGCGCCTACCGCGGCCGCGTGTACCGCGAGGCTGTCCGCTCCATCCACACCAAGTGAGTGGCTGCCGAGTAACGGCATAAAGCATGAGAACCCTGCCATCGACGGGTGGCAGGGTTTTTGCATATCTCAGGCCGGATTCAGGCTGAGAGCACGGCCATACCCGTCTCATTCCCATTCTTTTCCACTTGTCCCTTTCCGCTTGTCCCTTTCCTATTTCCTGCCCTGCTTCCGCCCTATTCCGCCTAGGCGTGGGCAGAGAGTAAACTGAACGAGATCGTTGTTTGCATAGCAATCGGCCAGATTCGCTGGCATTTTGCCACGTACGCAACGTCCCGAAACCGTGCGGCGAGCTTCGCCGCCCCATACCCACTACGAAACCGAGGACGAATATGACCAAGAACAACATCGACGCATCAGCCGTTTCCGAAGGCGAGGTGACCGCCAACGCGCTGCTTGAGGCGCTTGGCACCACGCTCGAACCCGACCTGCTGGTCGAAGCGCTCACCCACCGCTCCTTCTCGCATGAGAATCCTGGCGCGAAAAACTACGAACGTTTGGAATTCCTCGGTGATGCCGTGCTTGAGCTCGTTTCCACGGAAACCCTCTACAAGGCGCACCCCGACATGAACGAGGGTCAGCTTGCGAAAATGCGAGCGAAAGCCGTTTCCGAGGAATCCCTAAGCAAAATCGCCCGCGAAAAGCTACATGCGGGCCCGTACATTCTGCTCGGTCATGGCGAAAGCGATCAGGGCGGCGCCGATAAGAGCTCGATTTTGTGCGATATCGTCGAATCGTTGATCGGTGCAACGTTCATTCAGCACGGCATTGACGAGGCACGTCGCGTTGTGCATCATCTTGTTGACGAAACGCTTGCGGAAGTCGCCACGGAAGGCCCTGCCCTCGATTGGAAAACCTCGCTTACCGTCAAAGCGCATGGAATGGGTTTCGGCGAGCCGCGCTACCAGATGTCGGTTTCCGGTCCGGAATATGCGCAAGTGTTCACCGCGAACGTCATGCTGGGCGAAAGCGACGAAATCATCAGCACCGGCACAGGCACCAGCAAACGCAAGGCGCAACTCGCCGCAGCTGAAGAAGGTTGGAAGGCGCTGGATAATCGCAAGTCTGAAGCACAAAACGTCCGTAAGCATCGCAAACATCATCACAAGCACGGCAACAACGGCAACGACAGCAACGACAATAAGTAGTCGCAAGCGGACAAAACAGCTACGAATCCACCCTCTCATACCACCGTGGAACGCAAAGCGCCAGAATATGGCACGAATCCGGCATATTCTCCTGTCAGCCGATAGCATAGACTGATTATTAGCGAAGGATTGCGATTCGCAAGTCGCCACAAGCGATTGCGCCGCTTTCCGATGATGGGGTTCGGCTGATTGCGTGCACCGAAACGCGGAAGCATACCCCTGTAAGAGAGTTCCACGAACGAACATGAGAGGGAACATGGTGTTACCTACGCCTCTGCAGGCATTCAGCGGCATGCCCAAAGCAGCCGCAACCACTGAAAAGCAGACCATTGTTGACGGCGAGAAGATGACCGGCGCCGAAGCGCTGGTACGTTCGCTGGAAGATCTGGGCGTCAAGGATGTTTTCGGCGTTCCAGGCGGTGCGATTCTGCCGGTTTACGATGCGATCAATGATGAGACCGGTTTCCGTTTTGTGCTGATGCGCCACGAACAGGCCGCAGGCCACGCGGCTGAAGGCTATGCCGTATCGACCGGCCAGGTCGGCGTGTGCATCGTCACGTCCGGCCCGGGCGCCACGAACATGATCACCCCGATCGCTGACGCGAACATGGATTCCGTGCCGATGGTGGTCATCACCGGCCAGGTCGGCGTGAACGCCATTGGTACCGACGCTTTCCAGGAAGCCGATATCGTCGGCGCAACCTACCCGGTGGTCAAGCATTCCTATCTGGTCACGCGTGCACAGGATATTCCACGCGTGCTGGCTGAAGCGCACTATGTGGCACGTTCCGGCCGCCCCGGCCCGGTGGTGGTTGACGTCACCAAGACCGCGCAGACCGGCGATATGTACTATTCGTGGCCGCAGCGCATGATTCTGCCCGGCTACAACCCCACTACGAAAGCGCACGGCCGTGTGCTTTCCGACGCTGCGAAGCTGTTCGAGCAGTCGTACCGTCCGGTGCTGTATGTGGGCGGCGGTGCGGCACGTTCCGATGCCGGCAAGTTCGTGCAGGAACTGGCGGAAGTCACGAACGCTCCGATTGTCACTACGCTGCCCGCACGCGGTGTTGTGCCTGATTCCGATCCGCAGGTGCTCGGCATGCTTGGCATGCATGGCACGATTGCCGCTACCGGCGCCGTGCAGCGTTGCGATCTGCTTGTTGCGATCGGCGCTCGTTTCGACGATCGTGTGACCGGCAAGCTTGACGCTTTCGCTCCGGGTGCACGTGTGATTCACATTGATATCGATCCGGCGGAAATCGGCAAGAACCGTCAGCCGGACGTGCCGATTGTTGGCGATGTGGCAACCGTGCTGAAGGATCTCATTCCAGAAATCAAGCGCGAACAGGCTGTGCATGGCAAGCCTGACACTTCGCATTGGTGGGAAATCATCAATGATTGGCGTGAAAAGTACCCGATCAAGTGGGACGAGCCGACCGATGGTTCACTCGCCCCGCAGTGGGTCATCAAGCAGCTTTCCGACCTGGCTGATCCTGACACGATTTGGGTTACCGGTGTGGGCCAGCATCAGATGTGGGCCACGCAGCTCATCGATTTCGAGAAACCGCATTCTTGGCTGAGCTCCGGCGGCCTTGGCACCATGGGCTACGGACTGCCGGCCGCCATCGGCGCTCGTGTCGGTTCCGAACGTTTCCATGAGGGCGAAAAGCCGGTGTGGCTGATCGACGGCGACGGTTCCTTCCAGATGACGTCTGAAGAGCTGGCAGCCGCATTCCACGACCGCACGCCGGTCAAGATCGCGCTGCTGAACAATTCCGTATATGGCATGGTTCGCCAGTGGCAGACCCTGTTCTACGGCGAGCATTATTCCGCCACCAATCTGATGGATGGCGAGAATGCGCCGGAAATCGTGGATGTTCCTGATTTCGTGAAGCTTGCCGAAGCATATGGTTGCGTCGGCATGCGTGCGTTCACGGAAGAAGAAGCCGTCGAAGCGATCAAGAAAGCCAACGAAATCAACGATCGTCCGGTGCTTATCGACTTCCGCGTATGGAAGGACGCCATGGTGTGGCCGATGGTCGCAGCTGGCGACTCCAACGACAATGTCACGTATATGCCCGGAATCAAGCCGCTGCAGCGTCCGAATGCTGTTGCCGACAACGAGTAAACGAGTATCGGGTAAGTAGTAAGAAAGGGTCTACCAATGTATCCTGCATCTCAGCCGGGTTCCAAGCGCCATACGCTTTCTGTGCTCGTAGAGAATCGTCCGGGCGTGCTGGCGCGTATCGCTGGCCTGTTTGCCCGTCGTGCGTTCAACATCAACTCGCTGTCCGTCTCCCCCACCGAGCGCCCTGACATCTCGCGTGTCACGGTGACCGCCGATGTGGATGAAGTGCCGCTCGAGCAGATCATCAAGCAGCTTAACAAGCTGCTGCACGTGTTGAAAATCGTGGATTTGGATCCGGACACCACTGTGGAGCGCGAACTGGTGCTTATCAAGGTGGCTGCCGACGAATCCAACCGTTCCGACGTGCTTGAGATCGTGCGCCTGTTCCGCGTGCGCGTGGTCGATGTGAATCCGGAGTCGTTGACCATCGAGGCCACCGGTGCCGAAGGCAAGATCGACGCACTGCTGGGGCTTTTGGAGCATTACGGCGTTATCGAGCTGGTTCGTTCCGGTGCGGTCGCCGTGACGCGAGGTCCGAAGGCGCTGAGCGAAAAGGTGATCGGTTCCGAAATCACCGGCCGCTAAATTGCCTCATCACTCCACTTCCAAGGGCTTTCCCCTCCCCCGGGAAAGCCCTTTTTGTTTGAAAACACAAGAATCCACACCCCTACTGGTTGGAAAACGCTGAATATACGACTTTTGTTAGAAACAGACTGGTGATGGCCGATTTCCGGACAAGAAGTAGGCGCAATGCCAGTATTTTGCACCGCTTGCGCAGGAGCCGAGAGGAACGCCAGAGAGCCAGCTAATATAACACCGGTAATTGCTGCAATTGCTTTTTCCTTTTATTCATGATGGTGCTCCTTTACTTCATATACGGAAACAACAAGATCCGTATTGCCGATATTGATAATGGACAATGAGGTGGCATCTGGGAAATTCTTCGCCGGAAGAGAGATCGTTTCTATTCCGTTAGGTGTACAGCCCTCCCTAGTGGTTAGGGTGTATGGCTGTCCATCTTTGTAGAGAACAAACGAATAAGGAGCCTGCGTCTTCTGCTTGCACATGGAGACGACATAATACATATTGTTTTCATCGATCTTTTTGGCAAATGGAATAGCATCATCGCCGCGCACGGATTTCGCGCCCAGCTTGTTCACTAGAACCAGTTTGCCCGAGCTATTGAGATCATCGACGGCGACACGGTCCAGAGCGTCCACAGTAAATGCTTTATATGCCTGTTTTGCGGCATCATCATTCTCGCTGCTGCTCTGTACGGAGCCATCACCGGAACTTTCATGTGCAGCTTTCGTGCAGCCAACGCATGACCACAGCAACAAGGTGGACAACAAGCAACAGGCGCTTCTTCGCATCACTTGATTCATAAGACACCTCCATTGGTCTCTCCGGCAAGAACAGCTAAGGTTTCCTGCAATAACAAGAATATGACATTGGCACATGGAATGCCACGCATCACTGTCGCACGAATGGTCAACATTCACCGGAAACGCTGGAGGAGCTACGCCGCCGCCACAACATGCACACCCTGTCCGGTAATTGGCGCGGGCGATACGAATGCTACTCGAGCTGTTCGGAAAGCTCCATCCATTCGAGTTCGAGTTCTTCGGACTCGTCGGTGACGGCCTGAAGCTGTTCGTTGAGCTTGCCTAAGCCCTCGTAGTCACTGGGGTCGTGCGCAGCCATTTGCTGTTCAAGATCGGCTTTCTGCTCTTCGAGTTTGGCGAGTTTACGCTCGATTGCCGATACGCGCTTGGAGGCTTCATGGAAGGCCTTGCCGGAAAGCTTCGGCGTAGAAGGCGCAGAAGATGCTTCAGCAGTTGCAGACCCACTTGCGGAGTTACCTGCGGTGTCTTCGGTTGTGGAACCGGCAACACCAGCCCCAGCGGAACCGCTCTTCTTGCCTTTGCCGGCACCTGCCTTTTCGCCCGCAAACGGATCCTTGCCGTTCTTGATTGCCTCAGTCATGTCCAGATAATCCTGCACGCCACCGGGCAGGTGACGCACTTTGCCGCCGATCAACGCGAACTGTTGGTCGGTCACGCGTTCCAGCAGGTAACGGTCGTGCGAAACCACGATCAGCGTGCCCGGCCACGTATCGAGCAGATCTTCCATAACTGCAAGCATGTCGGTGTCGAGATCGTTGCCGGGCTCATCCATGATGAGCACATTCGGCTCGTCCAGCAAAATCAGCAGCAGCTGCATACGGCGCTTCTGACCACCTGATAGGTCTTTGATCGGCGTCATCAGCTGCGCCGACTCGAATCCGAGACGCTCCATCATCTGCCCCGGCGTCGTTTCCTTACCGTCAACGATATAGCTCGGCTTATAACGGCTCAGCACTTCCTTGATCTTGTATTTACCGAGCTTCTCCAACTCGTCGAGACGCTGTGAAAGCACCGCGAATTTCACGGTTTTGCCGATATTCACATGACCTACAGTAGGGGTGATCGTGCCGTCAAGAATCTTCAATAACGTCGATTTTCCGGCACCGTTCGCGCCGACAATGCCAAAACGATCGCCAGGCCCGATCAGCCATGTCACGTCGTCAAGAATCTTACGACCGGTAACAGTAATTTTTTGTGCTGCAGAAGTAATTTCTTCTGCAGAATCATTATTGTTTTCTTGCGATCCCTGAATTTCCTGCGATTTTTGTGCAGCTGCAGCTACTTGCGCCGCTGCAACACCGGCATCCACCAATCGCGGATCAGTCAGATCATCGACGGCAACTTCCACGGAACCATGCACTTGCGGCTCGGCATACATGGCCGGCACCACATCGACGCGTGATGCCGACGCTTCCATTTCGGCAACATCAGGATCGATATCGGCTTCGCCTTGCACATGTTCGAAAATCTGCGTCACGTCGATCAGGTCAACCACCTGCTTGCCCAAGCGGGATGTGGCCATTTGCTTCAATTCCAGCGTATTGCGCACCGGAGGCACGTCGGCGATGAGCTCACGCGCGGCCTTCACATGGAATTTCTGCTTGGTGGAACGGGCGCGGGCGCCGCGGGTAAGCCATGCAAGTTCCTTACGAGCCAGATTGCGACGCTTCGTTTCGCGCACGTCGGCTTGGCGATCACGCTCCACACGCTGCAGCATGTATGCGGAATAGCCGCCTTCGAACGGCTCAATTTCGCCATCGTGCACCTCCCACATGGATTCGCACACTTCGTCGAGGAACCAACGATCGTGGGTGACGAGCAGCAGTGCGCCGGATCCGGCCGACCAGCGGTTTTTCAAATGTTCCGCCAACCAGTGAATGGTCACCACGTCCAAATGGTTCGTGGGCTCGTCGAGCGCGAGAATATCCCAATCCTTGAGCAGCAGGCGTGCCAAATCGGCGCGGCGACGCTGACCGCCGGAAAGCGAACCGATTTTCGCTTCCAAGCTGATGCCGCCAAGCAATGCTTCGACGATTTCGCGCGACTTGGTTTCCGCGGCCCATTCGTAGTCTTCACGGCCTTCGAGCGCAGCTTCGCGCACGGTGGCATTGTCGTCGAGCGGATCACGCTGGTCGAGCATGCCGAACGTGAGCCCGCCGCGAATGGTCACGCGGCCGGAATCCGGCTCCTGCGTGCCTTTGAACAAATGCAACAACGTGGACTTGCCGTCGCCGTTCTTACCGACGATGCCGATGCGGTCGCCTTCAAAAACACCCTGCGTTACATCGTTGAAAATATTCTTGGTCGCAAAAGCAAGCGAAACGTGTTCAAGTCCCAAATCATAAGTCGGCATAAGTCACCAATGTAGCGGGAACATCTCCCAAACTTACAGTCAATGCCGCAACTTGCGAATCGCCGCCAGTGCTACGCAGCGATCGGAACCGCACGCAACTCGGAAATCAGCCTTGCTGCGCCTAAGCCAAACCCTGCCCATACGAATTGCAACGGGCGGCAAAACCTGAAAACACCTGATCCGCGAGCGGCTGCAATTGCGGATTATATTCGGCAAACGCCTCCCGCAACTGCGATTTCGACCCACCGGCAGCCTTCAAATCCTTGACCATGCTTGATTCGTCAAGCCACTCCTCCAACAAGGTAGGGGTAACCTCCAAGTGGAACTGCATGCCCAGAGCGGAACCAAAACGGAACGCCTGCACCTTAGTCTTCTCGGATCGCGCCAATGGTTGCGCGCCCTCCGGCAGCGTCACCACATCGTTATGCCAGTGCAGCACGTCCACGGTTTTGTTCCACATGGAAAAATAATCATGCTTGTCAATGCGTTTGATCGGCGCAAAACCGATTTCCGGCGCCTCTCCCGACTTGAGCTTTGCGCCCAGCGCGGTGGCGATGATCTGATGCCCCAGGCACACGCCCAACACCGGCTTGCCAACGCTAACCGCAGCCCGCGCAAGCTTGGCCTCGGCCTTCAATCCCGGATACTTGTCGTAGTCGAGCGCACCCATCGGACCGCCCATGATCACCACGCCGGAAACCTCGCCAAAATCAGGCAAATCCGGTTTCTTCTGATTGGCCACATTGATGATTTGATACTGCAGTCCCAAATCATCCAGACTGTCTAAAATGCGTCCCGGTTTCTCCCACGGAACGTGTTGCAAAATCAGCACCTGTGATTGCGTCATACGTTCTATTGTTGCATTACCTACGTAAACAATGTTCACAAATCCAACAAAAACCGTTTTGACGTTCATTTTTATCTCGCATGCATGTCCGATTCTGGCAATACTCTCGTGGTTATGACGAACACGCAAGAACCGCAGAATATCAACATTTCTAGCGTCGCAACCGCAGTTGACGCAGTGGCGAGCGCCGCTGCCGATCTGAAGCTGTACGACACCGCATCGCACGCCGTGTCGAATTTCAAGCCGATCAAGCCCGGTCAGGTCGGCATGTACGTGTGTGGCGCCACCGTGCAAAGCTCGCCGCATATCGGCCATATTCGTGCGGCTGTCGCGTTTGACGTGGTGCGCCGCTGGTTCGAGCGTTTGGGCTACAAGGTCACGTTCGTGCGCAATGTCACCGATATCGACGACAAGATTCTCGATAAGGCTTCGGCCGCCGGCCAGCAGTGGTGGGAACGTGCGTACATCTACGAGCGCGAGTTCACCGAGGCTTACAACACGTTGGGTGTTGAGCCGCCTACGTATGAGCCGCGTGCGACCGGCCACATGATCGACATGATCGATCTGATCAAGCAGATCATCGACAATGGCCACGGCTACGTGGTGACTGACGAGAACGGCAATCCTACCGGCAACGTGTATTTCGACGTTGCCAGCTGGCCGCACTATGGCGAGTTGACGCATCAGAAGCAGACCGCTGTGGCTGATGCTGCTTCCGAGGTGGCCGATGCCATGGGTCCGTCTGTCGACAATGCGGGCAACGACAAGTACAATCCGGTGGATCCTGCGGACATGTCGGAAGACAAGCATGATCCACGTGATTTCGCATTGTGGAAGGCTCCGAAGGATTCCGATCCGCTTGACGCACGTTGGAACACTCCGTTCGGCACGGGTCGCCCGGGTTGGCATATTGAATGCTCGGCGATGAGCCACCGTTATTTGAAGGATATGTTCGACATTCATGGCGGCGGACTGGATTTGCGTTTCCCGCACCATGAGAACGAAATGGCGCAGACTCGCGCTGCCGGCTACGATTCGGCAGCTCGCTGGATGCATTCCGCGTGGGTTACAGCCAAGGGTGAGAAGATGTCGAAGTCGCTGGGCAACGGCTTGTCCGTTCCTGCGGTTTTGACTCAAAATTCCGCTTGGGTGGTGCGTTATGCGCTTGGTTCCGTACAGTATCGTTCCATGCTGGAATGGTCGGATCAAACGTTGGCCGAAGCGCAGTCCGCGTACGATCGTGTGTCGAATTTCATCGAACGTGCCGGTGCCGCTGTTGGCGAGCAGCCGTCTCGTGAGGAGATCGTTTCGATTTCCGCCGATGATCTGCCGGCTGATTTCGTTGCCGCGCTGAATGACGATATTAATGTTTCCGGCGCTTCCGCTGCGATTTTCACTGCGATTCGTTTCGGTAACACGTTGCTTTCGAAGCTTGCCGATCGTGTTGATTCGGATATTGCGAAAGGTGAAGTGCGTACTGTTTTGGTGAATGTGCGTGCGATGCTCGATACGCTTGGTCTGGATCCGTTGGCGGAACCGTGGGTAAGCGAGGGTGCGGCCGGCGGCACTGCCGGAGCTGGTGCCGATTCCGCTGAGCACACCGCGCTTGACCGCTTGGTTTCCGAACAGTTGGAAGAACGTGCCGAAGCCCGCAAGGCCAAGGATTTCGCCCGCGCCGACGCCATCCGTGACGCCTTGGGCGCCGCCGGAATCACCATCGAAGACACCCCCCAAGGTTCTACTTGGACTCTCAAATAATCCTCTCCGTCTTCTTTTAGAGGAACGTTGGCCGGTCTACTCCAGACCGGCCAATTTCATATCAGAAACCTAAAAGTCATTCCTAAATCTATCTTTACTTCCGGATTGTCATCCCCTATGGGCGGCATAACATCATGGATTTGCATATTAAGCCAATTATTTGGCGCATTATTACGATTCCCGACAACTTCTGCCGCGCTTTGAATTTCAGAAAAAGGACGGAACATGGAATCGACATCTTGTGTAGTCCGCAATTCCGGAACGTAGTAGACCATCGCGGTCCCGCCATAAATGGCGATAGTTCCTTCGATTCCGCGAGTATGACACTCTTCAATCAGCTCATTAAGAAGCTGCATCAGTTTTTGTCTGGTCATTTCCATAGCAGTTCACCTCGCGGAATGATTACGTTGTACCATGCAAAGAACTCATCCGGAGGCGTGGCGGACCGATAAATCTTTCGCAACGGGGTCCACTCGGCATCAAGTTTCAGCGATTGAGGGGACACGTTCCCTTTACTCCAGTGCTGATAGTCATAGAGCCCAGCCATAAAGGCCTGCCAATGCACGTCCATCCCCTTAGTGACTTTCTTAAAATCGGCAGGCTCATCATCAGGAAATTCCATCAGATTGCGCATTCCAGCTGAAACACGGGTCCATTGCTCTTCCGTTCCCGAATACTGCTGGATCGACTGCATGAGATCACTCATTGCAGGGCCGATTACGCGAACAGTCGCACGCTCCAAGGGGGAAAGCGTCAGCTCATATCCCAAAGTACGCGCCGCAGCATCAACCTTATTGAGGGTGGGAACGGTTTTGCCACTCAACGTTCTCGAAACAACGGATTCAGCCATGTTCGAAGCACGCGAAAAATCCGCCGCATTCAGACCGGCGTTCTTCATAAGCTCTCGTAACAGTTCATCGGCTTGCATATATGCAAGTCTACACTATTGACAGCCCGAACGCCGATGCGAAATTTCCCGCGGGACGGCTAGACTGAGGAACATTATGGCAGCATTTAGTTCTTTGACAGATAGGCTCTCGACTGCGTTCAAGCATTTGAAGAGCAAAGGCAAGCTTTCCGAGGCTGATATCGACGGTACGATCCGCGAAATCCGCCGTGCGCTGCTCGACGCCGATGTGGCGCTCGACGTGGTGCGTTCCTTCACCGGCCGAATCCGCGAGCGTGCGCTCGGCACCGAGGTTTCCCAGGCACTGAATCCGGCCCAGCAGGTCGTGAAGATCGTCAACGAAGAGTTGACGGCCGTGCTTGGCGCTGGCGTTGACCGCCCGCTGAATTTTGCCAAGAATCCGCCGACCATCATCATGCTCGCCGGTCTTCAGGGTGCTGGTAAAACCACCCTCGCAGGCAAACTCGGCTACTGGTTGAAGGATTCCGGCCATACTCCGCTGTTGGTCGCAGCCGATTTGCAGCGTCCGAACGCAGTGACGCAGCTGCAGGTGGTTGGCGAGCGTGCAGGCGTACCCGTGTACGCTCCGGAAAAGGGTGTGCAGTCCGACGGTGGCGAAGCCGTCGCTTCCCCGGGTCTGACTACCGGCGATCCGGTGAAGGTGGCGCGTGACGCTGTTGCGTTGGCCAAGCAGAAGCTGTACGACACGGTCATCATCGATACCGCAGGCCGTCTCGGCGTTGACGAAGAGCTGATGAAGCAGGCTCGCGATATTCGCGATGCCGTGCAGCCGAACGAAATCCTGTTCGTAATCGACGCGATGATCGGTCAGGATGCCGTACAGACGGCGAAGGCGTTCGATGAGGGCGTGGACTTCACCGGCGTGGTGCTTTCGAAGCTTGATGGCGATGCCCGTGGCGGTGCCGCGCTTTCGGTCGCCTCCGTTACCGGCAAGCCGATTCTGTTCGCTTCCACTGGCGAAGGTCTGAAGGATTTCGAGGTTTTCCACCCGGATCGTATGGCTTCCCGTATTCTCGATATGGGCGATATTCTTACCCTGATCGAGCAGGCGCAGAAGCAGTTCGATGAGGAAGAGGCTCGTAAGGCCGCTGTCAAGATTTCCGATGGTTCCTTTGGTTTGGATGATTTCCTCGATCAGCTGCAGCAGGTGCGCAAGCTTGGTCCGATGAAGAATCTGCTTGGCATGATTCCGGGTATGGCTGCGCATCGTAAGGAACTTGAACAGTTCGATGAGAAGGAAATCGATCGTACTGAGGCCATTATTCGTTCGATGACTCCTGCGGAACGTCGTGACCCTTCGATTATTGACGGTTCTCGTCGCGCTCGTATTGCTTACGGTTCCGGCGTGACCGTTTCGCAGGTGAACGCGCTGTTGCAGCGTTTCGAGCAGGCTGCAAAGATGATGAAGCGTATGAGCAACAAAGTTGGCGCTGGTATGTCTGGCTTTGGCGGTCCTGCCATGGGCGGCGGCAAAGGCAAGGGCAAAGGCAAAAAGGGCAAGAAGAAGAGCAAGTCCGGAAATCCGATGAAGCGCGAGGCTGAAGAGAAGGCATTGCGCGACAAGCTTGCCGGTAAGAACTCCGACGGTAAGTCTTCCGGTGGTTCCGCTTTTGCCAAGAAGCCGCAGAATCCTGCGCTTCCTGCCGGATTGCAAGACATGATGGGCGATGCCGGTGAGCTGCCGCCGAACTTTGGTGGCGGACTGTCCGGCTTGCTGCACTAAAGCAAGCGGCACAAAAAACAGCAACGTAAAAAGGGGATGTGGTTCAATACGAATCACATCCCCTTTTGCGTACTCCAATCAGTTGTTTTCAACTGAATCGACTACCGCAAAATCGCCATTAACTGACTTCAAAGTCAGCGTGGCAACAAGCGCAAGATGATCGCTGCCTTCAACGCAGAACGAACGCACATCAGACGCGTCCAATCCCTTGGTGAAAAGCACATGATCGAGAATGATGCGCGGCCACGGCAGCCATGACGGGAACGTGGCATGACGGCCCTTCGCCTCGCACAAGGCAGCATCCTTGAATCCCGCCTCCAGCAGCTTGCGGAAGCTTGGATGATCGGTACCGGAATTCAAATCACCCAACACAACGGTGATATCGTCCCGCTTCTGCGTGGTCGCCAATTCCCCCAAGCCGATGATGCCCGCCGACCATTCCTTGCATCCACGCATCGGCGACTTCGGATGTGCGGAAACAAACGTGATGCCACGCATCGAATCGATCGGGAAGCACACACCCGGCACATCGGCCGCGGGAATCACCGCAGTGACCGGAGACATGTCGCTTGGTTCAATGCGAATCCACACACCATTGAATCCGCCATTATCCGTTTCCTTGTTCTCCCCCAACTGACGGTACGGAAGCAAATCAGACAATCCCGCAGCATCCAATTGCGCAACCAGATCGTCCGTCAATTCCTGCAATGCAAGTACCGCAATATCGTGCTTTTTGACCGCACTGACGATTGCCGCGGCGTTAGCGCGACCAAATCGGCAGTTCAACGTCATCACACGGAAACGGCCATGCCTCGCAGATTCCACAACAGCTTCATTGCCTGTTTCACGAGATGTTTCACGATTGTTCGCAAGTTTTTCGGCAACTCTCTGTGCAGTATTGGGAGAATTGAGATTTTCCATCCAATATGCGATTTTGCGCAGCAGCGACGCAAGACAGACCACCGCGGCGACTCCTCCGAGAGCCGGCTCATGCAACGCGAAACCGGCGACGGTAATCACAAGCGTCGGAATCCACAGCAACGGAATCAACGCAATCAGGTACGGCAACGGCAGATGACCATCCCAACCAGCCGGCATCTCACCAAGCGCAATCCACACAACGCAAATAATCAACGCAATCCAAAGCGCGATAATCATTCAGGCAACTCCCCCTATGCAAACCGTTCACTCCGAACGGATATACGCAAACTCGGAACCTCCAAGTGTAGCCAGCCTGCCTGATTCCGACGATTCCGCCATGTAGACCCACGCAAACATCTCACGAATGCCACAACAATGTCCGATTCTGCCGATTCGGTCATTCAAGGCATTATATTCGCCGCATAATTGACCGTTTCCGCAGAATCAGACAAACGACTTCCCGGTTTTGCATGGATTCGAAAAGTCGCGCAGCTCGGGAAACGTCCTAAGCCCCATCCGTCCGTACCTCACGGTTATAATTGGCAAGTTATTCGCGCGCGCGAGGCCCTCTAACTATCGCGTGACGTGAGGAACACGTGGGTTTCGGATTCCGTGCCCCACACAGAAAACGAAACGCACACCCCTAGTTATACAAGGAGAGCCATTTTGGCAACCAAGATTCGTCTGAAGCGCATGGGTAAGAAGTTCTACGCGTTCTACCGCGTGGTGATCATGGATTCCCGTACCAAGCGTGATGGCCGCGCCATCGAAGAGATCGGTACCTACAACCCGAACACCCAGCCTTCGACCATCGTCATCGATTCCGAGCGCGCTCAGTACTGGCTCGGCGTCGGCGCCCAGCCGACCGAACAGGTGCTGCACCTGCTGAAGATCACCGGCGACTGGCAGAAGTTCAAGGGCCTTGAAGGTGCTGAAGGCACTCTGAAGACCGTTGAGGCTGGCCCGGATGCCGCCGCTCGCGTTGAGGCCGTTGAGGCTCAGGCTCAGAAGCTGAAGGCTGCAAAGTCCGAAGCTGATGCCAAGGCCAAGGCTGAAGCCGAAGCCGCCGCTACCGAGGAAGCTCCGGCCGAAGAGCCGGCTGCGGAAGCTGAGTGATCATGCTCGCCCAGGCTGTGGAACATCTGATTAAGAACATCGTCGATTTCCCCGACGATGTTTCAGTGAAGTCCCATGAGAACGCGCGCGGCGAACTCATTCGCGTGCGCGTCAACCCGGAAGACATCGGTCGCGTCATCGGACGCAGCGGACGCACGGCAAATGCGATTCGCACCGTGGTACAGGCACTGGCCGACCACAAGGTGCGCGTCGACATCATGGACGTGCGCAGGTGAGATCCTAGCGTGGTGCGTGATATGCATTCTGACGACCCTCAACAGCCCGAGCTGCTGAGGGTCTGTCGTATCGGGCGTGCGCAGGGACTCAAAGGCGAAGTCACCGTGCAGATCTATACGGACGAACCGGAATACCGGTTCGCTCCCGGTGCTGTGTTGTATACGAAAGACGGCGAAGAAGAGTACGTGGTAGAACACTCCCGTACCTTCAAAAACCGTTGGATCATCAAGTTCGAAGGCATTGACAACCGCGACCAGTCCGAAGCGGCCAACGGCATTGTGCTGTATGGCGAGGCGGACGATCCGGAAGACATGCTTGAAGCCGACGAATGGTATCCGAAAGACCTTATTGGCCTTGAGGCGCGACTGGCTGAAAACAATATGCTTGGCCTTGAACCGGGCATGGTGGTAGGCAAAGTCGTTGACGTGATAGAAGTAGCCCAATGGCTGCTGAAGATTCGTCTCGCCAATCCGGTGAAGGATGCCGACGGCGTTGTGGTTGAGAACAGCGCGCTCGTGCCGTTTGTGGACGAGCTCGTGCCAGACATCGACCTTGAAGAGGGCTATCTGACCCTCGATCCGCCCGGAGGCCTTATTCCGGGACTGTGATCGCAATTACTTATCAGGTGGGCATTGGATTTCCATGCCCACCTTTTGTTTTCTGCTATTTGGCAGACATACCGGTATTCTGGAACCATTATGAAGATTGATATCGTGTCCGTTTTCCCGGAATATTTCGAAGTGCTGAACCTCAGTCTGCTCGGCAAAGCGCAGGCGAAAGGTCTTGTGGAAGTGACCGCCCATAATTTGCGCGACTGGACGCACGACGTGCATCATTCCGTCGATGACACTCCAGTTGGCGGTGGCGCAGGCATGGTGATGAAGCCGGAAGTGTGGAGCGAGTGCCTCGACGAGCTGCTGCAGCTTGAGCCGGCGGTAGTTGAGAATACGGAAAATATTGAGGATTCTGCAGTTTCTTGCGATACTTACGATACGTGCGATTCTGGCAATTCTGCAACTGTTGCAGTTCCCGCAAAATCCGACGATTCCGAAAAAACGAATATTGCACAATCTTCCGCAGGTCCTGTGTTGATTTTTCCGAATCCTTCCGCCCCACTGTTCACACAGCAGGATGCGACGGAATTGAGTCATGCCGATCATCTGCTGTTCGGCTGCGGCCGTTACGAGGGGTATGACGCGCGTATTCCGCAGTATTACCGTGCGCAAGGCATTGATGTGCGCGAGTATTCGATTGGCGATTATGTGTTGAACGGCGGCGAAGTCGCGGTTTCGGTCATGTTGGAGGCAATTACGCGACTGCTGCCCGGTTTTATGGGCAATGCAGAATCGATTGTTGAGGAATCGTATACGGGCGAGAACGCGCTGTTGGAGCATCGCCAGTACACGAAGCCTGCCGAATGGCGTGGCATCAAGGTTCCGGACGTGTTGCTTTCCGGCAATCATGCGAAAGTGGATCGTTTCCGCCGTGATGAGGCGCTCCAGAAAACCGACGAGTTGCGTCCGGATCTGATCGAAGCGCTGGATTGCACCAAACTCGACAAAGCCGATCGCAAGACGCTGATGGCGCTCGGTTGGGAGGTTTCCGCCGCTCACCCGCGCAAACGCTAGCTTTCAAACGTTTGTTTTACGCGGAATGATCGCAAGTTTTTCTTGCGATCAGTGCTGACCTTTATCGGAGATTGGCTCGCTGGGTTCAATGTAGTAGACGGCAGTTTCGCCATAGTCGCGCCGATCGGTGATTTCCCAGTTTGCGGGGGCCGCGGGAGCTTCGGAACGGGTGGATCGTTCCAGCATGATCACCGTGTTGCTGGAAGTCAGTTCACGGCTGGCAAGATCGGCGAGCAGCTGGTTGCAATCATTCGTTTCGAAGGCGTACGGCGGGTCGATGAACACCATGTCGAACGGTTCAACGGCCGAAGCCGAAGACGCGTATTTTTCCGCGCGGGCCTTCACCACGCGGGCGCTCATGCCATGTTCCCACGAACGGTTATGCTTCAACGCGGTCAGCGTCTGCGCGATCAATGCGGCCGCCGGAGCGGAGGATTCCACCGCCACCAGCTCTCGCGCGCCACGGCTCAATGCTTCGATGCCCAAAGCGCCGGTTCCTGCAAACAAATCGAGCACGCGGGCATCGTCCAACACTCCCCACGAATCAAGGTGCGAGAAAATCGCCTCTTTGGTGCGATCTGTAGTCGGTCGGGTACCCGACTTCGGCGTGGTCAATGCCACACCTTTGAATCGTCCTGAAATTACGCGCATACGCACTACTCTAGCGTGGCGGGCTTAATTTAGGTGTGTCCGGCTCTTTTAGGCGTGCCAAACTAATTGCTGGTCAGGAACATTTCGTTGCCGCGCGTGAAATCCAATACCGCTCCAGCCAACTGCACAAATCCAAGCAAATCGGGATCGGCCGCAACAAGCTGCGTGGCCTCGGCCCGTGCCTGTTCGATGATCTTCACATCCTTGACCACGCGCAGCAGCTTCAATCCCGTTTTCCCGCCGGATTGCGCATCTCCGAGCACGTCGCCGGCTCCACGGAATTCCAAATCGGCCTGTGCGATTTCGGCACCATCCAACGTGCCCTGAATCACGTCAAGACGGCGGGCGGCATCACTGTCCGCAGGCGCACGCGAAATCAGAAAAGCCCCCGAATCAGTACCACCACGGCCAACGCGCCCTCGCAACTGGTGCAATTGCGAAAGTCCGTACCGATCTGCGTCGAAAATCACGATGCAACTGGCTTTCGCCACGTCCACGCCGACCTCGATTACCGTGGTCGCTACCAGAATCGGCGTTATGCCGGCTTCAAAATCGGCCATAACCTGCGATTTTGTGGTGTCATCGTCGCGCCCGGTCAATGTTGCGAATCGAATGCCTTCGAATTGCGGCAACGATTGCAGACGCTCCACGATTTCTGCGACGGAATGCAACGGGGGGCGTTGCGCACGCTGGTCGTCGTCTTCGCCAAGATCGTATGCCTCGTCAAAGGCGGGAACCGGCGAGCCTGCGGTTTTCGAATCCGAAGCAGCCGACGCCGCCAACGCGTCGTCCGCATTTTCGGAATCATCGTCGATGCGCGGGCAGACCACGTAGGCGCGTTCCCCCGCGTCAATGCGTTTACGGATCAGGGCGAACATTTCGCTCATCAGCGACGCATTGCTTTCCGGCACCACGAATGTGCGAATTGGCCTGCGGCCGCCAGGAAGTTCAGTCAGCGCGGAAATATCAAGATCACCGAACCAGGTCATGGCTGCGGTGCGCGGAATCGGCGTGGCCGTCATGACCAGCAGATGCGGCGCAGTAGTCCCCTTGGAATTCAACGATTCGCGCTGCTCCACACCGAAGCGATGCTGTTCGTCGATTACCGCCAGTGTGAGGTTCGGTGCCTGGAAATTCTTGGAAAATGCGGCGTGCGTCGCCACGACGATGCAGGGCATGCCCGATGCGGCTGCGGCAAGTACGCGACGGCGTTCGGCCAGTCGCATGCTTCCCGTAAGAAGAAATACGGGAATCTCCCCATCTTTTGTGCCGAATATATCGTTTCCTTTGCTTGGAATACCCTTTTTTTGCGTATTTGAAATATGCGATTGCTCACTTCGCAATGTAATCAAATCGTCGTTATTCGAGTTATCCACATTGGAAATTTGGGCTATCTCAAACAGATCGGCGGGTTGTACACCTTTATCCACAGCATTATTGTTGATAGTTTTTTGTGCGGATTCCCCGGTTTGTTGGATTGCTGACACTTGAGTTGGCGCCGTATTTTCCCGGATTTCGGAAGCCGTTTTATCGTCTGCATCCGTCAGTTTCGCCACCATTTTGGAAATGCTCGCATAATGCTGCTCGGCAAGAACCTGCGTTGGCGCTACAAGCACGGCCTGCCCGCCCGATCCCACAGCCTGCATCATGGCTGCGACCGCGACCACGGTTTTGCCGGATCCAACCTCGCCCTGCAGCAATCGTTGCATGGGGTAGTCGCGCGTCATATCGGCGGAAATATCGGCAATAACCTGCCTTTGACCGCTCGTCAGAGCAAACGGCAGTGAGGCAATGAAGTCGTCTTTCAACCGCGTTGCGGAACATGCGGTCGCCTTGTTTTTGCGTGATGCGTCGCGTGTTTTGACGAGTGCGGTCTGGCAGATCAGCGCTTCCTCGTATCGCAACGTTTGCAGGGCGTTGTCGAAATTCTTGCGATCGACCGGATCATGAATCGCCATGAATGCTTCAGCGCGATGCATAAGCCCATATTCCTCGCGAAAATCTTCCGGAATAATGTCGGGAATAGCGACGGACAACGCTTTAATCTGCACTTCACGATTTACTTGAGGAGCGTCAAACTCCCCTTCTTGCGCGATATTATCTGAGGAATTACTTGCCGTTGGCGCCGCCAAATATTCGCTTCCACGCAACGCATCCATGTATTTCAATACCGATTCGTGAATATGTTCGCTGGAAATCCTGGAATTCGCATGATATACCGGTCGCGGACGGCAGACTCGTTTCAATGCTTCATCAACAGTTTGCGCATCGTATTTCAGATTACCAAGCGGTGGATTTGCAGGATCGCCGAAACCGTCATTCCATTCCCCGCTTTCTGCCTGCGATTGCACGGGATTGATGGTAAGCAGATCGGGATGCGTGAATTGCAAACGATTGTCATACACGCTTGGCTCGCCTGCGACGACCAGCAGCGCTCCCGTGTGCAATTTGCGCTGCACCCAATCGACATACGATTTGCGATATGAGAAGAAAACCAGTGACGCCAACGATTTTGGGGTGTTGCGACGGGCTGCGGAATCGTCGTCGGTGACTGTTGCGATCAGGCGGAAGCCACGACGAGCCATGGGGAAAACACGCGTTTCGAGCACGTGCGCTGCGAATGCCATTTTTTCCCCGATTTTCGCCTCGTGCAGTGCGTGCGCTGGAATGGGATCGGTCACGCGGAACGGATAGTAGCTCAGGGCGTCGCCTACGGACACCACGCCAAGCGATTTCAGCGCACCAACTCTGCGGCGGTTGCTTTCGATTGATGAAATCGGCGTTTCCAGTGTGGTGCTCATAATGCACCATTCTCCCCAGTTATGCCGACAGATGCGGCTTCAGCGGGCAAAATTCCCCACCGACTGGAACAATCCGGACACCCAGAGCCCTGCCAACGTCCCAAAACCTCCACCCACTGGAACAATCCGGACACTCACGACCTGGGCGCATAAAGCAAAACCCCGGCGACCAGCGGTCTACCGGGGTTTCAAGCTGTTATTTCGCGATTCACGCTTCAACGCGCTGAACCTTGCCAGCCTTGATGCACTTGACGCAAACGCGAACGCGAACGTTCTCGCCGTCGATGGTGGTGCGAACCGGCTGCAGGTTCGGGCGGAAGGTGCGCTTATTGCGAATATGTGAGTGCGAAACGGTGAAACCGGTCTGCGGTCCCTTGCCGCACACTGCGCAACGAGCTGCCATAATGGACTCCCTATAAATTACTATTGACTTGCAAGTCTGCGCGTTCGACACCATGCAACTGAATGCATGGCAGAACACACAACTTCTCAACTATACAACCAGCCCCAGCCAATCGCAAACCAGATTGCAGACCTGTGGATAGAAATCGCCTTGGATTCCCCGGAATCATGGCGCTTGTTCAAAAAACTGGACATCAATCACACATCAGTCGCAATGTTCATGCATTGTTCATACGTAACGGCAGAGCGCATCCCTTACGTCCATTTAAGATGAACTGTAGTGTATACAACAGTGAATTGACGGTTTATTCGAAAGAGTCAACAATCATGTCTGAACGCGCAACAGCGCCCACAACTGCGCCTGCCGCAACTTCCGCGCCCACAACGTCTGCAACGTCTGCAACATCTGCAGAAAATCTGCCAGAACCCAACGAAAAACTCACCACACGCGAAAAAAAGTGGATCGTCTACGATGTCGGCAATTCCGCATTCGTAATGCTATCGACCGCCGTCGTGCCAATCTACGCGAACTCGCTGCTGCAGTCCGCCGGCCAATCGAATATCGTGTCGACATGGGGGTACGCGCAAACCATCGCATCGCTGATCATCGCGGTGATGATGCCTGTGCTCGGATCCATGGCCGACGTGCAGGGCATGAAGGTAAAGTTCTTCACCGGATTCTTCCTGACGGGCGTGGTCGCCTGCTGTGCGATGGCGCTGCCGCTCAGCTGGCTCGTTTTCTTGGTGGTGTGCATTCTCGCCACGGTCGGACTGAACGGTTCGCTCACGTTCTACGATTCCATGCTGGTCGATATCACGTCGAATGAGCGTATGGACCGCGTGTCCTCGCATGGTTTCGCATGGGGCTATATTGGCTCCACGATTCCGTTCATTGCCTGCATAGCGCTGATTTTCGGCGGTCCGTCGTTGTTCGGATGGTCCACGGTGGCATGCACGCGCGCTTCGTTCGTAATCACCGCATTGTGGTGGGTTGCGTTCACCATTCCGCTGCTCACCAGCTATAAGCAGGTGCATTACCGCGCTACCGCGAACCAGGCCGGCAAGGCGATTCGCGGCACATTCCACGAACTTCGCACCACGTTCCGCGCGATCCGTCGCAACAAGCCGCTGTGGATGTTCATGATCGCGTTCTTCTTCTATATCGACGCGGTGAACACGGTGATTTCCATGAGCACCTCATACGGTACGCAGTTGGGCATCGACTCCACGCATCTGGTAATGGCACTGCTGGTCACGCAGTTCGTGGCATTCCCGAGCGCGATCGCGTACGGTAAGCTGGCTGGGCGTTTTGGCGCAAAAACCATGATCGCCACCGCCGTGATCGCTTATATCTGCATTGTGCTGTTTGCCGCGTTCTTCTTGCGTTCCGCTACGGAATTCTGGATTCTTGCGATTCTTGTCGGCTTGTTCCAAGGTGGCATTCAGGCGTTGTCTCGCTCGTATTATGGCAAGATCATTCCAAAGAATCGTGCCAATGAATATTACGGTTTCTACGATATTTTCGGCAAAACCGCTTCGATTATCGGCACCTTCCTTGTTGCGACCACCACTTCGCTGACCGGCAACGCCTCTGTAGGCGTGCTTTCAATCGCAATCCTGCTGATCGTTGCCCTCATCTTCCTCCTGGTGCAAAAAGACCCCACCCGCAAGTAGTTTCGCCGTTTAACTTCTGTCTGTTTTTCGGCAACCAGCCGCCTTCATGTCGTATTTCCGATGTCGCCTCACGTCTGAAAAGTCATGCATGGCAAGAGTCGATCGCATAGTAATCGCAATTGCAATCTTCTTCAGGGTCTACGGGGAAAAGCAATGCTGATTCGAAAATCAGAAAAAGTTGAGGGCACGTGCCACTTCGTCGACGATGTCAAGCATGGCGCTGCGCGCACGTTCAGGCTCTCCCTTGGCGATTGCGTCGGCTACGGCATCATGTGCGTCGAGCGCGTCAGGCTTCGGCTTCATCGGGTATTTGCCGAGTTCCACGCGTCCGCGCAGCACGGTGGCGATGGTGTCGGAAAGCGCGGCGAACAGCTCATTGCCGCTTTCATGCAGGATCAACGTATGGAATTCCACGTCGAGATCATGGAATTGCGCAAGTCCGGCTTCGCCTTCCTTGTTGGATTCGGCGATCTGCCGCATTTTCGCCGCATACACGGGGAATTTCGCCTTGACGTCGATGGGGGCAAGACGTGCAGCGGAAGCCGCTGCAGCCGGTTCGACCGCTAGCCGCAGTTCGGTGAGGGATGACAGCTGCTGCTCGCGTTGCGTGGAGTGGAGACGCCATTCGATCACCTGATGGTTGAGCGCCTGCCATTCGCCGAATGGGCGTGCGACAAGTCCGATGCGACGTTTGACAAGTACCGCGTTCATGGATTCAAGTGTTTTCGCGACTTCTCGCGCCACGGTTCTGGAAATACCGAAACGACTTTGCAGGTCTTCCAACGTAAGGCTTTCGCCAGCCTTCCACACGCCGTCGAGCATTTCGATGGCAAGCGTTCGGCTCACCGAATCCTGCATCAGTTCACCGCCGGCATTTTCTGCGATTACCGTGTCTTCAGCCATCGACCGTTCCTCCCTCGCTCACTCCATAACATGCCTGCTTTGTTTCACGGTATGTTTCACATATTCTGCGACATGCACGGCAATCACAAATCGCAGATGATCGTATATCTACGATTGCGTGATTTACCGCTATTTTGCACTATCTCCAGCATAGCAAGTCACACGATTTTTCCAATTCGTAGTACTTTTTATTTGACTGATACTACTTTTATGGTTTATAGTAGTCTTATTCCTGGTGCGAAGCGGCACAGGATCGTCAACAGCAAGGAGAGCAACATGAGCATTCACGTAGTGGTGATGGGCGTTGCAGGATGTGGCAAATCCACCGTCGCAGAAGCTATCCACGAACGACTCGGATACGTGTACGCGGAAGGCGACGACTTCCACCCGCAAGCGAATATCGACAAAATGTCAGCCGGCATTCCACTCACCGATGAGGACCGCTGGCCATGGCTGAACGTCATCAACTCCTGGATGGTGGCACGCGAGGCGCTCGACGAAAACACCGTGGTGTCCAGCTCCGCGTTGAAGCGCAGCTACCGCGAGGTGCTCGCCAAAGACGTGCCCACATTCTTCATTCATCTCAACGGCAGCCACGAGCTCATTCAGCAGAGGCTCAGCGAACGCAAGGGACATTTCATGCCACCCGCGCTACTGCCAAGCCAGTTCGCCATTCTTGAGCCGCTCGCCTCCGAAGAGAACGGCGTGGAAATTTCCATCGAAGGCAGCGTCGACGAAATGATCGACCGTGCCATCGAAGCGCTGAACGCCTATGCGGCAACCGTGGCCGCAACCGCGGCAGCCCAAACCGCAACCCAGGCCTCCTAATCCACCATCCACCGGTCCAAATGTGTCCGATTCACCAGAATCGGACATCCAAACACCCAAAACCAGCCCATGAGTGTCCGATTCTGCAGAAACGGACACTCCACACAGCTTAAGAACGCCTATTTCGCTTATACATGGCAGACGCTCTCGGCGAAACAGCACTTCGAGGGCACGATTTGGCAGGTTTTAGCCAACCGAACTGCCATATATAAGCGAGATAGCTCCGAACAGGGGCGTGTATCTGCCATATATAAGGCAGATACACGCCCCTTAGCATATTTGCGTCCGGATTGCTCCAGTCAGAGGTTCCAGTCAGGAACTCAGCGGCCGTAGACTTCGTGCACAAACTTTTCGAGCGCGGCGATGGAACGCTCCACCTTCTCCGTGTCGATGCAGTACGCCATGCGGAAGTAGCCGGGCACGCCAAAACTGTCGGACGGAACGAGAATCAGGTCGTAGTCCTTGGCTTTCATGCAGAACTCGTTCGCATCCTCCTCAAGCGCCTTCGGGAAAATGTAGAACGTACCGCCCGGTCGTACTACGTCGAATCCGAGGCGTACCAGCGCGTCGTACAAGAGGTTCATGTTCTTTTCGTACACGGAAAGGTCGCTGGTCTCATCCACCACCTTGGCCACGGCCAGCTGCACGCTGGATCCTGGGCAGTTGTGTCCGGTTCCGCGGCTGACTTGGCCGCACATGGGCACGATCAGTTCGGCGTCGGTGGCACGCGGGTTCACCGCCACATAGCCGATGCGCTCGCCCGGCAGCGACAGCGACTTGGAGTACGAGTAGCACGAAAGCGTGTTGTCGTAGAACTTGCTCGGATACGGCTGCACACCCCCGTCGAATACGATTTCGCGGTACGGTTCGTCGGAGATCAGGAAGATGTCATGCCCGTATTCAATCTGCTTGGCCCGCAGTATTTCAGCCAGTCGAGTCAGCGTTTCGGCGGAATAGACGGCTCCGGAAGGATTGTTCGGCGTATTGATGAGCACCGCTGCGGTTTCCGGGTTCAACGCCTGTTCGAATGCGTCGAAATTGATCTGGAAGTTTTCGGTGTCGGCCGGCACTACGGTCAGGTGCGCGCCGGTTCCGTTGACGTACGGCTGGTATTCCGGAAAGTATGGGGCAAACGTGATAACTTCGTCGCCCGGTTTGGTCACCACGCGCAGCGCGTGGGCCAGTGCTCCGGCCGCACCCGTGGTCGGGAAGATGTAGTCGGCCGTATAGTCCATGTCGAAGCGGCGGTTGAGGCTTTCCGCAATGGCCGTGCGCACTGAGGTAATACCCAGCGACGGCGAGTATCCGTGCAGTGCGACCGGTTCCGCATCCTTATACAGGGCGATCATTTCGTCGGTGAAGCTTTGCGGGCAGGGCACGCTTGGATTGCCCAGCGAATAGTCGAACACATTCTCGTAGCCGATTTCGGCGCCACGCGCGGTCGCGTATTCACTCAGCTCGCGGATCACGGACTTTCCGCCAAGCATGGCCTTGTAGGCTTCGTTGATCATGAACAACCTCCCTGTCGTACTGTCGTACTTCTGACGCATATATCATGCACGCCCGCGCCCGGCTCAATTCAGTCAGTCAATCGCGAATTCACCTCATGGCGGCGAACGTGCAACACTTTCGTTTCTACCACTGCTTTGTCACAATCGCGGGCAGGGTGTCATGTAACGGTATTATTCGACAGTCCTTTTAGCTTCCTCGACTTCCCCGGCTTCCCTCAGTCGATTGCGCTGCGCGGCCTCCATGCCGGGCACGAAACCGTTGCTGAAGATTCTGCGCCAATATTCAAACATGTCCGCTTTTGACATCGACATGAACATGCCCGCCGCAAGCACGGCGACGTCCTCGTTGAATACGGTGTCGAGTGGCAGTTTCTCATGCAACTTCGGCCAGCGCTGCAACACCGCCAACATACCTCCGACAGTGAAGTCGAGCATAAGATCGGTTTTCAGATCGAGATGGTCCGCATCCAGTCCAAGCACGGAAATCATGGTCAAACGCCCGAATTCTTTCAGCGACGAAACGAGTTCCGGTGAGCTGTGCGGACCGGCAAGCAATGCCAATCGGTCGAGACGCTGGCGCTGTTCGGGGTCACGCATCAGCGCGGTGACGTGCTTGCGCCATTCGGTGTCAGGATCGAAATCTCGCCCTGGCACACCCGGCATTGGCGTGTTTTCGACGGCGTGCAGAATGGCGGAATCGGCCAGTTCCGGTAATCCGGAGAAATGGTAGTAGAAGGAATTGCGATTCACGTCCGCCGTGCGCACGATGTCGGTGACAGTGATTTTGTTGTACTCGCGTTCCGAAAGCAGCTCCCAGAAAGCGTTTTCAAGACGATCTTTCGCTGGCAGGATTTCCGAATCCCTACGTGGTCGTGGCATCAGTACCCCCTGATAATTAGTCACGTTGCCTCATAACCACGTTTTATTGTACAAGTTGTCTAGACCATTTTTCACCGAATGTCGCATACGAATTTACAAATACAACGCAGCCGGCAGTACCATACTTACGTCGCGCACGTCACGCACGTCGCATATGCACGCCACCCACGGCACCCGCCCGCGCCCTACTTGCGTTGCACCTTCGGGTTGCGCGCGAGCGCCGCCTGCAACAGAATCACCAGCGCCTGATTGATGTTGCGTCGATCCTCACCGCTCAAGCCAACATATGTGCCGAGCATTTCGGGAATCACCTTTGGCCCGGCCGCCACAATCGCGGAAATACTGCCCGCTCCGGAAGCCTCGAGCACGGAGAACAGCGCGTCGACCGCATGCTCTCGCTGTTCTTTGGAAAGTCCCGCAAGCCAGCCGTTCAGTGACTTGTTGAACACCACGGAACTATCGGCCACGTCTTCGGCCTTGGCGAATTCACCCCCGTGCATCTGCCACGAGAAGGCGAAATGCTGCATGATGCCATCCACGTCGGATTTCACCACCACACAACGTTCGGGGGTTTCCAGCACCATGCCCACCACCGAGGAGTCCGGCACGATTTTCACAATGCGATCGCTCACGCTCGCATATTCGAAGCTTTTCACCACTTCCTCGGGGAAACCCGGCCCGTCGAGCGAGTAGATGCGTTCAATTCGACCCTTGATCTCGTCTTCGGCGTTCATGGCCGCATATACGGCCAGATTACCGCCTTTGGAGTGACCAGTCAGCAGTATCGGCCCATCCCACAGCGAGGCGACTTTTTTCAGGTATTCAGCTGCGGAAACCTGTGCTGGAACCGGGTATTGGAAGGCCATGTTGAAGTCTTCCTTCCATCCGACCAGCGAATCATCGGTGCCTCGAAACGCCACAACCAGCGTTCCCGACGGCAGCCGGAAAGTCACCGCCGCGAACTGCGTTTGCGCACCACCATCGAACTGCTCGCAGTACGCACTCATCTCAACGTCGGAAAACCGCGGATTCGCCGCCACAGCATGGTAGAAGTCGTGCGTCACCTGCGGATCGACCAATCCTACGTTCTCCACATCATGGTCGGCCACGGGCTTGTCGTGGTTCAGCTCGTCATCGGCACGCGCAATCGTCACACCGCCAAACGGGGGCTTGCGCAACATACGCAACGATGCGATCGGACGCCGAATGTCGAATTGTTTCGCACGCGCCTGCAACGTACCGTATTTCGCCACCAAATCGTCCAATAGCAGCACGCATTCCGGTACTTCGTCGTACGAAAGCTGCGCCAACACCAATGCGTCGGCTTCGCGGAATGGCAATGCTTCGAAACTGCGCGTTTCCGTGCGCGCATAGTCAATAATGTTGCCCATCACGCATCCCCCTCCTTGTCGTTGCGCAGTTCACCGACAGCGACTTTCGCTGCGCTGGCCGGAATCGCCTTGAGCACATCTTTGATGAGCTCGCGCGTTTCAACGTCGGTGCCCCTGGCGGCCGCCACGATTTTCGGCAGCGAATCCGTCCAATTCGCCACCAAATCAGCGATATTACCGTACCCTGCTGCTGCGAAGATGTCGTATATCTGGTTGATGGCCCGCTCGCGCTGTTCCTGGTTTACGCGGTCGAACCATCCGTCGATGGTTTTGCCGATGAGTTGCGCACCGCTTGTCAACTCGCCTGCCCGCTCGAATTCGCCGGATTGCGTCACCTGCCAGCTCGATCCCATATGCTGCAGAATGCTTATGGCGTCGGCTTTGACGAAGGTTGGTTTGATTTGCGATTGCAACAGCATGCCGATGATGGAGGATTCCGGCACGGTTTTGTCGATTCGTGCCGCGATTGCCTGATATGCGCGGCTATGCACCATGACTTGAGACATTCCAGGCCCATCATGCGAGAAAATGCGGGAGATTCTGCAGTTGCGTCCCGGCACGCTTCCGCCGAGCGCCGGCAGCAGTCCGAGCCGTTGCGCACGCTCGTTGGTCGCTTCAATATCGCTTTGCGTGATTTGCATGGCCGCATATACCGCCATGTTGCCGCCTTTGGAATGCCCGCCGAGCATAATGCCGGGCGATTCCTTCGCCGAAAGGAAACGTTCCGTCCTATCCAAAATTGAGTCCGCATATCGATATGCCGATTCTTGCGACGGCACTGGGCAGCGCACCGCCATATTGAAATCCTCTTTCCAACCGACGAGCGTGCCATCAGTGCCACGGAATGCAACATATAAGCCGAAATCAGCACCCAAATCGAAAGTCATCGCAGCGAATTGCTGCTGCTCGCCCTCATCCAAACGTTCGGCATACTCCCCCACCCGCAACCCGCGGAATCGCGGCGATTCGCAAACCGCACGCAGTATCGAAAGCCGATAATCGTTCATTTCAGAGGAATTCGAAACAAACATCTCATCGTAGCTTTCGGCGCGCAGCAATTCACGGATCGGCACGGTCGCCACCGACTTGGCCTCGCCGAATGCCGGAACCAAACCCAGCAATCGCATGTAGGAAAGCTCGGAAAGCACCAGGGAATCGACATTGCTGAACGCCAATTCGCCGAACCCGCGAAACTCGCGGCGCACATAATCCACAACATTGCCCATGCCTCAACTCTAGCCCGTCCGCAGTTCCGACCACATGTCACCACGCGCATTCCCCCAAATGTTCGCACGCGCTCCCCGCACGCCCACGCTCAAACCGACTCAGCCACACACTGTAGGATATGTGCGAACGCAAGTTGCGAACACACATCGCAGGTGCAGTGAACGCAAGTCGCGCACCAGTAATACTTGCGAATCGAACTTATGAAGGGACGCTCCAGAACACCATGGAACCGATTGGAATTGTTGTGGATTGGCTGAGAACCAATTCCGGAAAAATCATTCTGCTGATTGTCATCGCAGTACTCGCGGCCGTTATCGACAAACTGCTCACCCGAATCGTGAGCAAGGTGCTGGACCGTTCGCAAGTGCCGAACGCTTCGATTTTCATCAATATTCTGCGTGCGGTGGTGTGGACGTTGGCTGTGGGCACTGTGCTGCAGCCTGTGTTCGGCATTAATCCGACCACGATTTTCACCGCGCTCGGCATCGGCGGTCTTGCGGTGTCGCTCGGTATGAAAGATACGATCGCGAACATCATCGGCGGTTTCGGTCTGATGCTTGGCCGTGTGATCCAGCCGGGCGATCTGGTAAACGTTGCGGGCACCGATGGCGTGGTCGAAGACATCAACTGGCGTCAGACCGTGGTGCGCGAGCGCAACGGCAATATCAAAATCATTCCGAATTCGATTCTGAACACCGCGTCGCTGGAAAAACTCAATCCGTCCAATGAGATGATGGTTCGTGTGCCGTTCACCGCCAAGGCCGGCACTGACATCGACGAGATGACCCGTCAGGTGGTGGAGGCCGTGCAGCGCGACACCGCCGATTTGGCTGATCCGCGCTTCCCTCCGAAAGTGAGGCTGACCGGCTACTCCCCTTACGGCATCAATGCCGAAGTGTGCGCGTTTGCCAAGCCGGGATTGTTACTTTCCGACATGATCAACGTCGTGGCACGTTCCATCGCCAATGCTGATTTTCTTGAGAATCGCGCCATTAACGAGGAATCGTGATCTCCTCGCGAACAGAGGAAATCGCGATTGGCCCATACATAAAAAGTGCCGCATGCAGTATTCCACATGCGGCACTTTTTTATGCTGAAATTATTACATCATTAGATTGATTGCCGTAATAATAACCGTCACTACAATGTAAGTAATTACACCGACGTTCATTATTGCCGTGCCCGTGCGAACGCCGCGAGGCAATTCTTCGGGCGCGGTATAGAATTCAAAATTCTTACGTTCACGAATAAGCAGCACGACACCCGCAATGATCAGACCGTAATACAGCAGCATATAGATGCCGAATATCATCATTCCCGTCGCATTCTGATCTATCCACTGCATCATGGCCGTTCCGTCGCCGTTTTCCGCACTTGTCAGCACGTTCATCAGGCTGTCGATGTCAATGTTCTTCACCACCCACGGCGCGACCACACCGCCCATGAAGTTGACGAACATGTGCATGACCACCGAATAACGCAGTTTGCTGGTACGCACGTACACGTAGCCGAACACAAGCCCCAATGCGAATGCGTAGAAGAATTGGAACAGGTTCATGTGCACCAAGCCAAAGAACAGCGAGGAGAACACAATCGCGGTTTTTTCGCCGTATTTGCGCGTGCGGCTGATGAGTTCCTTGCGGAAGATCCATTCTTCGAACAACGGTCCGAGAATCACGAGGAACACCACGTTCCACACGTCGAATTGCATGGCCAGGTCACTTACCGAATTGCTGGCGTTGCCTCCGGAGAGCAGCGACGACAGCATATTGCCGATAAGGCTGCCCGCATACATGAGCGGGAAGCACATGACCAGCAGTTTGAAGAATTGGCTCGGTTTCATGTCGAACTTGCGTGTTGCAATGACCGACGATTTGCCCATGATCAGTACCGCGAGCGGCATGGCCACGAGATACAAAGGGACATCCGATGCCACATACGCCGCCCAATTCGGCAGATTCGTGGTGTGCAGTACCTGATAGAGCACGCTGGAAAGCACCGTTGCAAGCGCATACCAGATCACCACCATCAGGCACATGCTTCCGCCGATGCGGGAGAACACGCTTTTCACGCGCCTGAGCCAAAGTTCATAAGGATTGGCTTGCGGCTGCGGATACTGCGGTTGTTGCGGATATTGCTGATATTGGGATGGTTGTTGCGGATTCTGCCGCGGCTGCGGTTGTTGCGGCCGCTGCGGATATTGGGGGTACTGCGGAAACGTCATATCTGCCTTTGCGACGACGTGCACGGAAGTGCATATATGAAAATGCTGATACTCAGCACCTTAGTACAGGAATGCTGAATATCAGCTTACAATCTCACGACCGTCGCCATAAGCGTCCGCAACGAAAAGGATCACATGGCGAGCACTACGATCGGGCGCGGATCCGCCACACACTCGAAATCAGCGCAGCACGCCTTCGATCAGCATGGTGATCAGGTCGGTGTAGTTCACGCCGGTCGCCTCCCATGCCTTGGGATACATGGAAATCGGGGTGAAGCCCGGCATGGTGTTGATTTCGTTGACCATCACTTCGCCGTCGGCCGTCACGAAGGTATCGACGCGGCTCAGGCCGGTGCCGTCGACCGCGATGAACGCTTTTTTGGCGGTTTCGCGCACACGGTTCAGGGTTTCTTCCGGCAGACTTGCGGGCACTTCCACATGGCTTGCGTCGGAGTTCATGTATTTGCTGTCGAAATCATAGAACTGGTCGTCGCCCTCGGCACGCTTGTCAAGCACGATTTCGCCCGGCCAGCTGGCCTGCGGAGCCTCGCCGGCCTTCGGGCAGAGCACGGCGCATTCGATTTCGCGTGCGTCGATTCCCTGTTCCACGAGCACACGCCAATCATGGTGGGACGCTTCGAACACGGCGGCGGCAAGCTCGGCCGCATCGCCCTCATGTTCGACCTTGGTCACACCGAAGCTGGAACCGGCGCGGGACGGCTTCACGAACAGCGGGTACTGCAATCCGGCCTGTTGCACCGCGGCAAGCATCTCGTCCGCGTCTGCGGCGAATTCGGAAGCGGCATCATAATCGCGCGCATCCAACGTGATGCCGGGAGCCACGGAAATACCGGCCGCAGCCAGCAAAACCTTCGTATAATGCTTGTCCATGCACGCGGCGGAAGCGAGCACACCGCAGCCAACGTACGGCACGTTCATCATTTCGAACAGGCCCTGAATCGTGCCATCCTCACCGTACGGACCATGCAATACCGGAAGCACGGCGTCCACGTGGCCAAGCGAAGTCAACGTGCCGTCATCTTCACGAGCGAAGAAACCATCCTGACCGAGTGCCACATCCAGCACCACATCTTTGGAGGAATCCGTCTTCTCCACCGTCGGCATACCTTCGCTCATGTTCCACTTGCGCGGATCCTCGCCGTCTACGATCCACTCGCCGTTCTTGGTAATTCCCACCTCAATGGCTTCGAACTTGTCAGTATCCAACGCGCGCAACACGCCCGCCGCAGAGATGCAGGAAATCGAATGCTCGTCGGCTTTGCCGCCATACATCACCACAATGCGCTGTTTTGCCATCTTTGTCTTATGCTCCATAAATTGGTCCGTTGAACGCACACGCGCCCAATACCGTCTGTCAATACTGTTTGTTCTCGCAATATCGCGCCGGTTTGCACTACTGTTCGCCTGCGATATCGCACGTTCGCAATATCGCAGTTCAGTATACAAACCGCACCCCACAGCCACACGCGACGAACCATGATTACACACGCCCGTCGCTCATGTCCTATTTTCATGAATCATAGAATACGGAATCAAACGTTGGAATGATGCGATTGCAGCCTGAAAAACCGAGCTTAAGCGCTTTGTCTAATTACGATTAGACTAATTACGATTAGACTATTTTTATACAGATTTACTATTATTGCCGAATATATGGCGATTGACGATTAACAAATTCCGATTGACGTTTTACGCAATCGCATGTCTCGAAAAAATAAAAAGACCGCACCTGAAAGTGCGGTCTTATTTGCAATTGCGATATTGCGGAAAGATTATTCTTCGCTGATGCCTTCGCCGAAAAGTTCGGACAGCATTTGCGCGCAGGAGATGCCATCGGAAAGCACGTGGCTCATGGCGGTGGCGAGCGGCGTGGGCACGCCATACTGCTTGCCGAGCGCCACTACCGCATCGGTGGTCGGCACGCCTTCGGCCACGCCGTTGCTCACCTTGGTGGCTTCCTCAACGCTCAGGCCCTTGCCCAGGTTGGAGCCGAACGTGTAGTTGCGGCTCAACGGGGATCCGCAGGTGGCGATCAGGTCGCCCACGCCCGCCAAACCGGCGAACGTCTTCGGATCGGCGCCTGCCGCCTCTCCCAGGGCGGTCAATTCGGCCAGACCGCGGGTTTCGATCATGGCGGCGGTGTTTTCGCCGTAGCCGGCGCCGCGGGCCATGCCCACAGCCAGCGCGACCACGTTCTTCAGCGATCCGCACATTTCCAAGCCGATTACGTCGCGGGTTACGAACGCACGGAAATAGTCGGTGGTGCAGGCGGCTGCGATCTTGCGTGCATTGTCGAGATTTTCGCAGGCAACCACGGTTGCGGCCGGCTCGCGGTCGGCGATCTGCTTGCTCAGGTTCGGTCCGGAAATGGCGGCGAAGCGGTCGGCCGGCAGGTCGAGCGTTTCCATAACGACTTCGTCCATGCGCTTGCCGGTAGTGCGTTCAATGCCTTTCATCAGGGATGCCACGAGCGCGGTTTCGGGAATGAGCTCTTTGAATTCGGCGAGCGCGACGCGTGCGAACTGCGCCGCGATGGCCACGATGATAATGTCGGCGTTGGCTACGGCTTCGGCACGGTCGCCGGTGGCAGTCATGTTGCTTGGCAGCACTTTCACGCTGGGCAGGCGAACACCGTTGTGATGGTGGTCACGAATGCCTTCCACGATCTCCGGTTCGATGGCCCACATGGTCACATTGTTGCCTGCATCGGCAAGCACCTGACCGAAAGCGGTTCCCCAAGCTCCTGCGCCCAGTACCGTCACGTTCGTCATATTTGCTCCTTGCATTGCTCCAGGCACCATTCATAGTCCGGAGTCTTGGCTCAAAAATTGCTTTCCTTATGCTACCGCCGGCTACGCACACCGCGATGCATACCGCAATACGCGCAACACGTACGCGCAATCGGCCGGCAGTATTTCGATTACTTCATTTCAGCAATCGAGTGTTCGGTCTTTTTTCGATTCAGTCCTTCACTCGGCTCATCGTGCGATAATCCCAATATCCGTCGGGGGCTTGTTCGCCGCGGATTTCGGCCATGACTTCGGTCATGCGTACGCGAATGCGTCGAGTGAGTTCGTTGGCGAGATCTTCCGGCACTTCCTCACCCCAGGAATCGCAATCGGCGAGCAGATCCGCATAATCAAGCGCCTCATCGTAGCACATGACCACGTTTTTACGCGGCCACGGCCACCAATGGTTGATGCTTGCCGCACCCCACGTTACCGCGCAATACAGCGGAATCTGATAGCCGAGTCGGCGTGAGGCCTCAAGTGCGATCACACCCACGCCGTTTTTCATGCTCATCGGCCATTTCTGCGGGTCGCGCGTTACCGTGCCTTCCGGCCATACGGTTAGGGGTCGGCCGGAGGTGAGGATTTCCACGGAGGTCTCCTCGATGGCTTTCGCCTTGCCAGCACGTCGTTGCACGGGCTGCATGCCTACCAGCTGGAACCATTTGCCAATCAGCGGCCACGAGGCCATTTCGGCTTTGGCCATATAACGCGGGCGGCGGCCTTGGTGGAATATGGAGATCATGGGCACGAACACGTCGAACATGGTGACGTGCGTGGCCGCGGTGATGAATGGACCGGTTTCCGGCACATGTTCGATGCCCCACGCCTTGAGTTTGGTGCGATTACGGAATACGATGTCGCATCCGGTGAGCAGTCGGTGGGTCGCTTTCGGATTCTGCGCTTCGATTTCCGCGGTGTTGGCTTTGCGTGGCCCGCATGGAAAATCATGGGTTGGATCAACGAGATGGTGATGCTGTGCGAGCTTTGCGACCTGTTCGTCGCTTAACGGTTTGACCGCGGAACGCGGCGAGGGTTTTCCTTTGGATGCCATGCGTTCCATTCTGCCACCACCCATTCCGCTTGGTTGGGGCGATTGCGCTCATGCACGACGCACACACGAAATACAAAAAACGCGGAATATACGAAGCGAATATATGAAAAGGCGGAACCAGGGGCCGATTCACCTTCCACCCGTTCCGCCGTTTTCCGTCTTTATGAGATTGGACGACACTGCTTCATTTGCGTCGCCGCCTTTCAGCTCACCCCTCCCTAACTGCCTGTGTCTGTGAGGAGAGGATGGGGTCTAGTGATCATTGCAACACTTGGTCGATTTCCGGGAGAATCAAGTGGGCGACGAGACGAGACGGGCCGCCGATGGCCGCTGGGTGTTCGATGGCGTGTCGTATCCAACGCGTGGCGAGATGTGTCGGACGAGACGCGAACGGTACGTGGCATCGTTGAACGCGAGACTGAACTTCACACAGGCCGCCCGCGCCGTGGACGTGTCCAAACGCACCGGCAAGGTATGGCGCAACGAGCACACGCGCGCCACTGGGTGCAATGAAAAGCCGAGCGTGGACTGGTACCGTTCACCCGTGAACAAACCCACCAAACTACATAATGCTACCTCGACCAGGCCAAACGCATTCTGATCGCCGACAGGCTCAAGGCCGGTGACTCGATACGAGCCATCGCACTCCTACTGGACCGGGAGCCATCCACGGTCAGCCGTAAAATACGCGCCAACCATAACCGCGTCACCGGCGAATACGAGCCCCACTGTACTCAACAAACGTCAGCGGACCGATTCAAACGACCCAAGACACGCAAGGCATGACCAGGCACGCGACTATGAGACGAGATTAAAGCCGGCGTCAAACAACATTGGAGACCCGAATAGATCAGCCACCGACTGGACATGGACTTCCCCGATACTGAAGACATGCACGCATGCACGGAAACCATCTACCAAACGATCTACATCCAAGGCAAGGGCGAACTGGGCCGCGAACTGAACAACGCGCTGCGATCCGGCCACGCAAAACCCTCGAATACATGAAACCCAGCGGGAAAATCCTCGAACTCATCAACACACCAACCAAGCGGCACACAACAGGTGTTGCAACCGCCCCTAGAATCCGCCCGTCATATCAGACGAAAGCCGCACGATTACGGGAGTCCTGGATCGTTAACGGCACGCGCTATCATGAATCCGGAGAGCCCGGCAGGCAATCAACGGCCCAACCATTCCCATGCGCCGCGTTCGTCGCATCTACGCACACTTCGACCCACAAACCCCTCGCATCCGAGACCGGGAGGCGGAAATGCACCTCACTGAAGCAAACATGATCTCATGCCGCTCAGAGTATTTCCTCTACTCCGCCACACCGAAGATGCGCAACTGCATGTACTATCCCCATCGCGTTGGGCTTGGCGATTTTATGCCCGGGTACAGATTGAGCCGAGCCCCGATGAACAACTTCCTCATCGCCTACATCAGCGAAGGATCATTCCGCATCCGTTTCGCGGACGTCGACGCCATTGCGCATGAAGGCCAATTCCTTATCGTCGACTGCTATGAGCCACATCGCTTCTCCACTGATGAATCCTGCCAGGATATCTGGCTCCACTATGACGGGCCGGCGGCGAGAAACATGTACGAATACATCGTGGAACGCTCCGGTAACATCATCGACGTTGGGAGAAGCGGACATGGTCTCCACGAGATGCACGCCATTTTCGACATGCTCAAAGCGGGAAGAGGGGCAAGGGAGGCCGAACTATCGCATCACATCGATGGTGTGTTGGCTTCACTTGCGTCCGCAGGCAAGTCGAGCGGCCCGCACGGCGACGCCCTGAACGTCATCGACCGGTCGCTGCCGTACATCACGGCACACCTGAATGACGACCTCTCACTGGATTCCCTCGCGACGGTGTTCTGTATCGACAAATACTATTTCTCCAAACGCTTCAAGGAACGCACCGGGACCACGCCACATCAGTACATACTCAATGCGAGGCTCGAACGAGGCAAGTTCCTGCTGCACACCACGACGCTGCCGGTGGGCGCCATCAGCGCCGACTGCGGCTTCCACAGCCAAAGCATGTTCTGCGCCGCTTTTAAACGAGCGAACGGCAAATCCCCATCGCAATATCGTGCAGAACTATCCCAGCCGTTCCAATCCTGAAAGCCCAGCAAAGCCAAGATTTCATAAATATTGAAACCGAGATGCCACGAAAACAACAAGCGCGAGGGCATACCATATCGTCAGCGGCCACCATGGACCGCGAGACGAAGGCCCGACGTCGAAGTCGGGGGAAACTGGAACAGGGAGAATGATCTCATGACCTCCACACACGAAACCAAAATCAACGACATCCACATGCCCTCCTCCATGGCACACGTCGTATGTCTCGGAGACAGCATTACCCACGGGGACACCGGACTGGGGTACCACGTGTCGCACCCATGGCCGGAAACGGTGGGTGCCATACTGAACATTGATGTTCAAGGGTTTGGCCATGATGGTGCAAGCACCGTGGACTACCGCACATACCCGGAGTGGGAAATGGCGAAGCTGCATCTTCCCGACGCGGATTTGATCGTGGTGGGGCTTGGCACCAACGACGTCGACTTGGAGAATGCACGCACGGAGGAAACGGTGAAACCTGTGGTCTCTCGTTTCGAGGACCTCATGGACGAAGCACTCGGCCTATCCGAGCAGCATCCGGCAGTAGCGGTGCTTTCCGTGCTGCAATTCGCAGTTGAGGAACCAATTTTCCGCGAACGCTTCACGTTGGAAGACATTGTGGAGATCAATCACGGCATCGATCTGCTCAATGAAGCATACCGCCGCATGTGCCGGGTGAACGGCTGGCATTTCATCGATTATGCTCGCAATATCAATCAGAGGCGCGAACTTTTTGGCAATTCCATCCACCCCAACCAGCAGGGCTACAACCGCATGGCCGCATTGCTGGCCCCCCGCTTCGCCGCACTGCTTGGCGCATAACGCCAATCCGATTCCACCTCATCCGATCCTCCGCACCTGCAATCTGCAACGTCGCACCGCGGGTGCACCGGTTGAATACTCCTCACCTTACGAAGGGATACCTATGTCTCATTCAGCATCCTCAACGGACATGAAGCCAAAGCACATACTTGGACAGCGGATGGCCTACACCTTCAGTGGTTTTGGCCAAGCTGTCTTCTACAACATGATGAGCACCTATTTCGTGGTATACGTCACTTCCGCCCTTTTCGCCGGAGTGGATAAAGACATCGCGACCAAGCTCGTTGGCATTATCACCGGAGCCATTGTGATCATCCGCATCGGAGAGATCTTCATCGACCCACTGCTCGGCAACCTTATCGATAACACCAACACCCGAATCGGCAGGTTTCGCCCTTGGCAATTTATCGGAGGCCTTGTCAGCGCGATCCTTCTGTTCATGGTGTTCACCGGATTGTTCGGTTTCGTCAACGTGAATCAGACATGGTTTATCGTTCTGTTCATTGCGGTGTTCATTATCCTCGACGTGTTCTATTCCCTGCGTGACATCTCGTTCTGGGGCATGATTCCCGCACTGTCCGAAGATTCACAGGAGAGGGCGCTGTACACTTCCCTCGGCTCGTTCGGAGCCTCCCTCGGCTTTAACGGGCTGACGGTCATCGTGGTACCCGTGGTCACCTATTTCAGCATGCAGTTCACCGGCAGAAACGAACAGAACCAGAGCGGCTGGACCGCCCTTGCGCTCATCGTCGCCATGCTCGCCATCATTTCGGCCATGTCCGGCGCGTTCGGTACCCGGGAACGCCAGAGTGCGCTGCGCGCCAAGGCCCAAGATAACGGCAACCCTCTTCAGGCCTTCGCGGCGCTGGCGAAGAACGATCAATTGCTATGGGTCGCCCTGTCCTACGTGTTCTATGCCGTGGCGAACGTCGCGACAGCAGGCGTGCTGTTCTATCTGTTCAAATTCGTACTCGACAAGCCAGCGGCATTCTCCATTGCAGGAATCATCCCCGTCGTCACTGGTCTGTTGATCACACCACTGTACCCTGTGATCAACAAATTCATTCCGCGCCGTTACCTGTTCATCACCGGCATGGGTCTGATGATCGCGGCGTATCTGGTGTTTATCCTCGCCTCCACGAATCTGACCGCCGTCATCATCGCACTCGTGCTATTCTACCTGCCGTCAACTCTGATACAAACCACGGCCATCCTCACTATGACTGACACTGTGGAATATGGTCAGTTGAAAACCGGCAAGCGCAACGAGGCGGTAATCCTCTCCGTCAGGCCCATGCTTGACAAGATTGCGGGCGCCCTCTCCAACGGCATCGTCGGATTCGTGGCGGTGTCCGCCGGCATGCTCAACACCGCCACCGCGGCCGACATGACCGCGCATGATATTCAGACTTTCAAGACGTTCGCCTTCTACACACCTCTCGCGTTCATTGTCGTCAGTCTGCTCGTGTTCCTATTCACCGTGAAGATTGACGAAAAGGAACATGCGCGAATCGTCAACCTTCTCGAGTGCCAGCTCGGAAGCAAGGACAACGCTTGACGATGCCGCGGGCGTTCCGCGCTTACAAGCCGCACCCCGATCGCCGGTCCGGGAAACCCGGATTCGATTAATCGCGGGTGCGGCTTTTCGTACGCGCAAAATCGCGTACGGCAGCAGCGCGAATCGGATGGTACATCCCACATGATGCAGGTGCCGAACTCATGCACGCACCACAACGTTGCGCAGAGCGCCGATGCCTTCCACGGCTACCACCGCTTCGTCGCCCGGCCCCAAGTGCCCGGACGCGTTCGACGTGCCGGTCAGAATAACGTCGCCCGGCAGCAACGTGGCAAACGACGAAATCGCGGCGATCTGCTCCGGAATGCCGTGGATCATGTTCGCGGTTGGTGCCGGATGCCACCGGCACGGCCTCACCGTTCAGCGTGAACGAAATCTTGGTACCTCGCCAGTTGAGGCCGTCGCACGTTACAATCCACGGGCCGAGCGAGCCGGAAGTGTCGAAGCCCTTGACGCGCGTCCACATGGGTCGAGGCCTTGCAGGTCACGCAACGTCACATCGGTGACGCAGGTGCAACCGAGCATGTAATACATAGCGTTTTCGACGGTGACATTCTTCGCCACGCGGCTGATGACCACAGCCACTTCCGGCTCGAAGTTCATGTCACTAGAGCCTGCAGGGTAGGCAATCGGGCCGTCGGACCGATGACGGAGGTGGACGGCTTAGAGAAGATCACCATGTCTTCTCCCTAAATTAAGCGCAACAATTTGTACACTGAATTACTATGCTCTTTGAGAACGAGCAACGACAACATGTAAGCAAAAAGCCGGTGTCCACTGTTGTGAACACCGGCCTTACCAAGCCAATCAAGCTATATCAGCGATAAAACAGGCAACAAATCAGTCGAAATCTGCGCCGAGAGCTTCGAGCTTGCCACGGAAATCAGCGTAACCGCGGTCAATCAGCGAAATGCCCTGCACGTTGGACGGACCCTTCGCCGTCAATGCGGCGATCAGATGGCTGAAGCCACCGCGCAGATCCGGCACGTCAATATCGCGGCCGGTCAACGGGGTCGGTCCGAAAATGACCGCGGAATGCTTGTAATTGCGCTGCTGGAAACGGCACGGCAACGATCCAAGGCATTCGCGATACAGCTGAATCGTGGCACCCATCTGCACCAGTGGCTTCGTGAAACCGAAACGATTCTCATACACCGTTTCGTGTACGATCGACAGGCCCTTCGCCTGCGTCAACGCCACCACCAGCGGCTGCTGCCAGTCGGTCATGAAGCCCGGATGCACATCAGTTTCGATTGCGACCGGCTTCAAATCGCCGCCCGGATGCCAGAAACGAATGCCGTTATCGGTGATGTCGAACTCACCACCGATCTTGCGGAACACGTTCAGGAACGTCATCATTTCAGGCTGCGTGGCACCCTTGACAAAAATGTCGCCATGCGTGGCCAATGCCGCGGAAGCCCAAGAAGCGGCCTCGATGCGGTCGGTCAGCGAGGTGTGCGTGTAACCTTTCAACTCCTTCACACCTTCGATGCGGAACGTACGATCCACATCCACGGAAATAATCGCACCCATCTTCTGCAGCACGCACACCAAATCCATGATCTCAGGTTCGGTGGCAGCGCCGGAAAGCTCCGTCTTGCCTTCCGCAAGCACTGCGGCAAGCAACGTCTGCTCGGTAGCGCCTACCGACGGGTACGGCAGATGAATCTTCGCGCCATGCAAACCGTTCGGAGCGGTGATATGAATGCCGTCCTTATGTTCCTTATCGACATTGGCACCCAACTTGCGCAACGTTTCCAGATGGAAATCAATCGGACGACCGCCGATATTGCATCCGCCGAGAGCCGGAATGAACGCTTCACCCAAACGGTGCAGCAGCGGACCGGAGAACAGGATCGGAATGCGCGACGAGCCGGACAGCGTATCCACGTCGGCCACGTCAGCAAGCTGTACATTCGTGGCGTCGATCGTGACCACGCCATGATCGCCGTCCACCGTAACGTCCACGCCATGCAGGCGCAGCAGATCGGAGACCACATGCACGTCGCGAATCTCCGGAACATTCTTCAACACGGACGTGCCCGGGGCGAGCAGCGCCGCCACCATGGCCTTGCTCACGAAGTTCTTCGCGCCACGCACCTTGATGGTGCCGTTCAGCGGCTTGCCACCTTCGACGTGCAGAATGTCGTTGTTATTGTCAGACACGCTCAACCTCTTTCGCTTCCCTTACACGGTTCAAGCTTGAAACACACTAACCTTCAGTTTGCCATAAGGCATGTAGTGGGCTCGTGAAATGCCGCGTTTAGCGCAGTGTCTCCCAATTTCGTTCGACTTTCGTCCAAAACTTCCAGTCACTGGAACATTCCACCCACAAACAGCCATCTCAGCGGGAAGATTTCCCCAGTCGCTGGAACAATCACCCCGCCAAACCGCACCTCAGCGTCCAAAAACCTCCAGTCACTGGGAAGAATGGACGCCAAATCACAAATCAGCCACAGATGGAGCCGTAATCACAACGATCACAACGAAGCTTTAATGTCTTGAGCCAGATGAGCGTTCCACATGGCACCCGTGGCACTCATCACCGCGTTCGCACCAGCCTCACGGTACGCCTTGTAATCTTCCGGACGAATCACACCGCCCACGCCGACGATCGCAAAATCAAGCCCCAACTTCTCACGAATCGCACTCAAACGGCCGACCATATCGAGACCGGCGCCACGAATCGCATTGCCGCACACGCCCGAACGGTCACGACCCGCACCAGGCAACGCCTGATTGCCGTTCGCATCCACCAGTTTCGCGGAAATCGTGTTGATCGTGGAAAAGCCCTGCACCGCACCATGACCGGCGGTTTCCCGCACCATGATCTCCAGATCGGCATCGTTCGGAATGTATGCGAGCTTCACAATCAGCGGACGATCGCCGATTTCGTTCTTCACCGCTTCCGTAATCTCGCCAACCAAATGCGGATCGTGGCACAGCAGACGATTATGCCCCTCATTCGGGCAACTGGTGTTCATTTCCATCAGGCCAGCGCCAGTTTCGGCAACCAAATGCGCGGTGGTGACGTGATCGGCAATGTATGCCTCGCGATCCATGCCTTCCACGCGGGAACCTTGGAAGCTCGGCACCAGCAGCTGACCATCGCCGGCCGCCGCGATCGCCTTTTGCATATCCGGCTGCCACTCGTCCGGATCACGGGAGGGAACGCCGAAACTGTTGGAAATCGAAATCGGAAGCTCATAGCGGGTGTCGGCAAGCACACCCTCGTCAAGTTCGGCACTGCCGGGAACCAGTGAACCGTCAGCATTCCTCGGATGCACGGCAAGCACGTTCGGGAACGCATTGCAGCCCCATGCGCGGGAGCGAACCGTCTTATACACGGCCAAATCGAAACCCATACGGAAGGCAGCCGTAGTGAAACGCTCGTTCAGCAGCGGACCTGCCGGAATGCCGAACGGCAGATTCACACGAAAACCAAGGAATTCCTGAGCTTGAGCCTGAACAACATGGGCAGTCTGATCTTCACTGGAAGAATTGGACGCAGACACAGCAACAGGAGCGACCGAATCTGCAGAATCAGACGAATCAGCCTTCAGCGCTTCGGCAAACGCGCCAAACGGCCCTTGCAAATAATTGTCTTCATACGTGCGATTGACATCATAAAACGGCGCGAAACCCTGACTCATATTTCTCTCCGAAAGCTACGAAAGCGCAAACCAATAAGCCCACCATAGCGCGTCTTATATGCAAAACCCGCGCAAATCTCACATAATCGGCAATCCCGACGTCCCAATTCCTCCAGTCACTGGAGGAATCCGGACAATATGAGTCCCCCAATCGTCCAAAAACATCCACCCACTGGAAGAATCCTCCCGCTACGGACCGTCTCAAAGTCCCAAAACCTCCACCCACTGGAGGAATCCTCCCGCAAACAGCCCGCGCAACAACGCAAGCGGGGTGATCCTTCCACCCACTGGAGGAATCACCCCGCACAAACAGCCCGCGCAGCTAGCCAGACGCCAACTCAGATAATGCCGCGATCGGCAAGCGGACCCTGCCAATCCGGGTATTCGCCTTCGCGTGCGGAAGCGATCGTCTGCTCCGGTTCGCGCTTGACCGGCAGCGTCTTCGGCTTGAACGGGAACTTTTCGGCACGCATCTTCTCGTATGCCACGATATCGTCTTCATACTGCAACGTCAGATCGATATCGTCGTAGCCGTTCATCAAGCGCCAACGGGTGTAGTCGTTCACCTCGAACGGCAGCGTCACGTCGCCGCACGTCACCGTGCGATCTTCCAGACTCACGGTCATTTCACGGCCCGGCTCCTCGTCGAGCAGCTTCCACAGCAGCTCAACGGATTCCTGCGGCATAATCGCAGCCAGCACGCCGTTCTTTGCGGTGTTGCCGTAGAAAATGTCGGCGAAACGAGACGAAATCACCACGCGGAAACCGTAATCGTGCAGCGCCCACACGGCATGTTCACGCGAAGAGCCGATGCCGAAATCCGGCCCGGCCACGAGAATCTTGCCCTGTTTGTATTCCGGCTGGTTGAGCACGAATTCCGGATCGCGACGCCATGCGTAGAACAGCGCGTCGTCAAAACCGGACTTCTGCACGCGCTTCAAAAACACGGCGGGAATAATCTGGTCGGTATCGACGTTGGAGCGGCGAAGCGGCACGGCCACGCCGGTAAGAGTAGTCAGTTTTTCCATTTCAACATTTCTTTCGATTTACGATTCACAGGATGCCAGAAAATCAAGTTTTTCAAGGATTCCGGATTTATCAAGGATTCGAAACTTCTTCAGATCAATAATTCTCAAGATTCGACATCACCTACGATTTTCCGGAATCCGAAAAACAGGGATTTCCTAGGATTCACAGGTCGGCCGGAGACGAGATGGTACCGCGGATGGCGGTTGCTGCGGCGACTGCCGGCGATGCCAAGTGCGTGCGCGACCCCTTGCCCTGACGGCCTTCGAAGTTGCGGTTCGACGTGGAAATGGAACGTTCGCGAGCCACCATCTTGTCGGGGTTCATGCCCAGGCACATGGAGCAGCCGGCGTTACGCCATTCGGCACCGAAGTCCTTGAATATCTTGTCGAGTCCTTCCTTTTCCGCCTGCAAACGCACGCGAGAGGAGGCCGGCACCACGAGCACGCGGTGAATGTTTTCGGCCTTGTGATGCCCCTTCATAATGGAGGCGGCCACGCGCAGATCTTCAAGGCGTCCGTTGGTGCAGGAGCCGATGAACACGGTATCCACGGCAATGTCTTTGATGCGCATGCCCGGCGTCAAGCCCATGTAGGCGATGGCACGCTCGGCCGCAGTACGCTCGGTTTCGTCATTGAACGAGGCCGGATCCGGCACCACGCCAGAGATTTTGATGCCCTGGCCCGGATTGGTGCCCCAAGTCACGTACGGTTCGAGGTCTTCAGCCTTGATGGTCACTTCCTTGTCGAACACGGCGTCGTCGTCGGTTTTCAGCGTCTTCCAGTATTCGACGGCCTTGTCCCACATTTCGCCTTCCGGTGCGTGCGGGCGTCCTTTCAGGTATTCGAACGTCACTTCGTCCGGTGCGATCATGCCGGCGCGGGCGCCTGCTTCAATTGACATGTTGCAGATGGTCATGCGTGCGTCCATCGACAGTTTTTTGATGGCTTCGCCGCGATATTCGATAACGTGCCCTTGGCCGCCGCCGGTGCCGATCTTTGCGATGATCGCAAGGATAATGTCTTTTGCGGTGACACCCTTCGGCAGTTCACCTTCGATATTCACGGCCATGGTCTTGAACGGCTTCAGGCTCAGGGTCTGCGTTGCCATAACATGTTCGACTTCGGAGGTGCCGATGCCGATGGCCATGGCACCGAACGCGCCGTGCGTGGAAGTGTGCGAATCGCCGCACACGATCGTCATGCCCGGCTGCGTCAGACCCAGCACCGGCGCGAACGCGTGCACCACGCCCTGATCGGCGTCTCCCAGCGGGCACAGACGTACGCCGAAATCCTTGCAGTTCTTTTCGAGCGTGCTCAGCTGCAGTGCGGAGATCTCATCCGGATTCGGGCGGTCGATGTTGGCAGTCGGAGTGTTGTGATCTTCCGTTGCGATCAGCTGGTCAAGGTGACGCGGCTTGCGTCCGGCCAGTCGCAAGCCTTCGAACGCCTGCGGACTGGTGACTTCGTGCATGAGCATCAGATCAATGTACAGCAAGTCGGGAGCCCCCTCGCTGCCCTTGCGTACCAAATGATCGGCCCAGACCTTCTCGGCCAATGTCGTTCCCATTGCGGGACCTCCTCGAGTTTCCTCACTTTTCCTCGCGGGTATTGCCAACCCGCATTATTCGTGCTACAAGCCTATGGTGTTTGAGTCTGGTTCGAATGTGTCTATGCCGGTATATGAGATACTTGCACGCAACGCACGTATCATGTATGCGTTGAGTTCATGTCAATTCACGCTCAAAACACGCGAAATGCGACATACTTCCCCACACTTCCCCGCACGCGCCAACATAATCGTTGATAATTCAACATTTTCCCAACTTTTCCATTACCGAGTAAGAATTAAAAAATTTCTGCTTTACCGCAGTCCGACATTGCGTACATTTTGCATTTCAATATGTGAGATGGCATAATCCCTCTTATGACTTCTTCGAATACAAGCACCGCCATGCCTGAATCGCAGTCGAATGAGACTGAGCTTCAAGCTGAAAACCACCGCACGATGTCTTCTCAAAGCAACGAGATTCATTCCGGTGTGGGTGTGCTTGACAAGACCGTCAAGATCCTTGACGCGCTCGAATCCGGCCCGGCAACGCTCGGGCAGCTGGTTTCCTCGACGGGCTTGGCCCGACCGACCGCGCATCGACTGGCGATTGCGTTGGAACGCCACCGTTTTGTGTTGCGTGATCAGCATGGTCGTTTCGTTCTTGGATCGCGTTTTGCGGAATTGGCCGCAGCTGCCGGCGAGGATCGTTTGCTGACCGCAGCCGCGCCGATTTTGCAGACGTTGCTGGATCGTACCGGCGAATCCGCGCAGATTTACCGCCGTCAGGGCGATATGCGCGTATGCATTGCCGCTGTGGAGCGCGCGTCCGGTTTGCGCGATTCCATTCCGGTTGGTGCGATGCTGTCGATGGAGGCCGGTTCCGCAGCCCAGATTCTGCTGGCTTGGGAGGATTCCGAACGTCTGCATCAGGGGTTGCGTCACGCCAAGTTCACCGCGGCCAAACTTACCGCCGTACGCAAGCGCGGTTGGGCCGAATCCGTGAACGAACGCGATGAGGGCGTATGCTCGATTTCCGCGCCGATTCGCAATGCTTCCGGTCAGGTGATTGCCGCAATTTCGATTTCCGGCCCGGACGGTCGTATGGGATCCAATCCCGGACGCCGTTACGCCCCGCTGGTCATGGCTGCCGGCAAATATTTGACTGACGCCCTGATTAAGGCTTCTTCCGGCCGCTGACAGGCAGTTACGGTCTTATGACCGTACGGCTTCGCAAGCTTTTCGACCGTGCTTTGCAACGCATGCAAGGCACGGTTTTCATTTGCGGTTTTCATTTGCCGCGATTGCCGTTTACTTGCGCAGCCAGGACAGCAGTTTGCTCCACCAGGTTGACCTATGCAGCAGGTCCACACCTTCGGATTCGGGCTTCGACTCGCTGGTCATACCGTATGCGTACGCCTTGCCCGCGCTCGGCTTGCCTACCAATTCGCCGTATTCCAGTAGCTGTGTGCGCGGCTCGTACGGATGTCGAATGTCGAACTCGATCAGACGTGCGGCCCTCTTCTGCGGCACCGGACCGTACGATCCGAAACCGCTGGTGGGCGACGCGATCATCATCAGCCCGTCAATCGTCTTCGGCAAAACCTTCACCGTCCGCGCATCATCGGAATTTTGCGGAACAGGTACCGTTCCAACGAACGCATTGCGGTGATCATGCCCCGCGGAAATCGCGAAATACCCGTATTGTTCCAAAATCGCAAATTCGCCACTGTCTGCATCGGGACAGCTGATGCCCTCCCCCAAATAACTGCCGGGAAGCGTTTTCTCCTCGTCCAAAACGTAGTGTTTTCCGGCGAAATTGCGGTAGCCTTCGATCGCGCGTGCCGCATTCGCCGCAGCCGGCTTCAACAGTTGGTAATACTGTTGCACCGGAAAATGTTGAAATACCATGCACGGCACCGCCTGTTCCTGAGATTGCGCGGTTTCGTGCGATCCTACCTGTTCCTGCGATTGCGCGGCCATCATTCCCGGCACTTTGGCAAGGAATCGCAACGCCTCCGCGGACGGACTTCCGTACCCGCCGGAATGTGCATAATCGCCTGAATCCAGCAATACCAGGCCAAGCACGGACGTCGTACGATCCACGTCGGAAACCGGCAACGCGAATGTTCCCGACTCGCAGGCAAACACGCGTTGGCTCGGCAAATATTGCTCCGCCTGAAGTCGCGCAGAATCCGTACCTTTCGCGGAATCCACGATTTCCGCAGAATCTGCGCTTTCAGCGTTGCTCTCTTCTCCCGTAGGATCAGGATTCAGGCATCCGGGAAATTCCCTGCAAATGCTTTCGATTTCCGCATTGCCCAACCCGCACTGAAAATCATGATTGCCGAAGGTCACCGCCCACGGAATGCTACGGTCGACGAGCGGATGCACGAGCTGTTCGATGGTGGCGCGCACGGATGTGCGGGTGCGTTCTAATGCGGCTTCGAAACGTTCGGACGCCTCGGAGGACTTGGATGAGGAGGTCTCGCGCGCAGTTTCGGCAGACGCGCTCCACCGGCGTTTACGTGTGGTTTGCGCGTATGCGGGATCGTATCCTGCGATCTGATTGCCGGTGAAGATAACAATGTCCGGCCGTGTGGCGTCCAGCGACGCTTCGATGAGTTTGACGGTGTCTTTGCTGACTTTCGGCCCGTCTTGAATGTCGGTAAGCTGCAAAACCCGGAATTTGCCGGATTGGTGGAATTGCAGTCGTCCCAGTCGCGCGGATACGGAAAGCGGGCGATTGTCGCCTTCTTCCGCCGGTTGGATGCGCGGTCGCGTGGCCGCGGCTTTTGCTGCGTTCTGCAATTCAGTCATGTTTCCTAGGGTAGTGCAATTTTCGTGAACTATGCTGTACTGGCAGACATACTTGTGAAAAACAAAAAACCCTCGCATCTGCGAGGGTCATTGGCTGGGATGCCTGGACTCGAACCAAGAATGGCTGAACCAGAATCAGCTGTGTTGCCAATTACACCACATCCCAATTTGGCAGGCGTGGCAACTTCGAAAAGTTGTCCGTCGTACCCCCGACCGGATTTGAACCGGTGTTGGCGCCGTGAGAGGGCGTAGTCCTAGACCGCTAGACGACGGGGGCTTGAGTTATTGCTGTGATTCTCAGCTAAGCCGTGAACCGCAACGAGTGATAAATATACGCGAATCCGCATGAGTACGCAAGTCACGGCGTGTCGCGCCATTTTCCACCATTTTTGAACATCATCCCAAGAACAACAAAACCCGCTGGAACAAAACATTCCAGCGGGTCAATAGTCATGCAATCATGCAAACGCACGAATCAGCACATCACAGGTGCTCGCGCAAACCCTGCAGGCGAGCGACGGTGATCTCCTTGCCGACGATCTCCATGGATTCGAACAGCGGCGGAGACACACGACGGCCGCTCATGGCTACGCGCACAGGGCCGAATGCCAGACGCGGCTTGTAACCGCCATCCTCAATCAGCGCCTTGTTCAGCGTCTCATGCAGGAAGTCGGTCTTCCAATCAGCCTCATCGACAGCGGAAAGCGCGGCAATAGCAGCGTCGAGCACCGCCGGAGCGGAATCCTTCAACTGCTTCTTGGCATCGTCGTCAGGCTCGATATAGCCCTCGGTGGAGAGCAGCGAGCCGACCATGCCCGCAACCTCGCCCAGCAGGCGCACGCGCGGCTGCACGAGTTTCACGGAAGCGGACAGCACTTCGCGCTCACGGTCGGTCAGCGCATCCCAGGAATCAGCGGAAACCACGCCGTCACGGTTCAGATACGGCACGGCACGGTTCAGAAAGTCCTGCGGTTCGAGCATGCGAATGTGTTCGGCGTTGATGGAAATGGCCTTGTCGATGTCGAAACGGGCCGGATTGGCCTTGACGTCACGCACGTCGAACTTCTCGATCATCTCTTCCATGGAGAACACGTCGCGGTCGGCGGCGATGGACCAGCCCAGCAGTGCCAGATAGTTCAACAGGCCCTCGCGAATGAAACCGTTGTCGCGGTGCAGAAACAGGTTGGATTCCGGATCGCGCTTGGAAAGCTTCTTGTTGCCCTGGCCCATCACGTACGGCATGTGGCCGAACAGCGGCATTTCCTTAGCCACACCCAACTCGATCAGGTAACGGTAGAGCACGATCTGACGCGGGGTCGAGCTCAACAGATCCTCGCCGCGCAGCACCACGTTGATGTTCATCATGGCGTCGTCGACCGGATTGGTCAGCGTGTACAGCGGATCGCCGTTCGGACGCACGATCACGTAATCCGACACGGAACCGGCCTTGAACTCGATGCGGCCACGGATCAGATCGTCGAACGCGATATCCTCGTCGGGCATGCGGATGCGCAGTGCCGGCTTGCGGCCTTCGGCGCGGAACGCGGCCTTCTGCTCTTCGGTGAGATTGCGGTCGTAACCGTCGTAGCCGAATGCCTTCGGACGGCCTGCAGCCACGTTGCGGGCTTCGATTTCTTCCGGAGTGGAGAAGGATTCGTACGCATAGCCGGCTTCGAGCAACTTGGCTGCGACGTCCTTGTAGATGTCGCCGCGCTCGGACTGACGGTACGGACCGTCGGGACCGCCCACGTTGATGCCCTCATCCCAGTCGATACCCAGCCAATTCAGGGCTTCGATGATCTGGTTGTAGCTTTCCTCGGAGTCACGCTGGGCGTCCGTATCTTCAATACGGAACACGAACGTGCCCTTGGTGTGGCGGGCCTCAGCCCAGTTGAACAGTGCGGTACGGACCATGCCGACGTGCGGAATGCCGGTCGGAGACGGGCAGAAGCGCACGCGAACATTCTCAGGAAGTTCTGGTTTGGTGTTTTCAGCTTCAGTCATAGGTTCCATTGTGCCCCGCAAACCGGACGTGCCACCCATCCCCACACACCGACTCGCTTTTCGCAGTCATGAACATCCTGCAACTTATCGACCCAATGGTCGAAGCCACCAATCCCTACAACACCATGCTGGGCATGAGCCGCGCCATCGACGAGCTCCCCCAACGCGTCAGAAGATAACCCAAGTCAGAAAATAAAAATCCCGGCACTGCAGTGAACTGCGCCCCGTTTGTTGGACGTTGTTAATTAGGATACAGCCCTAGACCGCGAGGGACATGCTCCGGAACTCCT